>JAICQQ010000479.1 GCA_025937785.1 Polyangiaceae bacterium
AGCTAGAGGCCGCCGAGCGGCATCTCTGCACGGCACCAATCTCCGGCCAGATCTACGGCTACAGGAAGAACCGGCTCATCCGCCGCTGGCTGCTGGAGAAGACCGAGTACCACGTGTACTTCTCCGTGAACCGAAAAGCCCAGGTGATCATGGTGCACTCGGTGTGGGGTGCTCGCCGCGACCGCGGCCCAAAGCTGTAGCGTTTTCTCTTTAGTTGCCCCTCGAGAACGCGGCTAAACTCGGAAACGTGCCTGCCCTCGCCGCCGTCGTTGCTACGCTGCTCCGCTTCCGCGCGCGGGCGTGCGTGGTGCTCGCGTGCATCGCGGCGATGCTGTGCGCGACGACGAACGCCTCTGCGCTTGAGGGCGTGCAGTCAAAAACACGCGTCTGGGATTTTTCGTTTGCGAGCCCGCTGAACACCTGTCCCAACGCGCTCGCAACCTCGCGAACGCACCTAGAAAATCAGCTCGCGGATGCGAAGCTCGCGTCGGGGTCCCCCCATGCCGCAAGGGGGGCAGGCACCGCTTTCGACATCGCGAAGGCCGGCGGTCGTCATTCCGGACAGCTAAAGCAGTTGGGTGCGGCTCCCATGGAACGAGGGAGTTTCCGTCAATTGACGGCCTTGAGGGTGGCCTTGGAGGGTGCGAGCGGGTACGGCACTTGCCCGTCGGCGTAGCGTGAGCGATGGGTCCGCTGGTGTTCGCGGTCGAGATGGAACGCCCAGTAGGCGTCGAAATCGCCGTTGGTCCAGAGCGCGCGGAGCCTGAGTACGGCTTCGGCACCGTCGAGCGACCAGCGCGCGCCGGTGCGGTCCATGCGGTCGCGGACGAGGTAGCGGCAAGCGCCCTCGATGACGCCGGTGGCGATGGGCAGGCCATCGCGCAGGGCGCGGTCGTAGTGCAAGAGCTTGCTGTTGTTGACGAGGTAGTTGGCGCACGCCTCGACGGGCGCGCTCTCCTTGTCGCTCAGTCCGCGAGCGCGCGCGTTTCGTCGCAAGCCCCTGGCGAGATAGCCGGCGGATTGTCCGCTGAGCAAGCCGAGCAGGCGCTGGTCGACCCACGCCTCGGCTTCTTTGCTGCCGTCGGGCTCGAAGGCATAGGCGGCTTTCCAGAGGTGCTCGAGCACGTGCATCAGATCGAGCACCAGCGTGAGCTCGACGCCGCGCGCTTTGGCTTGCTTCTGGATGGCGGCGATCTGGTCGCGGTTGCCGTCGACGAGCGCGACCCAGCAGCGGAGCTGCTCGGGATCGCGCCGGCGCGCCTCGTCGAAGGTCCGAGAGATGACCTCATTCGCGTCGTCGACGACGCTGGCCGAGACGCGCTTGTTCTTCGGACGGGGTCGCTTCCTCTTGACCCCGGGGACCGGTCGCAGGTCGTGCATCACGTCAGTGACCGAGCGCGGGAACGGCGCCACGGAGTAGATCGCTGCGACCTCCGCCATGCGCTTTCGATTGCGCTTCTCGCCCCGCGTCAGGCGCGTCGCGAGCTTGCGCGTCGCCTGGGCCGCGGCCTTCTGCGTCGCAGGCCGCAAGTCCTCGGGCCGCATGATGATGCCCGCGCCATCGAAACTCATCACGAGCAGCTCGCGGCCCTCCTCGGCTTCGGTCGTGCGCGACTCGTAGAACGCCTCGAAATCGCGGGCGGCGCGGATCGAAAGCTCCTCGAGCTGCCGCTTGCCGACGGGCTTGCCGGTGCGCTCGCCGAGCACTGCCTGGACTTCCTCGTACGACGAGCGGGCCGCGTGCTCGGCCACCAGTCGCCGCAGCCCGTGCGAGTACAGCTCCTCGGGCAGGTTGAGCGTCGCGTCCAGCGGGTGAAGCCCTTCGACGCCCGGACCCTGGTAGGCCAGGCGCGCCACCTCGACGGTGCCGAAGAGCGTACCGAGCGGGCGCCCGCTTGGACGCCGATAGCTACGCCGGACTCCGTCGGCGGCTTGGACCTCGACCGGCCGCTCTCGCGCGGCTCGCAGCTCCAGATGGGCTTGGAGCAGGCGGCGCTGGAGCTCTCGCCCCTCGCGCTCGATGTACGTCTCGAGCTCCGAATGCGTCTGCGCCATCGCGTCACCCGAACGAAGATGCTGCTCCATCGCCGCCGCCTGCTCGTGCGCCGCCGCGAACGGCTCGCTCAATCCTGCTTCTTTGCTGTATGCTGCGCCCATCGGGACCCTCCGGGATCGGGTTGGTGTAAGCAACCGCACCGTACCCTGAAGGGCCCGTCTGTCCGCCGCTCATGCCCTCAAACTCGCGGAGTTCTGCACGATTTCGCTCGTCGCCATGGAGCCGCACCCAA
>JAICQQ010000385.1 GCA_025937785.1 Polyangiaceae bacterium
CCGTGAAGGGCGAGCGCGTCGGCAACTACTTCGACAACTTGCTCCCCGACAGCGAACCCATTCGACGGCGCATCGCATCGCGCTACGGCACGCGGGGTCGTGACCCGTTCGAGCTCCTGGCCGCGATTGGGCGCGATTGTGTGGGCGCGGTTCAGTTGCTCCGCGTGGGGGAGAAGCCACAGGACGTCTTCCAGATTCGCACAAAAGCTCTTGACGACACGCGGATAGAGCAACTCTTGCGCACGGTAACGAGCGCTGACTTTCGGGAAACTGACACCGACGCAGACTTTCGCGTCTCACTCGCGGGCGCGCAGGAGAAAACTGCCTTGACGTTTCATCGCGGGCGCTGGTGCATGCCGCGTGGCTCCACACCGACGACGCACATTCTCAAGCTACCTCTCGGTCTGGTGGGCAACCACCAACTAGACCTTAGCGCCTCGATACATAACGAGTGGCTCTGCTCGCGCCTGCTGGCAGCCTACGGGCTCCCAGTTGCGCACTCGGAATTGGCAGAGTTCGGCGAGGTGAAGACGCTGATCGTCGAGCGCTTCGACCGCAAGCTACACCCTTCCAGAAGGTACTGGCTGCGACTGCCACAGGAGGACTTCTGTCAAGCTACGGGTCGACCCAGCGGGGACAAGTACGAAACCGACGGTGGCCCCGGCCTCCTCGAAATTTCTCGGATCTTGCGCTCGTCGGACTCGCGCGATGCCGACCTCACGACGCTCCTCAAAGCCCAGCTACTTTTCTGGATGTTGGCTGCCGCCGACGGTCATGCCAAGAACTTCAGCATTCATTTGCTGCCTCAGGGCAATTTCCGGCTGACTCCACTCTACGATGTCATCTCCGTGTGGCCGGTCGTTGGCAAGAAAGGCAACCAGCTTCACAAGAACAACATCAAGCTGGCGATGGCGGTCCGCAGCAAGAACAAGCTCTACCGAATCGCGGAGATACGGCGCGATCACTTCAATACCACGGCCCGAGCTTGCGGACTGGTCACGATATGAACGACATCATCGACGAGGTCGTCGCAACGACTCCCCTGGCGATCGAACAGGTGGGCAATCAGCTGCCGAAAGGCTTTCCGGCGAGCGTGTTTAGCTCCATCACGGCCGGTCTCGAGACAGCCAGTCGCTCGCTGCAAGCCGCCGCTCGCGTCGTCTCTCCGCGCTGACCGAGGAAGAGCTGCAGCAGGCGCGCCGCGGATGGCAGGCACAAGGAGCTGGGCTAAGGAGTGCTTTTCAGGGGCAGCAGAGCGGCGCAGCCAGGGCCGCTGATGGCGATGCCGCTGGCATCGACGCTGACGCCAGTCTGTTCCGACTCCTTCACTCCCTGGTTCAAATCGTCGTACTGCGTGACGACGAGCCTCGAGCTGAGGGTTCTGCGGTCGAGCACCGCGTATCGAGTGTGCTCACGCCAGTGGCAACCGCGGATCCACTCCAGCGAGTCCGGATCCGTCCCGATCTTTTCGAGCTCCTCCGCGCTGCACTCGTGCGTGGCATCGCTGGGGCCGCAGTACATCACTTCGTACCCCGAGCCTCCCGCGCCGCGGACGACGATGCTGTCGGTCGAGCTGTAGACGATCTCCGCACCGACAGACTCGGGACACATACCGAAGCCCTGCGCCGTGGCGACGGTCGCAATGGTTAGACCGGTTTTAGTCTCGCTGACCAGCAAGGCGAAGCGTTCACGGTCCGTGACGACCCACGGGCCCGCACCCGGACACCCGGAATTCTCACACAGGAGTCGCTTCGCATCGTCATTCGTGCGGGGCGAGCCGTGGATGTGCAGGCCGGCGTCGGCATGAAACGCCAGCCAATCTCCGTAGGTCTTCCGCTCGACAGCGTTCGGGTTGCGCTCGATCTCGAGCGCGCAGGCATTCTTGCCGGCCAGCTTTCTCTGAGCGGCAGCCGTGGCATGCAAGAAGTTCGAGAGCGCGAACGCGGACGTTGCGTCTTCCTCGCGTGCCTCGCGCACGAGGCCCAGGTTGAAGAAGATTTGAGCGCGCAACTTGCGGTCGGCGGCGCGCTCGGCCGCTTGCTCGAGATCGCGTTCGGCGTCGTCGAGTTTCTTGGCGAGGTAGGCGGCGTGCCCACGCTCGGCAAAGGCTTGCGCGTCGTTTGGTTTTGCCCAGAGCGCTTCCGTGAAAGCGTCGACGGCGGCTGCGTACTTTGCGGCCTTCGTGGCACTCCGACCTTCGGCGAGGTGCTTCAGGTAGAACTGGAGCCTGCGACGCTCCTTCTGCTTCTGGGTTTCCGCCGGATCGAGGTCCCAGAGGTCCTTGGCGAGCAACGCCTTCGGGCGAAACGTCGGGCCTCGCCAGTGTAAAATCGTCCGGGCGTTGAGCGTCCAGAGCTCGCGAGACGGCGTAGTCGTCAGCGACGGCGTAGTCGTCAACGACGTGAGGCGCGGCCAGGTGGGCTGCGCGGCGGACCACTGCTTGCCGTCGAAATGGATGATGAGCCCGTCGTCGCCCAGTGCCCAGACATCATCGCGGGCCGCGGCGTGGACCTCGTACAGCGTTCGCTGGGCCGGTGAGGGGCGCGCTGCCCAGCTGCGGCCGTCGTAGTGGAAGATCCGGCCCCAGGCGCCCACGGCCCACACATCATTGCTG
This sequence comes from Polyangiaceae bacterium, assembly GCA_025937785.1. Classification (GTDB taxonomy): domain Bacteria; phylum Myxococcota_A; class Polyangia; order Polyangiales; family Polyangiaceae; genus JAICQQ01. The sequence continues at coordinate 2,615 of JAICQQ010000385.1, forward strand.
GCGGTCCCCGACAGCGACTGGACGCCGGGCACGTTCACCCGTTGCTCCTGCCAAAGGCTGCCGTTCCAGTGCAGGAAAGTGCTGGCATCTCCCGGCTCGACCTCGCCCGTGTAGCCCGCCGTCCAGCAGTCGTTCCCGTTCGCGCAGTACACGGTCCGCAGAGGAAGATCCACTGCCCGAGGGAGCTGCGTCCATTGCCGCCCGTCCCAGCGAGCCATGGACCCCATGGACCCTACCGCCCAGGCGGCGTCGGTCGCCGTGACGAAGACGTCGATGGCGTCGATCGGCATCGCGTGCTGAGCGAGCTTCCTCCCGTCCCAGAACAGCGCGAGGTCCCCACCAACGGCCCAGACGGCATTCGGCCCGATGCCGTGGATGGCTTTGAGCGAACATCCGTCCCCGGGTGGCTCGCGCCCTGGCGTGCCTTTCACTTCGCTCCAGCGCACTCCGTCCCAATGCGCGACGATGGTGCCGGCTGCCCAGACGTCGGTCGGGCTGGCTGCCCAGACCGCGCAGAGCGACTTTCCGGGCGCCTTCTGAACACACCAGCCGTCGGCGTCGCAGGTCTCCTCGAGCTTCGGCGCCGGCTTTGCGGCGCCCCGGGGCGCGTCCTCGTGCTTCCGACAAGCGCTCGTGAGGCCGAGTCCGAGAACGAGCGAGAACAGAACGTAGCGTGAGGGCATGAGTACCGTCAGAGAGGGACCGCGAAGGGACGGCTGATGGGGGGCGGGACACAGCGAGCGTCGTCATCACGAGCGTAGGTATCTCTCGGCAGCAGGGCGCGGAGGGCTTCGACCTCGGCGCGATCCTTCACCTGTGCGCCGATGCACAGGGCGCCGTGACAGTCGTGGCTCACGAACTTCAGGTGGCGAAGCTCGGGATGGCCCTTCAGTACCGTGCTCAGCCGGCTCCGCGCTGCCTCGTCGCTCAAATCCGGCGGCTGGCTCTCCGAGGCTGGCTCGAAGGAGTGGAGCTGGATGAAGTTGGCGAAAGGCTCCGTACAGCCCTTGCGGTCGTGCGTCATGCCCTCGGCCAGGGCGGCGCGAGCCGCGTCGCTGGGCACGCTGCCTGTGGCACGAGCGCCGGCGCTGTTGAAGAGCAGCCATTGGCCGCCCGACGGGTTCGAGCCCCTGATCTTGCCGATCAACCAGACGTCGTCGGGACCGCGGCGCCAGACGGAGTGCCAGGAGGCTTGCGCGTAGCGGGCGTCGCTCGGCAACGTGGTCGTCGTCCATCCGGGGCCCTGCCACGTGCGCAATTGGTCGCCGACCACACCCCAAAGCGAATGCGTGCCCGGCGACGACAAGCGTTCGAACTTTGGGGGAAGGTCCGCCACCGTGTTCCAGCGACCGTTGGCGAAGCGCGCGAGGCGAGGGGACCCCCGCTCGCCAGTAAGCAACGCCATGGGACCGTCTCCGTCGACGACGACCTGAGCGACGCGCAGATCGTCCGGGAGCGGGAAGCGGCGTTGGGTCCGGGCACCTGCGCTCGACAGTGCGGTGATGACCAACGCACCTTCGCCCTGCGGCCAGAACGCGGAGTTCGAACCGCACGCGTAGCCGAAGTGATTCAGGGCCTTTGCGTCGACCCAGCTCGGAGCCAGGAGATCGCCGCCGTTCTCGCTACACGCGGCTGTGCTCAGAGACTTCAAGCCCGAGCTCGACAGCTCGTGGAGCTCGAGCGGGAGCATCACAGGAGTGTTGAAATGCGAACCGAGCAGCACCACGTTGCCACGCCAGGGCGCGATGTCGATCACGGCAGCTCCGTACTCGTAGCGCTTGATCCATCCCTCGTTCTCGTTCCACTGGTACAGGTCCGAGCTCGACGGCCCGCCCGCGGCCGATTCATGGGCGAGCGCCAGCCATGCATCGCCCGGCCAGGTTCCGCCGGCGGCCGAGAAGAGATAGAGCGGCGTCGTCGGATCGTTGAGTCTTGCCAGCTGCGGTCGGAAATCGACCGCGCCACCCACGAGCGCCAGCGGCACTGGTTCGAGGTCACCCGCGACCAGCAAGGCGTCGCTGCCGACCGGCGCCAAACCGATGGGGTACTCGAACTCCGCAACCAGCCGGAACCCGCTCGCGGGGGCGGGCGGCTCAGCCGGCGGCACGGATGAGGCAACGGTCGGCAACCGCGCGCCGTTGAGCGTCGACTCGGGATGGCGACGCGCGCAGCTGAGGGCCGTCGCGGCGAGCACCAACGCCAGTGAGAGCGACCTGGTTCTGGTGACGGTCATGCGGTTGCCTCAGCTTAACCCGTGATGCCGAGGTAGCGGCTGAACCCGTTCGCCGAGGTACGGTATCGATACCGCTACTGCGGATCGCCAAGCGATTATGCTGCCTCCGAATTTTTGCCGGCGCGACCTCGAAAAGATCGAGGCCGCCGGAAGGCTCGCGCTTGCCGCCACCTGTGCTCGGCAGCATCCTGACGGCCGTGAGTGCTTGGAAGCTGCGAACCAGTCATCATGGCTCGGTGAGGCTTTGCAGCCTCGCCTCGTTGGCGGCGCTGGCTCTGGGGTGTAGCGGCA
>JAICQQ010000148.1 GCA_025937785.1 Polyangiaceae bacterium
CCCAGGCATCGGCGGGCCTTCGATAAATCGCTTGGGTCGGGGCCCGGTTCAGATCGACTTCGAAGCGTGAGCGGCGCGGGACGATGCGGTTCGGGCAGATGCTGGTCCATAGCCCCGTGAAGGGGTCCTCTTCACGCAGCCTTTCGGCGTCGCCGAGTGCCAGGCAGGGCAGCAAGCTCTCACGGACCTCGTGGGCGTCGTGCAGGCTTGTCGCTAGTAAAGGGCCCTCACCACGATGGATCTCGAACAGCGACGTGAGCGAAGCGCGGCTGCGACCATCAGACGTACCGTGCATAGGGCGATCGCTCGAGACTGCAATTCGTATGCCCCGCATCCCCACGGCGGAAACCGGTCGAAAAGCGTTTGTCGCCGCATTGCTGCGTTGCGGGCGCGGGGCGTGGCGCTACGAGCGATGCGAGCGCTGGGGCCGTTTTGTCGCTGGCTGCCAACGTCACCCGGGGGCGACTTCGCGTCGAACGAGGTGCGTAAGATCGACCTCTTCCCGAGCTCACGAGGCAAATTGCCTCGCTGGGCTCACGGAGCAAAGGTGGTATCGTGAATTTTACTGAACGATGGGCTTGCTCTGGCAAGCCCTCATGCTTCGCACAATGACGTCCGCGATCGCCGATGCCTCCGCCCCCGCTTCCAGGAAACAAGCCGCTGGGATCCTGGTAGTTGATGACAACGCTGCGAATCTTCTGGCGATCAAGGTCGCATTGGAGGGGCTGGACGCTGTCGTCGTCCAGGCGCAATCCGGCCAGGAAGCGCTGCGGCACCTGCTGGCGCGCGATTTTGCACTCGTATTGTTAGACGTGCAGATGCCGTCGATGGATGGTTTCGAGACCGCTCGGCTGATCCGCCAGCGCGAGCGCAACCGGCACACCCCGATCATCTTCGTCACCGCCTTCGATCACGATCGGGAAGACACGCTGCAGGCTTACGCGATGGGCGCCGTCGACTTTCTGTTCAAACCGATAGCGCCTGAGATCGTGCGAGCCAAGGCCTCCGTCCTAATTTCATTGCAGCGCCGGACAGAAGAGGTGGCGGAGCAGGCCGCCCTGTTGCGTCAGCAGGAGCGACGCCTGCATCAACAAGAGCTCGCCGAACAAGAGCGCCGCTGGGAGCAAGAGGCGCTGCGCCGGCAGATGGAGGAAAAGTCGCGAGTCGCCGAAGAAATGGCCCGCCGCGCCGAGGAGCTGAAGCGCATGGTGGCCGAGCGCCAGGCGACGGAAGCCAAGCTCACCACCATCAATCGCCGGCTGGAAGAGTCCGACCGTCGCAAGGACGAGTTCTTGGCGGTGCTCGCCCACGAGTTGCGCAACCCGCTGGCGCCGATCATGACCAGCCTCGATCTGCTCGAGATGCTGGAGCGGAACCAAACGCGTGGCCCGACCCCGGACCGCGGCAAGGCCAGGGCGGTGATGCGGCGTCAGGTGCAGCATTTGATCCGTCTGGTGGACGATCTGCTCGATGTCTCCCGCATCAACTCGGGTAAGATCGAGCTGCGCAACGAGGTGCTCGACCTCACCACCGTGGTGGAGCAAGCGGTCGACACGAGCCGCCACTTGCTGAACGAGCGCCAACAGACCTTGACGCTGAACTTGGCGAAGATGCCTATCCCCTTGAAGGGAGACGGCGTCCGCTTGACGCAGGTGATCGCGAACTTGTTGAACAACGCGTCGCGCTACACACCGGACGGCGGCAGCATCTCGGTGACCACCGGCATCGAGGCAGGTCAGGCGCTGATCCGCGTGCGCGACACCGGCCAGGGCATCCCGGACGACATGCTCGAGTCGATCTTCGATACCTTCGTGCAATTCCGGGCCAAAGGCGGTGGGTTGGGGCTCGGGCTCACGTTGGTCAAGCGCCTGGTCGATCTGCACGGCGGTTTCGTCTCCGCTCGCAGCTTCGGCCCGAACGCCGGTAGTGAGTTCGTGGTGCTGCTGCCGGCCGTGAGCGAAGCGATCACCACTCCTGACGTAGTCGCTGTCGAGGGCGCCACCAGCGCTGCGGCCCCGCTGCGCTTGGTCGTCATCGAAGATCACGAGGACATTCGAGAGATGATGAGCCTGTTGTTGTCCAGCCTGGGGCATTCGGTGCAGGTTGCGGCACGCGGCACGGAGGGAGTCGCGCTGTGCGTGGAGCTCGAGCCCGATGCCGCGGTGGTCGACATCGGGCTCGACGACATCGATGGCTACGCCGTGGCCGAGCGCATCCATGCCGCGCTTGGCGAACGCGCGCCGTACATGATCGCGATGACGGGCTTTGGCCAAGAGCGAGATCGCAAACGCGCCTTCGAAGCCGGGTTCCAAGCGCACTTGATCAAGCCGGCCACAGCCGAGGCCATCGCGCGAGTACTCGCGAGCGCGCGCCGCCGTCCGTCGACGCCTCCGGTGTCTGCTGCGACGGATTCGGACGTCGCCTGCCGCATCGAACAGCAACACGGAGGCCGAGTTGATCCGCTTAGCACACCAGAAGTCAGCCAAACGCGCCGCGCGAACGTCGGCAAGTAACCGACACGCGGCGCAGGGGGAGCTCGATCAGCGCGAGCTGTTGTCGGCGTTGCGTGCGCTCAAACGCGGAGATTTCGACGCGCGCCTGCCCGAGGGTCTTGGCGGCGTGGAGGGTCAGATCTGCGATGTGCTCAACGACATCCTGGAGCACTCGGCGTCGCAGCGGCGCGAGATGCTCGAGTTGAAACAGAATGTGGGTGTCGACGGCCTGACGCGTCGGCGCCTCACCCAGGGGGCGCTTCACGGCGGGTGGCTCGACTACGCCACGTCCGTGAACGAGTTGCTCGACGCGCTGACGAGCCATAGCAACGAGGTCGTGCGGGTGGTGACGGCAGTGTCGCGCGGCGACCTGTCGCAAACCATCGACGTCGAAGGTGGCCCACATCCTCTGAAGGGCGAGTTCTTGAGCTCGGCGCGCGCGGTGAACGGCATGGTGCAGCAGCTCGCCAACTTCGGTAGCCAGGTGACGCAGGTCGCCCACGAAGTCGGTGTGGAAGGCAAGCTGGGCGCCCAGGCCCGCGTCGAGGGCGTGTCCGGAGCCTGGAAGGAAGTGACCGACAGCGTGAATCGCATGGCGAGCAACCTAACCACGCAGGTGCGTGAAATCGCGCGCGTGACCACCGCGGTGGCGCAGGGAGACTTGACCAAGACCATCGGCATCGAAGTGCAGGGCGAGATTCTGGAGCTGAAGAACACGATCAACACGATGGTGGATCAGCTGAGCTCGTTCGCCGACGAGGTGACGCGCGTGTCGCGCGAGGTAGGCACGGAGGGCGTCCTCGGCGGTCAAGCGCAAGTGCGCGGGGTCTCTGGCGTATGGCGCGAGTTGACCGAGAACGTCAACTTCATGGCGCAGAACCTGACCGATCAGGTGCGCAATATCGCCGAAGTCTCGTCGGCGATCGCTTCGGGTAATCTATCGAAGAAGATTACGGTGGAGGTGCGGGGCGAGATTCTGGAGCTGAAGAACACGATCAACACGATGGTGGATCAGCTGAGCTCGTTCGCCGACGAAGTGACGCGCGTGTCACGCGAAGTGGGCACCGACGGCATCCTCGGCGGCCAGGCCAAGGTGCGCGGTGCGTCGGGTGTGTGGGGTGAGTTGACCGAGAACGTCAACTTCATGGCCAACAACCTGACCGATCAGGTGCGCAATATCGCCGAGGTGGTGACGGCGATCGCCGAAGGCGACCTCTCTCGCAAAATCACGGTCGACGCGCGCGGCGAGATCCTGACGCTGAAGGACACCATCAACGCGACGGTCGACAAGCTCAGCAGCTTCTCGTCCGAGGTGACACGCGTGGCGCGCCTGGTGGGTACGGAAGGTACGCTCGGCGTACAGGCGGAAGTGCGCGACGTGTCCGGCGTCTGGCGAGAGCTCACCGAGAACGTGAACCTGATGGGGCGCAACCTGACCGACCAGGTGCGTGACATCGCCGGCGTCACGACGGCCGTGGCCAACGGCGACCTCTCCCGCAAGATCACCGTGGAAGTGAAGGGCGAAATCCTGACGCTGAAGAACACCATCAACGCGATGGTGGATTCGCTCAGCTCGTTCGCCGACGAAGTGACGCGCATGGCGCGCGAAGTGGGTACGGAAGGCGTGCTCGGGGGCCAGGCCGTGGTGCACGGTGTGTCGGGCGTCTGGAAAGAGCTGACGCACAACGTGAACTCGATGGCGTCGAACCTGACCGATCAGGTGCGCAACATCGCCGGCGTGGCGCGCGCGGTGGCGCAAGGAGACTTGTCCCGCAAGATCACGGTGCACGCGCGCGGTGAAGTGCTCGACCTGAAGAACACCATCAATGACATGGTCGACCAGCTGAATGCGTTCGGCGCCGAGGTGACGCGCGTCGCGCGCGAAGTAGGCGTGGAAGGCAAGCTGGGCGGTCAAGCCGAGGTCGCCGGGGTGCAAGGCATCTGGAGCGAGCTCACCGAGAACGTGAACCTGATGGCGTCGAACTTGACGAACCAGGTGCGCGACATCGCCGGTGTGACGACGGCGGTCGCGCTGGGTGACCTCACGCGCAAGATCCAAGTCGACGCGCGGGGCGAGATTCTGGAACTGAAGAACACGATCAACACCATGGTCGACCAGCTGAGTGCGTTCGCCGAACAGGTGACGCGGCTGGCCAGTGACGTAGGTGTCGAGGGCAAGCTGGGCGGTCAGGCCGACGTCGAAGGCGTGTCCGGCACCTGGCGGGACCTCACCGACGCGGTGAACTCGATGGCGAACAACCTGACCACACAGGTTCGCAACATCGCTCAGGTCGCAACCGCGATCGCGCAGGGTGATCTGAAAGAGAAGATCCAGGTCGACGCGCGGGGCGAGATTCTGGAGCTGAAGAACACGATCAACACCATGGTCGATCAGCTGAGCGCTTTCGCCGAACAAGTGACTCTGGTCGCGCGCGAAGTAGGTACTGAAGGCAAGCTGGGCGGCCAGGCCGCGGTGGAGGGTGTGCGCGGAACCTGGAAAGAGCTGACGAACAACGTGAACCTGATGGCTTCGAACCTGACGGCTCAGGTGCGTGACGTGTCGCGCGTGTCGAGCGCCATCGCCCGCGGCGACCTCGATCGGAAGGTGACGGTAGAGGTGCGCGGCGAGTTCCTGGATCTGAAGAACACGATCAACACGATGGTGGATCAGCTGAGCTCGTTCGCCGACGAAGTGGCGCGGGTGGCACGCGACGTAGGCGTCGAGGGTAAGCTCGGAGGCCAGGCCGAGGTGCGCGGCGTTTCCGGGATCTGGAAGGAGCTGACGGACAACGTGAACCTGATGGCGTCGAACCTGACCGCTCAGGTGCGCGACATCGCGACCGTGACCACGGCCGTGGCCAACGGTGACCTTTCGCGCAAGATCAAGGTAGAGGTGCGCGGCGAAATTTTGGAGCTGAAGAACACGATCAACACGATGGTGGATCAGCTGAGCTCGTTCGCCGACGAAGTGACGCGCGTGGCACGCGAGGTGGGCACCGACGGTATTCTTGGCGGCCTGGCCGAGGTTCGTGGAGTTTCAGGGACCTGGCGTGAGCTGACGGACAACGTGAACGTGATGGCGCAGAACCTGACCGAGCAGGTGCGCGGCATCGCCACCGTCGTGACCGCGGTCGCCAACGGCGACCTGAAGCAGAAGCTCACGCTCGACGCCAAGGGCGAGATCGCGACGCTCGTGGTCACCATCAACAGCATGATCGTGACGCTGTCCACGTTCGCCGATCAGGTGACCAGCGTCGCGCGCGACGTCGGCGTGGAAGGTAAGCTCGGTGGCCAGGCCGACGTGCCCGGTGCCGCTGGTATCTGGCGCGATCTGACCAACAACGTGAACGAGCTCGCCGGCAACCTCACGCGGCAGGTGCGCGCGATCGGTGACGTAGCCACGGCCGTGACCAAGGGCGACCTGACGCAGTCGATCACGGTGGAAGCGCGCGGCGAACTCGCGTTGCTGAAGGACAATTTGAACCAAATGATCGTGACGCTCGCGGAGACGACGCGCGTCAACGAAGAGCAAGACTGGCTGAAGACGAACCTGGCACGCTTCACGCGCATGCTGCAGGGGCAGCGCGCCCTGGTCAGCGTCGCCGAGCAAGTGCTGTCGGAGTTGGCGCCAGTCATGGACTCGCAGTACGGAGCCTTCTACACCTGCGAGAAGCAGGACAATGAGGTTGTCTTGAAGTTGTGCGCTTCGTACGCGGGGTCTCGCGGCGAGCCGGGCGCGCCGGCGCAGTATGCGCTCGGAGAAAGCCTGGTCGGGCAGGCCGCGGTCGAGCGCAAGCGCATCCTGCTCGCGAACTTGCCAAAGGATTACCTGCGCATCAGCTCGGCTTTGGGCGAGGCGTGTCCGTCGTGCCTAGTGGTGGCGCCGATCGTGTTCGAGGGCGAAGTGAAGGGCGTGATCGAGCTCGCAGCTTTCAAGCACTTCAGCCCGATTCAGCTGGCGTTCTTGGAGCAGCTGATCGACAGCCTCGGCATCGTGGTTGCCACCATCGAGGCTACCATGCGCACGGACGATCTGTTGCGCCAGTCTCAGGGGCTCACCGAAGAGCTCAGAACCGGGCAAGAAGAGCTGAAGCTGACCAACGAACAACTCGAAGAAAAGGCGCGGCAGCTCACCGAGCAGAAGGCCGAGGTCGAGAAGAAGAACCGCGAGGTCGAGCGCGCCAAGCAAGAGCTGGAAGAGAAGGCCGACCAGCTAGCGATGACGTCACGTTACAAGTCTCAGTTCTTGGCCAATATGAGCCACGAGCTGAGAACGCCGCTGAACAGCTTGTTGATCTTGTCACGCCAGCTCGCTGAAAATCACCACGAGAACTTGAGCGAGCGCCAGGTGGAGTACGCCCGCACCATCCATCACTCCGGCGCCGACCTGCTCAGCCTGATCAACGAGATCTTGGATCTGGCCAAGATCGAGTCGGGCACGATCGCGCTCGAGATGCGACCGGTACGGCTGGCGGATCTGCACGATTTCGTCGAACGGAGCTTCCGGCAGATCGCCGACGAGAAGGGGCTGGCGTTCGGCATCGAGATGAGTCCGGACCTGCCCGAGTGGCTCTCGACCGACGACATGCGGCTGAAGCAAGTGCTGCGAAACCTGCTCGCAAACGCCTTGAAGTTCACCGAGACCGGCAGCGTGACGTTGCAAGTCACTCCGTTGCACGCGGACGACTTCGGAGCCGAGTCGGTGAGCCTGCGTCAGGCGGCGCGCGTGGTGGCCTTCTCGATCATCGACACGGGCATCGGTATCGCGAAAGACAAGCAAAAGATCGTGTTCGAGGCGTTCCAGCAAGCGGACGGCGGCACCAGCCGCAAATTCGGCGGCACCGGGCTGGGACTCGCGATCAGCCGTGAGATTGCGTTCTTGCTCGGAGGTGAGCTGCATCTTTCGAGCGAGCCCGGCAAAGGCAGCGTGTTCACGTTGTACCTTCCGAGCAACTACGTGCCCGAAGTGGGTGCCGCGGAGTCGCGCCCGGTGCCGACCTTCACCCCCAAGCGCTCGGCGATGCACGCGAACTTGGCCGCGCCCCCACGCGTGCAGGACGACCGCACGCAAGTGAACTCGGAGGCGCCGGTGCTGCTGATGATCGAGGACGACGACAGCTTCGCGCGTACGTTGCTCGGCATCGCCCGGGAACACGGGTTCCGGGGCGTGGTGGCGCTCAGCGGTGAGGACGGGCTCGAGCTGTCGCGCCGGCTCAGGCCGGATGCCATCACGCTCGACCTGGGCTTGCCCGACATGGATGGCTGGGTGGTGTTGGATCAGCTGAAGCACGACCCCGCGACCCGACACATTCCAGTCCACGTGATCAGCGCGTCCGACGAAGAACGGCGCGGTCTGGAACAGGGAGCCATCGCGTTCCTGCGCAAGCCAGCGGAAGAGTCGGCGCTCAGGGCGTCACTCCAGCTGACACAGAACTTCCTCGCCAAGAAGGTCAAGCAGCTGCTACTCGTCATCAGCGACGATTCGCTCAGAATGCGGCTGGCAGGGGCCATCGGCAACAGCGACGTGCACACGGTGCAAGCCCGCACCATGCAGGAGGCGCTCGCGATGCTCGCGCGGGGCTCGTTCGATTGCCTGACGCTCGGCGTCGAGCTGTCCGACGGCTCCGCCGTCGCCCTGATCCGTGCCGTATCGGAGCGGTCCGACGCTGCACGGCTCCCCATCATCGTCTTCGCCGCGCACGAACCGACCCCGAACCAGCTCAGCGAGCTGAAGCAACTCGGAAAGTGTATGCTGGTGCAGCTCGTGCGATCGCCCGAAGAGTTCTTGGGGCGCGCGGCGCTGTTCTTACACCGGCCGCGGTCGGGCACTGCCGGCGCCGAGGCCGCAAGCAGCAAGGGGGCTTCGCGTGTGGACTCGGATCTGACCGGAAAGAAGGCGTTGATCGTCGATGACGACCTACGCAATGTCTTCGCCATGACGGCGTTGCTCGAGCAATTCCAGATGGAGGTGTGTTACGCCGAGAACGGTCAGCAGGCTTTGGACAAGCTCGACGAGGATGACTCCATCGACGTGGTGCTGATGGACATCATGATGCCCGAGATGGACGGCTACGAAGCGACGCGCCGGATCCGCCAGCAGCCCAGGTTCGCCAAGCTGCCCGTGATCGCGCTCACGGCCAAGGCCATGAAGGGCGATCGCGAAAAGTGCATCAGCGCCGGAACCTCCGACTACATTACCAAACCCGTCGACTCCGATCAGCTCTTGAGCCTGCTCCGGGTGTGGTTGTACGAGAAGTAGGCTGCGACCCGGTCGAATCAGGGCGTTTGAGTCTTGAGGCGCAGCTTGGCCAGGGCGTGCTCTGGATCCAGCTCGAGCGCGCGACCGTAGTAGCTGCGCGCCGCCTCGCGCGCGCCGAGTTTGGCCTGAATGTCTCCCGCGAGCACCTGCCGCTCCGGGTCCGTCGCATCCAGCACCAGCGCCCGCTGGATCCAGGAGGCGGCGGCTGAGTGATGCCCCGCCGCCAGCAGCACGCGCGCCAGTTGGGCGGTCGTTTCGGCGTCGTCGGGCGTGAAGGCCAAAGCCCTGCGCAGGTAGCGCTCGGCGGTGGCGTAGTCGTTCTGCTTCGCGGCTGTGCGCGCTTCGAGCACAGCGCCGAGCGCGAGGTTTCGGAAGGTCTTTTCGCTGGGGTCTGACAGCTTGTGGATGGCGAGCCACGCGGCGCGCGCTGCTTCGACGTTGCCTTGCCAAGCAAGCGCGTCGGCCAAAAGTTCGCGGCTGCGTCGATCAGGCGGAGTCAAGCCCAGCGAACGCTCGGCGAAGCGCGACGCCGTGACCCCGTCGCGCGCGATGAGCGCAGCGCGCGCGACTTCGAACGCGAGCCCCGAGTGCAGCGGATTCAGGCGCGCGGCTTCGCAAAAAGCGCTTAGCGTGTCTGCCAGCTTGCCTTGCACGAGGAGCCTTCGCCCCTTGGCGTACGCTCGCTGGGATGCGGCCACGTCTTGAACGCTCACGGCCGCGCTGCTGCTCGCGGCAGGCACGCAGTCGGGCGTCACGGCTCCATCCAGCCACGGAATGGTTTCGACTCCGGCCGAGCGCGGCTCTGCCGCGGCCACGGCGCTCGCGGATGGTGTAGGCGCTCCGGCTCCGGCTTCGGCGACCGCTGGCGCAGCTGCGGTCTCAGTGGCTGCGCGAGGTGTCGGAGCCGCCGGAGCCGCCGGGGCCGCCGGTACCGGCCGCTTCGCCGCGGGCTGGGTGGCGGCGGGCACGGGTCGAGGCGCCGTGTCGATGAACTGCGGCATGAGCCAGCTGCCGATCGCCAGGGCGCCGATCGCCGCGACACTGGCAGCGGCGATCGCTCGACGCTGACGTGGCACTGCCGCAACCGCCATCGGGCTGGCGGCCACGGGCGCCGGAAGCGGCCGCGGGGGCAGTGTCGGAGCGCGCACGACGGGCGGTGGCGTGGCGTCGTCGGGGTCCGACGGAGCTGGCAATCGAGGGTGCGGCACCGCGGAGACCGTGATGTCGAGCCGCTCCGGCTGTGCTTTCGCCGCCAGTTCAGCGGGAACCGCGGGAGCCGTCGAGGGAATCGCAGGAGCCATCGAGGGAACCGCGGGAGCCGCTGCGGGCGGCGGGGGAGGTGGGGGGACCGGAAGCGGCATGCTGCTCACCGGTGGTGGCGGCGGCACGCGCGGCGCCGGTGCTGCCACGCGAGGTGGCGGCGACACACGTTGCGCGGTACGCGCGCGCGTCGCTGCAGGCGGTGGCGTGACAGCCGGCGGTGACGGTGGCGTGACAGCCGGCGGTGGCGTGACAGCCGGCGGTGGCGTGACAGCCGGCGGTACCGTCGCTGCTGCCTGCGCCAGCTTCTCTTTCGCCTTGAACACGGCAAGCGGATTGTCGGGACGGGTGGTGGCGTGCATGGACCCCGAACGCCGACGGGTTCGTTGGGGTCCTGCTGGCTCCCCTCCTGCTTGCCCGTCGGCGCTGGTGCGACGGTGCACCTTGGAGTAGCCGGTTGGGGGGCGACGGGTCGGCACCTGAGGCGACGGAGGTACCGGCGGAGGTGGACGGGAAGGCTTGTCTGACATGCGTGCGGGCGTGAGTCGGTCACGCGGCGCTCCAGCGCGCCCGTAGCGATTACGGTGCGCCGCGGTGGCGACTTTAGTTGTTTGGTGTCCGGGACTCAGAGCACCGGAGACCTTCCCAGTTTGAGGCACTCGGACGCTGCCAGTGGTCCTTTCCAGCGTGAGTGGTGGTGCGCGCCTTTCCCAATAATCCGAGAGTGGAGTCTCCACGAATGCGGTGTCGGTAGCCGTGCGCTGCTGGCCGAGAAGTCGGACACCGGAGGCGAGGCCCATGGCATGGAGATCGAGCGCGTGGATCGCGTTTTGTTGCGCAGCACTGAGCGTCGCGAGTGGCGTGGGATGCTCCGCGCCCAACGACGAGGCAGACGACGACGACGCTGCTCCCGAGCCCCCGCGTCTGGATCTCAGTACCTCGCACTCCGGCTCGAGCGGCGGTTCGAACTCGTCGGGTTCAGGCGGCAGTTCTTCCGAGTCCTCCGCGTCTTCCGGGACTTCGGGGAGCGACGGGGAGATCCTCGGGGTCAACGGCGAACCAGGCGAATGCCGATCGCTTCAGATCGAGGAGGGTTGCGCCGGCGAGCTCTACGAAGGCGAAGTCATTCCTCTCGACCTGTACGTGATGTTCGATCAATCCGGTTCGATGGCGACGGTGATCGACGAAGCCACGGGCGAAATGCGCATCGATGCGGTGTCCGACGCGATGCAAGAGTTCTTGCTCGACTGGCGGAGCTCGGGGATCGGCGTCGGCTTCGGCCACTTCGGCCACATGCCCCTGGGAGCGACCTCGTGCAACGAGGACGACTACGCCGCGCCGCTGGTCTCCATCGCCCGCTTGCCCGACAACGCCCAGCCGATCGTCGACACCCTGAAGGCGCTGGAGCCCACCGGCGAAACGCCCACGGGCGCTGGCATACGCGGCGCGTGTCAGGTCACGACGGAGTGGAAGGACGACCACCCCGGCACCGTCGTGGCCAACCTGATCGTTACCGACGGTGAGCCGAAGGCTCCCATTACTTCCGAAGACGGCTCGTGCGAGCCCACCTTGAAAGACGCCATCGCCGCAGCCGCCGAGTGTGCCGACGCGGGCGTGCCCTCGTACGTGCTCGGCGTGGGCCCGTCGCTCGAGAACCTCGACAGCATCGCCCAGGCGGGCGGAACCGAAGGCGCCTATCTGGTCGCCGAGGACAGCAGTCAGGGAGTGCTCGAGGCCCTCAACGCCATCCGCGGCGCAGCGCAGCTCCCCTGCGAGTTCGCGGCGGACGAACCGGCCGGGGATCGCTCCCTGAACTACGACGAGACGGACGTCGTGGTCATGGACGACCAATGCGTCGTGCGGCGCATCGGCCACGTCGCGAGCGCTGACGAGTGCGATGACGGCAGCGGCGGCTGGTACTTCGACGACAGCACCGGCGATCGGCGCATCGTGCTCTGCGAGCGCAGCTGCGCGGACGTCCGCCAGCCGGGCACCGAGTTCTTTTACTCGGTCGGCTGCGGCATCGAACCCACCATCTATTGAGACGGCGACGCTCGAAACCAACGAACGAGACCAGAGGTAAACAATGGCAAACCAATCAGCATGGAACGTCCTGGGTTTCAGCGCGGCAGCGCTCGTGCTCAGCGGTCTGGGCGCTTGCGGCGGCAGCTCGGGTGTCGGAGGCGACGACGCCTCCAGCGACTCGCCCAGCGGAAGCTCCGGTTTTGGTGGTGCAGGCGGCAGCTTGGGTAGCTCCTCGAACGCGAGCGATGGCGACGCGTCGTCGAACGACAGCTCGAGCGGAGACTCCTCTGCGACCGGAGATGGTACCAGCGCCGGCTCCGATTCTGGAGCCGGAGGTTCCGGTTCCGGCTCGGATTCAGGCTCGGACTCGGGGTCCGATTCGGACTCGGGCTCCGGTTCGGATTCAGGCTCCGATTCGGGCTCGGGTACCTCAGGATCGACGACTGGCGGGACGGTCACCCCGCCTGTGATCCCGGGCGGTGGCGAGAATTCAGCGCCGCTCGGGGACGGCTGCGGGCCCGAAACGGCTTCCGACTGCCACCCGAAGGGAGGCGACTGTGCCGGTGCCGCTTTCGAGGACTACGAGCAGAAGGGCCGAGGGGCTACCTGCTTCTTCGGGCCCGAAGCCACGGAACCCGCCGCAACCGTCGAGCACGTGACCGAAGTCGTCAACGGTCAAGAGTACGTGCACCTGCGCGTTACGTTCGACCCGAACTTCGTCGACACGCTGTACGGCGAGTGCTCGCCAAACACGGGCTGGCCCGCCCGCCGCGGCCACCGCTGGACCGATCTGGTCAAGAGCGACCACGTCGAGCTGTTGCTGTCGAATTGCAGCGGCGAGCTGTCGATGCATTTCAAGCTCGACTTCATCAGCGAAGACGCGAGCGCTCCGTGCGGCTACAGCTCACTCGGCGCGTCCGGCGGGGACGGCTCCCTGGTCGTGGGCAAGGCGGAGCACATCCTCGAGGCGACCAGCTCGCTCGACCGCAACATGAACGGCTGCGGCTACTGCGACACCGTCAACTCGCCCTGCACCGACACCAGTTACGCCCCCGACCCCGAGTACCCCGAGTGGGATTTCCGGATGGTGTACGAGGTGTGGCTCGACCCTGCAGCCTTCGGGGACGGCCTGTGCGGCGTCGACATCGACTACGTGCACGCCTCACCCGCGAAGACCGCCGAAGAGACCATCATCGTCGAGCCCGACGATTGCCCGCCGCCTCCCGGAACCGGTGGCAGCGGCGGCATGGGCGGCAGCGGCACCGACGGTAGTGGCGGCGCCGGCGGTAGTGGCGGCATGGGTGGCAGTGGCGGTGCCGGCGGTAGTGGCGGTATGGGTGGCAACGGCGGCGTCGGCGGTACCACCAGCACCACGGGCGACGAGGACTGCCCGCCCAACTACGAGCTCATCCTCACCAGCGAAGGCGAGTACTACTGCGAGGGGCCACCCGACGACGGCCAGTGCCCCGAAGGTTACGTCATCGATCTGACGAGCGAAGGCGAACTCTGCATCTCCGAAGAGCCGGTGGTTCCCTGAGCGACCGCAGCGGGGGCCACGAGCCCCCGCAACCCGCTGGGTTTCGGCCTCCTGGCAGGATCGACCGACCCTTTGCACACGATGCTTGCATTCACCGCCAAAGCGACTAGGGTGCCCCCACCCTCAACCAAGCGGAACCTCTCACGAGGCGTCGCTGAGGTGGCCGGGGCGTAGCGCAGCCTGGTTAGCGCACTTGACTGGGGGTCAAGGGGTCGGAGGTTCGAATCCTCTCGCCCCGACCGGCTTTGGGGCACTCCCGGGGCAATCGGCTCCGGGGGACCCGCTTCGGGCGGTGGGGGTGCGAGCTCCGGAATCGCCTCGTCGAGCGGCGCGACTTCGCCGAGTTCGAGCTCGGCCAGGCCCTTCGCCGCCTGCCGGTACCGCAGCAGCTCGTCCGTCGTGTGCCCGGTGCGCTGGCGCACCCAGTCATCACCCTTGCCGCCGGCGAGGCTCCGGGTCGCGAAGCTCCGGCGGAAGCAGTGGGTGCCGAACCTGCCCTTGTTCGGGCCGGTGCTCGTGATGTCGGCGCGGTCGATGCCGGCGTCAGCCAGGTGCCCACGCACGCGATCGGCCATGTGCTGGGCCGTCAGCGCGCCGCCATTGGCCTCGACGAACACGAGATCGTCGGGCCCGGCTTTGCGCCGCTTTCTCCACGTCGCGAGAGCAGCTGCCACGCCGGGCCCGAGCTTCCACCAGCGCGCGTTGTCGGTCTTGTTTTCGTCGAGCGAGATCGTTCCGTTGTCGAGGTCGAGGTCCCGGAACTGAAGATCGGCGGCCTCGCTTTTCCGCATGCCCTCGCGGTGCAGGAACCCGTAGTACAACCGCCACTCGAGCGGCACCGTCGCGCACGCGAGTAGCTTGGTGTCCTCTGAGGGGTAGAGGATGGGGAACCGCTTGCGCGGCCCTGCCGTGGGCAGCCAGCCGCGAGGAATCGGGGTCCGGTCGATGTACCCGGCCAGCTCGGCGAGGTTCAACACGCGCGTGATCAGCAACGCGTACTGTCGCCGCGTGCTCCCGCTCATCTCGGTCTTGCCGGGCGGCAGTGGCAACCGGCGCATGACCTCGTCGCACAGCGCCTTCGTGACCAGGTTCACAGGCACGTCGCGGATCGGGTCGAAGCAGTCCATCTTGCAGCGGGCGCGCGCGGTGTCGAGGTGCCCCGCGCCTGCCATCTTGACCTGATGCGGGAAGCGGTCAGCGAGCTCGCCGGCCACCCACTCGTCCACGACCTTCCCGAACGTGGGCGCGTCCGGCGTTCCGCTTGGGTCGAAGGCGCCGGCGGCGAGCAGCTCGCCGGCAACCTGAACGGCGCCGGCCAGCGTGCGCGCCGACGCGCCAGCGATGAGCTTCAAGGCCTCGAGTGCCTGGGCTCGGTTCACCGTGGTTGCCGCGCGGAACCGTTGCGCGTAGTCAGCGACTACGGCCGAGCGCTCGCGCGCCTCTTCGTCGCTCCGCGCGTGCGGGAGCTCGAAGGTCTCGCGGCCCTCGAACGAGCGCACGCGGGTGGTCGCGAGCGTGCCCTTCCAGCGGATCTCACCGGTTGCTTTCTTGGCCATCTTGCTAGAACGCTCCTAGGCTGATGCTACTTTCCTGGTGCTCTGCTCCGTGCCAGGATCGAAGCACATGTCCTTGCATGAGTCCGACGGTGGCGCCTACACGGCGGAACGAGCCTCTGCGCTGGCGGGGGTTCCGAAGTCCACGGTGCACTACTGGGCGCGAAACGGAATCATCGCGCCGTCCGTTTCGGACGACCCGCGGATCTGGTCGTACGGAGACCTCCTGAAGCTGCGCCTCGTGTATTGGCTGCGGCAGCCTAAGCAAATTGGCGATACCACCGTTCGAGCGACTCAGATGCCCGAGGTGATTCGTGCGCTGTCCAAGCTCGAGGAGCTGGAATTGGACCTGTTCGACGCCGACGGGCATCCTCGGGTTTGCCTGGCTGAGACGGGCGAGATCCAAATTTTCGATGACCAAGGCTGGCGAGCTGCAGGGGGCCAGTTGCCGTTCGACTTCGTCGATTTGCTCGATCCCTTCGAGGCAATCAGCGGATTCCAAGGGCCAGACTTGCGCAGGCCGCGGCCAGACTTGAGGATCGCGCCCCGGAAACTCTCTGGTGCACCCCACCTGCGCCACACGCGTCTCGAGACGGCAGCAATCGCGGCGCTGAGTCGCAGGGGCTTCTCGTTCGAAGCGCTCCACGAACTGTATCCGTTTGCGACCACGCGAGCGCTCCGACAGGCGGTTGATCTCGAAGACCAGTTGCTGACGAACGAGGCCAAGGCGGCCAAAGCTGCCTAGTCGAAGGGGGACATCGAGGTGGTTGAGAAGCGAAGGTTTGCTCTGGATCAGAACTTCCCCGAGCCGATCTTGATGCCGTTGACCGCTGCGATGCCAGAAGCAACGTTGGTCCCCGTCCGAAAGATCGACCAGCGTCTCATCGAGTTCGACGACTGGCAGCTTTTCCTCGCACTTCACCACCACCCAGAGCCGTGGGATGGTCTCATCACGACGGACTCGAGTATCCTCAAACTTCCAAAGGAACTGAGCGTGCTCATGCAAACAAAGCTCACATTGGTCGTCCCGACCAAGGCGGGAAGTGACCCCCTGCGCGCCACTGGTTTGCTGCTCACACACTTGCCTCACATCTGCAAGAATACCTTGCGAGGCCGGGCACAGATCTGGAAGCTGTCCGCGATGCTGCGCCCCAACGAAAAACCGCGCACGTATCTGCAGCAACTCGCGGAGCGCAAGCAGACGGAGTTCAGACCGTTCTTCAACGCACACAAGTTGTCGGACGCTGACTTTCGACAGAACCCGCTCGCCTAGCCTAGTCACCGGTACCACATTGCGTGGATTCGCTGGCGCGTAGCGGTGAATGGTGCCCGAGGTCATTTCTTCTCGCGTTGCGGGGCGTCGTTACTCGTACGCCACTCGCCGTTGGTTGACACAATTCCGCGGAGCACCGGGAGCGCCTTACGCGTGGCTTCCCTCACGGCGTTATCGAACTGCTTTCCCCCAGCGTCGGTGCGCGCGAGCGTGATCTCGAGTTCGGCCTGCGCTGCCGCTGCCACGGCCATGTTGTTCGCCTTCTGTGCTTTGGTGCCTTCTTTCGCGAGCGCGTTCGCGCTGCGCTGAGCATCAGTCAGCGCGCTCAGGGAGTCGACGAGTTTGCGTCGCGCTTCAGCGTCCCTGGCGGCTTCCTCGCGTTGGGCCTTCATCTCTTCGCGTTGAAGTTCGTTCGCGACCTCCTGCGCCTGTGCAAGTCGCTCCTGGGATTGGGCGAGGCGCTCTTGGGCGGCTGCGGCCTTCGCCGCTTCCGCGCGTTGGAGAGCCATCTCCTCCCGCTGCGCGCGCATCTCGTCGCGCTGTAGCTTGAGCTCCTTTCGTTGCAGCATCGTCGCGTAGACCGCGAATCCGAGCGCTAGCGCCGTTGCGAGCCCGGTGAACGGCCCGACGGCATCACCAATCGAGCCCCAGGTGTCCGCGTGGTCCCAATCGTTCTTTACCCACAGGTACCAGCCGATTCCGAGCACGACGATGGCCGCAACTACGCCCGCGGCCTTGAACTGCGACATGGCTTCTTCTCGCCGTTCTCGCGCTTCGCGAGCTGGCCGAGCTTGTTCGTCGTACTCTCGCCATGCCTTCTGCACGTCCGGCGCCGCGGCGAGCGACGCCATGAACGCTTCCCGCGCGTGATGCTCCGCGGCTTCGAGCTCCCCGAGTTTGCTCTCGTTGTTCATCGCTCTTCCAACTTCGACCCGATGCTACCCCAAAAACCCGCCGGGCGGGCCGTTCCGGGTGCGCTGGCGCTTACTCGTGCACCTCGAGGTCGCGCCGGGCCCGGCGCGCCTCGAACGCCTGCCGCTCGCTCTGCTGCCATGCGATGTAGGCGTCCGAGATGACCTTGGGGCCCGCGGGCGAGCTCGGTGAAGAAGCGCTGGCGCGGTCGGATTGGGTGAGCTCGGTCGTCACGCCTCGCCTCGCGGCGCGCCGAACTCCGCCTCAAGGGCCATCTCGGCTTCCATCTGAATGAAACTGCGAACGAAGTCGACCTGTGCCTTCGCGGCGGTCAGGATGTAGTCGGCGTCGGCGAGTTCCTGCGCAGTGGCTACTCGGTCGGCGGGGACTGGGTCCTTGAGGTCGAAGAGCGCATACACGACGGCGGCACAGCGTCGCCGTAATTCCGGCTCGTCGCGCACCCGCGGGTAGTGATTGAGCCAAGCCTGATAGAACCCTTGGCGCGCAGCCTCGCGGTGCTTCTCGTCAGGGTCAGCCATTGGCGCACCCTCCCTCAGGAAGGGCCCGCAGAGCCTGCACGCCGCCCGTCAGAGCGGCCCGCTGCGCGTCGAGCACGAACCAGGGCTTGCCGGTGACGAGCGCAGCAACGGTGCCGTCGAAGCGCCGCAGGACCATGCTCCATTCCGAGCCGGTGACCTCGACGGTAGCGACGAGTTTCCGGCTCCGCTTGCGTCGTGTGCGCTCAGCCATCAGTGCGACCTCCGTTTCGGGTGAGGCGCTCGACGTTCGCGATCGGCTCGGCGGGTTCGTCATCGTCGTCGTCATCGACCCTGTCGAGGTCCAGATTGCTCTGCACGATTTGCAGCGCGGTAACGACGGTTGCCAAGTCTTCAAGCGCGTCGCCGCTGGTGTCGCCGCGGGAACTCAGGCCGATCACCAAGTCAGGAATCACCGCCAGCGCGCGCTCGACGGGGTACTTGATGTCGATCAGATCGCCGTGGCTCAGCACGCGGTGGGCAGCAGCGCCGGGTCTGGCCTGCTCGGCGGGTTCGTGAGCGAAACTCACGTTGCACCCTGCGCTTCCCCACGCCAGTCGGCCACGGTTACCTTCTGCGGGTCAGTGGGGTCGATCTCGGAGTCGGACAATTCTACGGATTCGCCGAAAGGTTCGTTGGTGGGCGTGGTTGCCGGCAGAATCGGCATTTCCCAGGGAGCCTTCCAAACGTGCGTGAGCACCTCTGCGGCGGCCTCCCGGACGTGGTCCAGCATGGCCCCGGGGCTCACGTGGTCGTCGGCGCGCAAACTGGCGAGAAGCTCGCTCAGGCGCTCGACGGCGCGTAGGAGGTGCCCATCGATGACGGCTGCGTTGTAGGTCATTCGGCAGCCTCGCTTCCCCAGTTGTGCAGAGGTTCGGCGCAAGGTGAGTGCTTCCCAACGTAGTTGCTGATCGCCGTAAGGTCGCCGCTCAGGCGCACCACCAGCTCTTCAATGTGGTCCGGGTCGGCCTTGATGTCGGAGATCGCCACGGGCACCGAACCCAGAGCTGTCAGCGCGTCGTCGACGCTTTCCCGCAGGTCGCGCCAGTGCTTGCCCAGCCATTCGCGGTCGAGCTCGCCTCCCGCCGCTGGGCGCTCGTCCCCTACGCTGGTGTCCAGACAGCACAGCCAGTCGCTCAGTTTGGCTACCACGTTGTGGATGAACGGGTCGTCGGGATCGGTCTCTGTGCACACCACTGCCGCCAGCAGCTGGCCAATCTGCTTGAGCGCACCGTCGGTGAAAGCTCGAAGGCTACTCCAGTGCTCGTCGAGCCACGCGCTGGTGGTGCTCATCGTGCCCCCCGATGCAGGTGAACGCGCCAGGTGTGGCAGTCGGTGGTCGTGCCCCAATACTCGGTGGTCGCCCCCTCGTGCGTGTCGACGCAGCCTTCGCATCGCGAGTAGAGCGCGTTGCCCTCGTCGGTCCCGCCGTCCAGGTGGACGGTGCGAGCCTCGCGTATCGAGTCCTGAATGGCCTGCTGGGCGCGCTCGGCGGGGTCCCTGAGCGCGTCGAGCGCGGCCCGGACCTCGGTGAGCGACGTGCTGCCGAAGTCGATGCGGACGAGCTTGGACTCGTAGCCGCGGCAGGCAGCGATGACTCGCCCGCGTTTGGCTTGGTCAGCGAGGGGCTTGCCGGTTTCGAGGCTCGTCACGGTGATTCGTTCGAGCAAGGTGCGGACTCGTGCCCGCGGGTCTGATACGGTTGTGTTCGTCATTGGAGGTCTGTCTCCGGTGGCGCGGGGTCGGGCTGTTCGCGCAGCCTGGCCCCACTGTTGGGGTTACTGGTTGGGGCGTTTGGTCTTGGGTCGTTTGGGGGTAGGCACCTCGATGCCGAGCGCCTTGGCGTAGTGCCTCAGCGCTCGGCGGCAGATGTCGCTCCGCGAGAGCAGCTCGACGTCTTCGAGGGCCTTCAGCGTCGCTTCGTCGATGGGACGGAGCTTGATGCTGACGACCGGGTAGTGGGCAGCCATGCCCGTGAAAGTAAGCTTCCCGACGGGTCTGTCAAAACCAATCTGTGAGCAGACGCGTAAAGCTTGGATTACAAACGATTCTTAGTTGCTACCCCTGCTTTACAAGGGGCGCGACGCGTAAAGCTTCGACTAAGAAAGCCTTTTTTTTCGTCGAGTAGTGCCCGGTTTCGACGTGGCGCGCGGCCTGCGGACGGCCAAGAGCCGAGTGAGCTCGGTGTCTCCGTGCCTTGTGAGCGTGAAATATGCTCGTCTGTCATTCTCGCGCTGTCCTACTGTTCCGGCAAGTGTGACCGGATCGGGTCGTCCTTGATCGTAGGTTGCTTCTGGCGGCGGTGGCCGTCAGGAGGAACGGACATGAAAATCGATTCACTGGATGAGCTGAAGGCGGCGTTCGCACGGTGGCGAGCGAG
>JAICQQ010000054.1 GCA_025937785.1 Polyangiaceae bacterium
CGTCGCGACCCCGCGACGGCCCCACTTATTCACCACGTCCGCGCACCACATAACCCACGTCCACACGGGTCTCCGTCGCGAACACGCGACGGCCCCATTGAAGCAGCGATCACCAAAGCCGCATCGGCTGCTTCCTTTGCCGTCTCCGTCGCGAACACGCGACGGCCCCATTGAAGCACGAAGACTACCCGGTACGCGCCGAGTACGAGACGACAGTCTCCGTCGCGAACACGCGACGGCCCCATTGAAGCGGTCTCTAGGTCGGTGCCGGAGACCGCGTCAGTTGGTGTCTCCGTCGCGAACACGCGACGGCCCCATTGAAGCTGAACTCGGAGGCCCTGACCCACTCGAGCGCCCGCCGCGTCTCCGTCGCGAACACGCGACGGCCCCATTGAAGCGCCTCCACCCGTGACGAACTGATCCACGAGCTCGGTCGTCTCCGTCGCGAACACGCGACGGCCCCATTGAAGCTCGGGGGCGTTGCCGTTGCATTCGCTGGCGTGACTGGTCTCCGTCGCGAACACGCGACGGCCCCATTGAAGCTTCGGCTTGCGGTCGGCGCCGAGCGGGCCCCACTTGGTCTCCGTCGCGAACACGCGACGGCCCCATTGAAGCGCGAGCAGATCGAGTTCGCGCGGCCTGGCACGGTTTCGTCTCCGTCGCGAACACGCGACGGCCCCATTGAAGCGCCACTTGGCCCGCAGCAACAAGCACCAGGTCCCCGGTCTCCGTCGCGAACACGCGACGGCCCCATTGAAGCTGGTCGCGGCGCGCGGGCACGAGTACTACGCCAACACGTGTCTCCGTCGCGAACACGCGACGGCCCCATTGAAGCGCGGACCTGCTCGCGCTGCTCTCGGGTGACCTCGATTGTCTCCGTCGCGAACACGCGACGGCCCCATTGAAGCAAGGGCGCCACGGTTCAAGCCTGCCGCGCTAAACCCGTCTCCGTCGCGAACACGCGACGGCCCCATTGAAGCTGGGAAGCCGGCTACCTCTGCGGCAAGCACCGCGCGTCTCCGTCGCGAACACGCGACGGCCCCATTGAAGCTTGCGCGAGCGCTCCGACGGGGTCACTGACGACGAGTCTCCGTCGCGAACACGCGACGGCCCCATTGAAGCGCCGGTCGCGCCAAGGTGGCGGTGGTCGATCCGGAGCGGTCTCCGTCGCGAACACGCGACGGCCCCATTGAAGCAGGGTCTGGCGGAACAAGGTCGCGAACGAGAGCGGCAGTCTCCGTCGCGAACACGCGACGGCCCCATTGAAGCGATGAGAAGGGCGATCGGCCGTGCGTGATCTCGCTGTCTCCGTCGCGAACACGCGACGGCCCCATTGAAGCGTGAGCGCGCGCCAGCACGCCCTCGAAACGATCGAAAGTCTCCGTCGCGAACACGCGACGGCCCCATTGAAGCGCGAGGGCGCCGGGCGCCACTCAATCCACTCGGCCACGTCTCCGTCGCGAACACGCGACGGCCCCATTGAAGCAACTTAGTCGAGGTCAAGTCGTCCGAGCTCACGCCGGCGTCTCCGTCGCGAACACGCGACGGCCCCATTGAAGCGACCAGAGCGTGTCACCTGCGTAGTCCAACGGCTCGTAGTCTCCGTCGCGAACACGCGACGGCCCCATTGAAGCCCCTGCGGCACTGACGCGTCCGTCACAGGGGGATCCCGTCTCCGTCGCGAACACGCGACGGCCCCATTGAAGCCGCCGGCAAGCGTCCTTCGACCCGCTCACGGGGCGGGTCTCCGTCGCGAACACGCGACGGCCCCATTGAAGCGAGTACGCGGTGCTGCTCAACGAGCACCGTGAACCGGTCTCCGTCGCGAACACGCGACGGCCCCATTGAAGCGGTCCCGACAGCCCGACCTTGCCACCTCCCACCGAGGTCTCCGTCGCGAACACGCGACGGCCCCATTGAAGCGTGAGCGCGCGCCAGCACGCCCTCGAAACGATCGAAAAGTCTCCGTCGCGAACACGCGACGGCCCCATTGAAGCACCTGCTCTTTGCTGCCCGTCGCGGCTGCCTCCGCGGTCTCCGTCGCGAACACGCGACGGCCCCATTGAAGCAGCAATACGTGTGCCACGTGTACGGCGTCCCCTGGGTCTCCGTCGCGAACACGCGACGGCCCCATTGAAGCGGGAACTCGCGGAGATCGTATACAATGCGCCAGATCGTCTCCGTCGCGAACACGCGACGGCCCCATTGAAGCATCGCGACCTGTGTGGCATCGCGCGGCGCCGGCGCCGGTCTCCGTCGCGAACACGCGACGGCCCCATTGAAGCGACCCGGCACCTGCGATGTTGGACTGCAGCGGCTCATGTCTCCGTCGCGAACACGCGACGGCCCCATTGAAGCGACTGCGAAAGCGGACGCCAGCGTAGAGAGTTGGGATTGTCTCCGTCGCGAACACGCGACGGCCCCATTGAAGCAGCCGCAAAGCCCCGATCGCCACCACGTTCCACCCGTCTCCGTCGCGAACACGCGACGGCCCCATTGAAGCTGCCTAGCCTGCTGGGAGCCGGGATGGTTGCAGGGGCGTCTCCGTCGCGAACACGCGACGGCCCCATTGAAGCGAGGACTTTGAGGCCCTTCATGACCGCGTCCAGCACCCGTCTCCGTCGCGAACACGCGACGGCCCCATTGAAGCTCTCTCCCTTTCCGCCCTGGTGGGGCCTCTTTGCGTCGTCTCCGTCGCGAACACGCGACGGCCCCATTGAAGCCTGTCAATCACGATCTGTTCACGTTGCCGAAGTCGATGTCTCCGTCGCGAACACGCGACGGCCCCATTGAAGCGCCGACCTCGCCGAGGCGACCAGCGCGAGCCCCGCCAAGTCTCCGTCGCGAACACGCGACGGCCCCATTGAAGCGCGTCTGGCCCGGCAGCGCCGACAGCACCTCGCGCGCCGTCTCCGTCGCGAACACGCGACGGCCCCATTGAAGCGATCATTCCAGCAGCCTGCCGCAGCTGGTAGTCGTTGTCTCCGTCGCGAACACGCGACGGCCCCATTGAAGCGACCAGGACACCCTTCACCGCGTCGACGGCCCAGACGTCTCCGTCGCGAACACGCGACGGCCCCATTGAAGCGTCAGGCACCACAGCGTAAAGACTCCACAATGGTCGGTCTCCGTCGCGAACACGCGACGGCCCCATTGAAGCAACGGTACGGCCATTGATGCACGACTCTGGGCAATGTGTCTCCGTCGCGAACACGCGACGGCCCCATTGAAGCTCGGCGTTCTCGGCCTTCGAGATGATCTCCTCAATCTGTCTCCGTCGCGAACACGCGACGGCCCCATTGAAGCACGAAGCGGTAGGGCGACTCGTATCCGAGGCGCTTCGTCTCCGTCGCGAACACGCGACGGCCCCATTGAAGCATCTATGCGCGTACGATTCCACAGCTGCACGACGGGTCTCCGTCGCGAACACGCGACGGCCCCATTGAAGCGGCAACGACACCAACCCCGACGTGCGAGTCGACATCAGGTCTCCGTCGCGAACACGCGACGGCCCCATTGAAGCCGCTGGTACACGACTGTCGGGCACCAAGCGCTGTCGGGTCTCCGTCGCGAACACGCGACGGCCCCATTGAAGCAACTCTCCACGGATCCGCAGATAGTAGGCCGAGTCCTCGTCTCCGTCGCGAACACGCGACGGCCCCATTGAAGCATGGACGACGAGCCGCAGGGACAAATCCATGACCTGGTCTCCGTCGCGAACACGCGACGGCCCCATTGAAGCACGACCTGGCAGTTGTCCGCCTCGATGCGGATGCCCTCGGGTCTCCGTCGCGAACACGCGACGGCCCCATTGAAGCCGGCACCAGGAACGCGAAGTGCTTCGCGAACTCCTCGTCTCCGTCGCGAACACGCGACGGCCCCATTGAAGCAATCCGCGTTGCTTACCGCCGTGGCCGTCGAGCAAAGTCTCCGTCGCGAACACGCGACGGCCCCATTGAAGCCTCGAGCTGGGCGGGCCCGGGGCGCTGGGTGTGGTGCGTCTCCGTCGCGAACACGCGACGGCCCCATTGAAGCAAGTATCGGCACGCCGGGAGATTCGCGACCATGTTAGGTCTCCGTCGCGAACACGCGACGGCCCCATTGAAGCTACGTCAGCGCGATCGAATACCCATCATTCGCGATTAGTCTCCGTCGCGAACACGCGACGGCCCCATTGAAGCTGAGGCGCAGGCCTCTGGCGGAACCGTTCGCACGTGTCTCCGTCGCGAACACGCGACGGCCCCATTGAAGCACCGACGAGCTCAAGGCCAAGGCCTACTCGATTCAGGTCTCCGTCGCGAACACGCGACGGCCCCATTGAAGCACGGACCACACGGTGTCGGCGAGTGCGCTGTCCGGTAGTCTCCGTCGCGAACACGCGACGGCCCCATTGAAGCGCCCCAGCCGTAGGGCAGGCCTTGCTCGGGGCCCGAGGTCTCCGTCGCGAACACGCGACGGCCCCATTGAAGCTCCGCCACTGACGGACTGGCGATCGTTCCGACGCTCAGTCTCCGTCGCGAACACGCGACGGCCCCATTGAAGCGGTGGGAAGAAACAGAAACCCCGTCCACACATCCTGTCTCCGTCGCGAACACGCGACGGCCCCATTGAAGCTCCGAGACACAGGGGAACGACCGCAGATAAGACTGGTCTCCGTCGCGAACACGCGACGGCCCCATTGAAGCGAGCTTGCGGAACCGTGCCATCAGACCACCTCGAAATGTCTCCGTCGCGAACACGCGACGGCCCCATTGAAGCGGGCCGTTGGCGGCCGGCGTTGCCCCGGCGATCGACAGGTCTCCGTCGCGAACACGCGACGTAAGGACACAGCCCGCCCGGATATCGTGAGAACCCGAGCGGGCTGTTCCGTTTGCGCTAACCCTTGACGCAAAGCACCTGCTTCAACGTGTGTACGATGTCGACGAGGTCTCGCTGGGCTGCCATGACGGCGTCGATGTCCTTGTAGGCCATCGGCGTCTCGTCGATGACGTCGGCGTCCTTGCGGCATTCGACACCGGCGGTAGCGCGGGCGTGGTCTTCGAGCGAAAACTTCTTCTTTGCCTCGGTGCGGGTCATCGCGCGACCCGCGCCGTGGCTGCAGCTGCAGAAGCTTTCTTCCACACCCTTGCCGCGAACGATGTACGAACGCGCACCCATGCTGCCCGGTATGATGCCCAGGTCGCCAGCGCGCGCACGGACCGCGCCCTTGCGCGTCACCAGTACGTTTTCACCGTAGTGGTGCTCGCGCTCGACGTAGTTGTGGTGGCAGTTCACCGCTTCGTCGGCCAGCGAGAATTCCGGCAAATCCTTGCGGAAGCGCAGGACCTGCAGCACGGCTTCCAGCATCAGCTCGCGGTTCATGCGCGCGTAATCTTGCGCCAAGCCGACGGCTTCGATGTAGTCGTCGAACTGCGCGGTTCCTTCGGGGAGGTACGCCAGATCTCGGTCGGGCAAATGGATATGCCAGCGTTCCATTTCCCGCTTCGCGATCTCGATGAAGTAGCTACCAATGCGGTTACCGATACCGCGCGAGCCGCTGTGCAGCATCACCCACACGCGATCGCTTTCGTCGAGGCAGAGCTCGATGAAGTGGTTACCGGTACCGAGCGTACCGAGGTGCTGGGTCGTGTTGGCCTGCTTCAGCTTCGGGTGCTTCTCGGCGATCGCCTCCAAGCGCGGCGCGAGCTTTGCCCACGCTGCCGCGACATCTCGTGGCACGTGCCGCCACGCGCCGCGATCGCCGGGACCACCGTTGGCGGTACGGCCGTGAGGCACGGCGCGCTCGATGTCACTGCGCAGGGCCGCGAGGCTATCCGGCAGATCGGACGCCGTGAGCGTGGTGCGCACGGCGATCATACCGCAACCGAGGTCGACTCCGACCGCCGCCGGCACGATGGCGCGCTTGGTCGCGATGACGCTGCCCACGGTTGCACCCTTGCCAAGGTGGACGTCGGGCATCACGGCGACCCACTTGTGGATGAAGGGCAACGCCGCGATGTTCTCGAGCTGGGTCTTCGCCTTGGCGTCGATCGGTACGCCCCGGACCCACGCCTTGATCGGACGGTTTGCGGTTTCGAACACCTGGTAGTTCGTGTTTGCCATGGTGGCACGTTCCTCGATTCGAGAGGGCCTCAGGAAGGAGGCCCTCGGTATGACCGGGGATAGCGAGGCGTATGCCAGGCACATTTCTCCGTAAATCGTCGGTTGTCCGGGGGAAGGTTTATCCTATAAGATAATTGTGTATAAACGGGTCGAGTATGGCAGGGCGCACGGTGGTGTTGGGGTTCTACGGGTCGACGCTCGACGCGGGGGCGTCTGACAAGCGCTGGGACAAATGGCGGCCGACGGTAGCGCTGTGCCAGCACGCCGACCTGGTGATCGACGAGCTTCAGCTCTTGTACACGCCGGCGGCGCGCAAGGGGGCGGAATTGGTGGCCCGTGACATCGGGAAGGTGGCGCCGCACACACACGTGCACCTCGCCGAGGTGGGCATCGGCGATCCGTGGGACTTCGAGGAGGTGTTCGCGGCGCTGCACGAGTTCTCGCGGGGCTTCAACTTCGACACGGCGAAGAATCGCTACTTGGTACATATCTCGACGGGCAGCCACGTGATGCAGATCTGTTGGTTCTTGCTGACCGAGTCGCGGCACTTCCCGGCGCTCTTGGTGCAAAGCTCGCCCGCCCGCTCGAAGCGCCCGGGGGCGGGCGAGTACCGCCTGATCGATCTCGATCTTTCCCGGTACGACCGGCTCGCGCGGCGCTTCGGCGAAGAGCGTGATAGCGATCGGGCGTTCCTGAAGTCCGGGATCGACACCCAGAACGCGGCCTTCAATCGCCTGATCGAGCGCATCGAGCTGGTGGCGCTGCGCTCGCGCGAGCCCGTCCTTTTGTGCGGCCCCACGGGCGCCGGGAAGTCACAGCTCTGCCAGCGGATTTATGCCCTGAAGCGTGCGCGCGGGTTGCTCCAGGGCCCGCTCGTGGAAGTGAACTGCGCGACCATCCGAGGCGACGGCGCCGCGAGCGCACTCTTCGGCCACGTCAAAGGCGCGTTCACGGGAGCAGCGACCGCTCGCAAGGGTCTGTTATTGTCGGCTGATGCGGGGCTCTTGGTGCTCGACGAGATCGGGGAGCTGGGCGGGGACGAGCAAGCGATGTTGCTGCGCGCCATCGAAGAGAAGAAGTTCTTGCCCGTGGGCGCGGACCGTGAGGTGAGCAGCAACTTTCAGCTCATCGCGGGCACCAACCGTGATCTGCGCGCCGCGGTCCGAGAGGGGACGTTTCGCGAAGACTTGTTGGCTCGCATCAACACCTGGGCATTCACACTGCCAGGTCTGGCGGACCGCCCCGAAGATCTGCCACCCAACCTGATGTTCGAGCTCGAGCGCGCGGGCAGCAGGCTCGGCAAGCGCATCACGATGAACCAAGAAGCTCGCGACCGTTTCCTGGCCTTCGCAGAGAGCCCCGAAGCGGCGTGGACTGCGAACTTTCGCGACTTCACGGCGGCCGTGCTGCGCATGGCGACGCTGGCCGCGGGGGGCCGTATCGACGTCGAAACCGTCGCCGGCGAGGAGCAACGATTGCTCGCGGGCTGGGAGGATGCTGCGGAACCAGGCGTCGCATCCGCGCTGACGCGCTTGTTGGGCCCTCGTCTCGACGACATCGATCCCTTCGATCAAGTGCAGCTCGCAGAAGTGGTGCGGGTTTGCCGCGCCTCGAAGTCGCTGTCGGCAGCCGGGCGCGTTCTGTTCTCGGCTTCGCGCAAAAAAAAGCAGAATCCGAACGATGCGGACCGCCTGACCAAGTACCTCGCACGCTTCGGCTTGAATTGGGCGCTCGTGACGACGGGCCGGTTTTGACGAGTCGGAACTTTTGCGGCTAGGCGCAAAGTTGGGACCAGACGCCAGCGGCGCAGACCCGGCACAGCGTTCGCGCGTGACGAATCTGACGCTAGGCTCCCGGCACCTGTCGAGGAGAATTCCTATGAAGTTGTGCCGCTACGGTGAACCTGGTGCAGAACGTCCTGCCGTGCTGGACGGCGATCAGCGCTTCGACGTGAGCGCTTGGGGCCATGACTACGACGAGAGATTCTTCGGCAGTGCAGGCATCGACGGCCTACGCGAGTGGTTTCGCGCCAACCGCGAGAGCTGTCCGCGGGTACCGGCCGACGTGCGCCACGCCCCCGCAGTGTGTCGCCCGAGCAAGCTGATCTGCATTGGGTTCAACTATCTCAAGCACGCCGAAGAAACGGGAGCCGAGCTGCCCTCGGAACCCATCGTCTTCTTCAAGGCGACGAGCGCAATTTGCGGCGCTTACGACGACCTGGTGTTGCCGCGCGGGTCGCGCAAATCGGACTGGGAGGTCGAGCTGGCGGTCGTCATCGGCGCACGCGCCAGTTACGTCGACGAGGCGGATGCCCTGAACCACGTCGCGGGCTACCTGGTGCACAACGACTACTCCGAACGCGAGTTTCAGCTCGAGCGCGGCGGTCAATACGTCAAGGGCAAGAGCGCCGACACGTTCGCCCCGCTAGGGCCAGTGCTGGTGACGCGCGACGAGATCCCCGATGCCGGGCGGCTCGATCTGTGGCTCAAAGTCAACGGCGAAACCGTGCAAGAAGCGAACACCAGCGACATGGTGTTCGGTGTCGCCAAACTGGTGAGCTACTTGAGCCAGTTCATGACTCTGCTGCCGGGCGACGTCATCAGCACCGGCACGCCGAACGGCGTCGGCAGCGGCTTCGATCCGCCACGCTTCCTGAAACCCGGGGATGTCGTCGAATGCGGCATCGCCGGACTCGGCATCTCGAAGCAGCGCGTCGTTGCCTGGGAACGCCGAAACGGCTAGTCGCGTGGCAACGCCGCGAGCGAGTCAGAGCAGCCGGAGATCGTAGATCGCGAAGCCGGATGCCTCGGGTGTCAGCGACGTGAACTCGATCTTGGTGACCTGACTCCAGTCGGGGAGGGCGTAGATGTCCGTCTCGCCGGAGGGCACGAAGTCGTAGAAGTAGAGGGTCCTGGTCCCGGTGCCCGTCGCGAGCGAAGCCCCGAACGTCAGGCCTCCGCTCATGTGCGCGATGACCCACTGCGCGTCGCCCTCGCGCCGGACCTGGAGCGCCTGGTACGCGCTCAGATCGTAAGGCGACTCGTCTTCGAAGAAGACGAAACCGATGCCGGCAAAGGTGCAGTCCACCGCGGTCTCGCCACAGCCCGTCGTGTACCACGCCGCGCAGGAGGGGTCCTCGAAATCACTGGGCGGCGATTGCGCGGCCACGTTGCTGGTGGGCGTGACGTTCACGTCGTCGTCGCCAAACGTGAACCAGCCGCCATCGCGTCCGTCGACGGGAGCGATGTCACCGTCGCAGGACGCAAAATCGTCGATGATCGCGGGGTCGGAGCCGCCGCCACCCGTGCCGCCCGTGGCGCCGCCGCCAGTGCCGCCCGTGCCTGCGGTGCCTCCGCTACTGGTGGCGCCGCCAGTGCCGGCGGAACCGCCGGCGCCGCCGCTCGAGGTGGTGGCGGAGACACACACGTCGGACTGGCATGCCAGGCCGTCGTTGCACGTCGCGTTGGGGTAACAGCTGCAACCCTGCGCTCCGTCTTCGCAATTGCCACTGCCGCCATTGCTCGAACCGCCGGCGTCGTTACTCGCTCCCCCCGCGTCGCTGCTGGAGCCGCCGCTGCTGGAGCCGCCGCTGCTCGAACCGCCAGCGTCGCTGCTCGAACCGCCGGCGTCGCTGCTCGAACCGCCGGCGTCGCTGCTCGAACCGCCGGCGTCGCTGCTGGAGCCGCCGCTGCTCGAACCGCCAGCGTCGCTGCTCGAACCGCCGCTGCTCGAACCGCCGGCGTCGTTACCCACGTCCTCTTCGACACACAAGCCCGAGTGGCACTCGAGACCGGAGTCACAGCTCTCGTTGGGGTAACAGCTGCACCCTTCTGCACCCTCTTGGCAGGCTGCTTTGGAGTCCCCTTTCGAGGAACAAGCACTCTGAGCGGTCAGCCCCAACCCAAGGAGCAGTGAGACGACGATGAGGCGAGACCGGACGGAGCTCAGAGGAAGCCAGTGCATATCGGCTCGATCAGTCTCACAGGCCGACCCGCGGCGCAATCCTCCAGCGTAGCCAGCCGCCATTGGGCGCTCCTCCTACATTGTTTACGTTACATTGTTTACGTTAACGCAGTGCAGCTATCCGAGCCGGATCTGGAAGTTCCCCGGATTCACTCGTGCTACAGGGCAGCCGCATGTCGGAGGCGCCTACCACTCGCTTGGCCATCCTACGCATGGCGTGGCCGATCGTGCTGGCCAACGCGGCGGCGCCGCTGCTCGGGCTGACGGACACCGCGGTGTTGGGCCATACGGGCGGGACCGCCGAGCTCGGGGCGATCGCCGTGGGTGGGCTGATCTTCAACTTCGTGTACTGGAGCTTCGGCTTCCTGCGCATGAGCACCACGGGGTTCACTGCGCAGGCCCGAGGCGCGGGCGATACCAGCGAGGTGCGCGCTACGCTCGCCCGGTCGCTGCTGCTTGCCGTGGCGATCGGTGCGCTCTTGATCGCGCTGTCCCCACTGATCGGACGCGCGGCGTTCGCTTTGCTCGCGGCCAGCCCCCGGGTAGAAGCATCTGCGGCGGACTACTTCTTCGTGCGCATTTGGGGAGCACCCGCCACGCTCGGGATGTATGCGCTGACGGGCTCGTTCATCGGCCTCGGCACGACCCAGCGACTGTTGCTTACCCAGTTGCTTCTCAACGGCCTCAACCTAGCCCTCGATGTCTGGTTCGCCGGCTACTTGAACTGGGGTGCCCGCGGCATCGCCTGGGGCACGGTCATCTCCGAGTGGGTCGCGCTCGGCTTCGGCCTCTGGCTCGCCCGCGGCGTGCTCGGCCGTGACTCCCACGAAACTGCCTCGTTCTGGGACCTTGGCCGGATCCTCGATCGTAAGAAATTGAAGCAAACGCTCAACGCCAACGCGGACATCATGCTGCGCACGCTGACGCTGCTCTCGAGTTTTGCGTGGTTCACCAACCAAAGTGCAGTGTTCGGCGATACGATCCTCGCCGCGAACCACGTGCTGCTCCAGTTCATCTCGTTCAGTGCATTTTTTCTGGACGGGTACGCGTTCGTCGCCGAATCGCTCGTCGGCGCCGCCGTCGGCGCCAAGCAACGGCCACGCTTCGACCAGGTCGTGCGCCGCTCGTCCGAGCTCTCCCTCGGCACCGCGGCCGTCCTGGCGGCGGCCATCGCCTTCGGAGGCGGAGCCATGCTCCACGCGCTGACCTCGGTCGACGCCGTGCAGCAGGAAGCGACACGTTACCTGCCACTCGCAGGCGCTTACGTGCTGATCGGCGGCGCGACGTTTCAACTCGACGGCATCTTCATCGGCGCGACGCGTACACGCGCGATGCGCAACGCCGCTTTCGAAGCCCTGCTGGTGTTTCTGGGCGCGTCTATCGTCCTCACTAACCGTTTCGCCAACACCGGGCTGTGGCTTGCATTCTGCATCTTCGTCGCAGCCCGCGCGGCGACGCTGGCCCTACGTTTGCCCGCGCTCAGGCAAAGCATCGCCCCCTAGCGCTCGAGACGTGACGGCTATTCAGCGGGTTGTGCCGCGAGCTCGACTTCGGTGGTGGTTTTGCAGGTGACGAGCACCGAGCGGCCTTCGCTCACCCAGACGCCTTCGGCGGCGCCCTGCAGGCGCAAGAAGCGGTAGCCGCAGGGCAGCACGAAGCGTTCGTTGGTGCGCCCGCGTTCCACACCCTGGACGAACACGCGCAGACCCGCTTGGCTGTGCACCAGCAATCCGCCTTCGTTGGGCTTCAGGTCGGAGTCGTCCGTCGGGACGGCGGCCTTGGTCAGCGCCGGCACTGCCTCCGCGCGCGGCATTTCTTCCGCGCTTGCCGGCGCGGAGCCTGGTGGCGCTGGAGGCGTTGGTGCCGTTGGTGGAGCGGCTTCGACAGGAGCGGGGGCAGCGGGCGCCTTGGGCGCTGGGCGTGACACGGGCGGCGGCACTGCCGGGGTGGCCTCTGCCGGGGCGGCCTCTGCCGCCACGTCGCTACCGGCGAGCGCCCACACCGAGCCCGCGAGCAGAAGCCCGCCGGCGCCGATGGCGGCGAGCGCCCAGCGCGCGCGCCTGGGTTTCCCCGCGAGTGGGACCAGCATGACCCGAGGTGTCTCCGGCAGACTCGCCAGCATGTCGGCGTCGGGCGCGGCTTCGGGCGTCGTGGCCAGCACCGGCACCGGCGGCAAGGCGGGGGGCGACGCGGGTCCGTTGGGCAACCTGTCGGGAGGCGCGCGCCGCGGCGGCGGCGGCAGCGGTAGCTCCGCAGGCAACGCGGCCGCGGGAGGCGGCCTCACCGAAGCGATCAGCTGATCGTCCTCCGTCACCGGTTCCCAGCTCTCTTTGGCCGCGACGAGTCCGTCCAGCGTCGTGGCCTCGTCCTCTTCTGCTCCCCAGGCCGGCGCCACCTCGACCACGGAGTCCTCCACCAGCGGCGGCACCGCTTCGCCGATCAGCGCCTCGTTCATCAACGTGGCCAGACCGCCACCGGCGCGCTGTGGCGTCGATCGCGAGAGGTCTCGCACCGCGCGTTTCCAGGCGACCAAACTCTGCCCCAACCCCGATAGGAGTTTCACGCCGAAGCCAGGTGGCACGGCCGCAGCGGCGCTTTCGGTGTTGAAGGGGCGCCGCCAGGCCACCTCGGCCTCCAAGCATGCCCACTCGCTCGAGTGTGGCGGGCGCACCTCGAGCCATACGCGGGCAGCCGCAGGCGGAGCGAGTGTGCGCACGTACATGCCGGCATCACTGACGTTGTACGAGAATCCGAAGTCGGTATCCACACCACCCACCGCACGGAAGCGCACCTGTGTGCCGTAGAGGCGACGTTCGCCTTTGCGCTGGCGCGCGCCCGGAGGCAGGCGCAGCTCGTTCGCGAAGAACAGGGAGTCCGTCGGCGGTGCGTCGCGCGCAATCACCGCGACTCCCTCGAGCCCGGCCAAGCGTTGGCCGAGAGCTTCGAGCTCGCGGCGGGGCACCACCACCACCCACACCGCCGCCGAGCCGTCCGCCCTCGCCGTCTCGATCAGCGAACGGGGATCCCCGAGCTTGGAGCTTACGACGATCACCTGCGCTTTCGAGGCCACGTCCGCCAAAATCAGCGACCGGTCGTCGAGAGCGTACTTGATGTCGTAGCCCGCGTTCATGAAGACACGGCCGAAAATGTCGCCTCGGTGCGCTTCGGGATCGGCGACGATCGCGATGCCCTGGTGCGGAGGTGGGGCCAAGGACTGCTGCGACACTTGCCGCAGCCGCGCCAGGAGCTGGGCGTTCGCGTCCAGCGGCAACACATCGTCGACGCCGACAGCGTAGAAGCGCGCGGCTTCACCATCCGCGATCTGACGGGTCAACGCGATGATGGGCACGCCGCACAGCTGCCGCTTGGAGCGCACTTCGCGGCAGATGTCGTTGACGCCTGCGACTCGAAGGTCGAGCACCACGGCGTGCGGTTCGTTTCGCTCCAGCCAAGCGGCAGCCTCGTAAGGCGCCCCGAAGCTGACCAGTTCCAGGCCCGCGTTCTCGGCCATGACCGCGAGGGTCTTGGCCTGCCGTGCATTCGGCGCGGTGACGGCGAGCAAATAGCGCACGTGCATGCAGCTATACACGGCACGGGCGCGCTGATCTTGCCCCCGTCGTGCAGCCTGGAATAGCCGCCGCCCGGCACACGGGAGCGTCAGCTTTCTCGGCGCGCGACTCGAAAGGCCGTGCAGCAGCGGCGAGTCGTGCGCGAGCTAGCTCACATCGGCCAGGGTAGGAAACCGACCCACTCGCACGCAGAAATCGACGCCTCGGGTCCGCTGCACTCGCTTGCCCGTCATGCGAGCAAACCACGCTCGCGCAGCGCCGCCTGCAGCGCAGGCTCGACCTCGCGCTGGATGGCTGAGTTGGCATAACCCACCCAGGCAACGTCGCTGTGCAGATCGAGCGGCGCGTCGAGAGCGCTGCCGTCCGGCGCCGTGACGATCACCCCCGCTTGCTGGGCGATCAAGGCGGTGCAGATGTCGTAGGGGTGGCAGCACAATCCCTGCTGCACGCCACGTCGCCGCAAAAGTGGAACCATCAGCGGTCGCAGGTCGGCGACGAAGCGATCGTGGCCCACCATCAGTTCGTAGAGCTGGCCGCCCGTCGAGATGTATTGATCCTCGAAACACAGCGCATTGCCCGATGGGTTGGGCCCCAACACGCTGCGACACACCGCCTCGTCGATGGCCGCGAGTTCGTCGCGTGCGCCCGGGAAGAAGCGACTGAAGGTGACGTAACCGTGCCGGATGCTGGCGGCACGGGACGGTCGAAGCGCGAGCGGCTGGGGCTGACCGCCGTCGATGCTGCGGCGCAGCGCTCGGGCCGGCTCACCCCGGAACGCCCAGAGCTCGTCGGCCAACGCCGCCTTCAACGTCGGGATCTCCGTTTGGATCGCCGCCTCTAAATCGCCGAGGCGGGCCGGAGTCGCGCCGTTGTGCGCTACGGCGGCGAGAATCCACGCGCTGCGCTTCTGCACCATGAGCCCGCGAGTGCCGTCGATCGGATCGACGATGACACGCCAGCGCGCCTGTTCGGGTCGCCACGCCTCGGGCAACGTGACCGCTTCGGAGGAGAGCCCCTCGGCCACCAGTACGACGCCGCCCAGGCGGTCGGCATGGGGGGCGATGCCGGCGAGCAGCGCGCTCTCGCTGACCCGATCGATACTGAAGATGGTGTCCTCGGCCGCCTCGTGGCTCACGGTCGAGAGCTGCTCGATGGACTGCTCGTGGCACGCCGAGAGCACCTGGCGCTGGATCGTGCGCGACAGCTCGCGCAGCACGTCGACGACGTCGGAAACGGTCATCTAGGGGCAAGTCTTGTAACGCAGGTCGCGGCCGATTGACTATGGGCGCCGCTGAGGCTACCCCTGCCGGCGATTGGGAAGGAAACGACCAGCATGAAACCCATGAACTTTCGCGGACGCGCGGTACTCGTCACTGGAGCCTCGTCCGGACTCGGCCGCGAAATGGCGCGCCAGCTCGCCACTCGGCACGGCGCCCACTTGATCTTGGTGGCCCGCCGCGGCGATCGCCTGGAAGAGCTCAAGCGCGAACTCGAGGCCGACCCCGCCGTGAGAGTTCATCCGATCGTCGCCGATCTCTCGAAGCTCGAAGAGGTCGATCGAGTGATCGATGAAGTGACGAGTCGGCACGAGCTGTACGCGGCGATCTTGAACGCCGGCATCACGCACTTCGGCGCCCACGACAAGCTCGAGTGGCGAGACTTCCAGCGCATGCTCGACCTGAACGTCACCGGAGTCGTGCGCATGGCTACGCAGCTCCTCGGGCCGCTCGAAGCCCGCGAAGGCGGCTTGATGTTGGTCTCGAGCCTGACCGGCATCGTGACCGTCCCCTATCAAACCGCCTACTCGGCGACCAAGGCGTTCCTGATCCACTACGGCTGGGGCCTCAGCCACGAGCTCGCCGGCAAGAACCTCTCCATCACGACCTACGCGCCGGGCGGCGTGGACACCGAGATGACGATCGGCGAAAACTTCGGGTCGCTCCGGCGCTGGCTGATGCCCGCGAGCCAGGCGGCCCGCGAAGGGGTCGAGGCGCTCCGCAGGCGCAAGCCCCTGCACATCCCCGGGGTCACCTACCGTTGGGGCACCGCGCTCGTGGGCATGTTGCCGCGCGGCCTCACCACGAGGATCGTCGCCGCTCAGTACCGGCGCGCGCTCGAAAAAGCCGGGGCGCTGTAGCTTAGAAAGACCATTCGGCGCTCAAAAAGCCGGAATACGAGAAGTCGCGCTTCGCGGTCAGCGGCAGCTGCACGCCGGTTTGCAGCTGCAAGGCGCCGATCGCGTATGCCGCATTCAGCAAGCCGTAAGCTCGCGTCGCGAGCGTGGGGCGCTCGCGTTCCGTCACGCGTCCCTCCTCACAATAGCTCGACGTGCCGTCGACGTCCTCGCAGTAGGCGAGCAGACGCGTGTCCACCCAGCTGCCGAGCGAGAGCGATAGGCCCGGCGCGACCTGATAGCCGGCAGACAAGCCAGCGCTCATGTCCCAGGCCCAGCCCGCCGGTCGCGTCTCGAGCGTCGACAAGAGCACGGCCTGCCAATAAAACGACTCGTAGCGCCGCGTGAACGCCGCGAAGGGCGACGCCGCGAAGACCTTGCCCGGATCTGCGGCGAGCTCGAAGCTACGCGTCGGTAGGCTCAAGCGCAGGCCGAAGCTCGGTACGCGGTGCCGGAGCCAGTCGCCGTAGGGCGTCACGATCGCCTCCAGCGTGGTGTCGCCGTAACCGGTGGTCGAACCGCTCTGGCCGGACTCGTTGACCACCACCCAAGGCAGCTGTGCTCCCAATGAGAACCACGGGTGCAGCAGCAAGGAACCCACCAGAGAAGTCGTGCTCTGCAAGGAGGCCGCACCACCGGGCTGGTCCGTCGGGGCCGACAGCTCTTCCAGCAACATCACCCGGTCGCTCGCGCGCGCCGAACGGCCCGCGAGGGAGTTCGCCGCACGGATGCCTTCGGACGCGCCGTGCCCCGGCGCGTGATGCGCCGCGGCGATCGCCGGCTGCCCCAGCGCCAGCGCCATGACGCCGAGCACGGCCGTGCGGGCTCGGGCTGTCACGGGCTGACCCCGTGACACGCGAGGCATTCACCTGAGCGCTCGTGCAGCATCCACTCGGGCACCCACGGCGCTTGGCGTGGCCCCATGACCGCGGACAGCGGCAGCGGCGCTGGTGCCGACTCGGCCGGCTCAGGGCGATGACAGGTGATGCAAGCCGACGGCGCGGTGGTTTCGCGGACGGCAGCGTGAACGCCGAGGGCGCGATCGACGTCCGGCGCCAGCACGGACAAACAGCTCGACGCCGCAGCAGCCGCCAACACCAAGGTGAACAAACGCCCACGCATCGAGTCCGGCTGACTACGCCGAACGCCAGCAGAACGTCGATGCGGCAAGTTGCCGCAGCGATCCGGGCAGCGGCATGCTAAGGCGACGCCACCCATGAAAGCGCGCGTTTACGTGCTCGCCGTCGTCGCGCTGCTGGCGCAGGCGTGTGGCGGCGAAGACAGCAAAGGCGAGCTCGGCGCTCCCTGCGCCGAAGACGAGGATTGCGCCGATGGCCTCGTCTGCGACGTCCACGACGACCGCGGCAGCTGCCAAAAGCCCCACGAGCACTGAGCCGCTCATGTCCCGCGTGCCGCCCCCGGAGAGCCCTCAAGCGCTGCGCACGCTGCTCACGGCACGCTGGGCGCTCTTGGCTGCGCTAGTCTTCATCACGACGGGTCACACCTGGGCTCCCCACCTGCTCGGGCGTCAGCTGCTCGCGCCCTGGATGGCGCTGGGCTTGGTGGCGCTGGCGGCGATCTCGAACGCGCTGGTCACGCGGCGCGGCTGGGGCTG
The DNA here is from genome assembly GCA_025937785.1 of Polyangiaceae bacterium. Classification (GTDB taxonomy): domain Bacteria; phylum Myxococcota_A; class Polyangia; order Polyangiales; family Polyangiaceae; genus JAICQQ01. Next base: position 17,423 of record JAICQQ010000054.1, read on the forward strand.
GTCGCCGCGCGCGGCCGGCATCCACCTGTTGCTCGACGTGTGCGGCCTCAGCGTCTTTTTCGCGATCTCGGGCGCAGCCGCCAACCCGTTCACGATGCTGTACTTCGTGCCGATCGGGCTCGCCACGCTGTTGCCGCGCGGCTTCACCTGGGGGGTCGCAGGCGCGGCGCTGGTCGGTTTCGGCGTGCTGTTGTGCATCACGGCGATCACGACCGAGCTCTCCGGCCATTTCTTGCATCACTTGGTGGGCATGTGGGTGGGCCTGGCCGTTTCCGGAGCGACGATCACGCTGTTCGTGCACCGGCTCGCAGCCGCCATCACGCGCCAACAGGCGGAGCTGGAACGCGCGCGCGAAGCGGCCACGCAAGCTCGGCACCTGGCCGCGCTGGGTGGCCTGGCAGCGGGGGCCGCGCACGAGCTCGGCACCCCGCTCGGCACCATCCAGCTGCTCACCGACGAGCTGGACGCCCTCTCCGGCGCGGAGCGCGCCGCGGCCATCGACTGCATTCGCGCCGAGCTGTCGCGCTGCAAGGACATCATCCACGGCATGGCGACCCCGGAGCTCAGCGCGCGCCAACTCGAAGGCCTCGAACCGTGGCCGCTCTCGGCATGTCGCGAGCTCGCGCATGGCACGAGCGCGCAGGTGCGCGTGCAGTACTCCGGCCCTGACGACGCCAGCACGAATCAGCCCGAGCTGGTGATCCGGCGGGTCTTGAAGGAACTCGTGCGCAACGCGGTCGACGCCTGCGACGGCGCGGGCAGGCAAGCCGAGATCGACGTTGCAGTCGAGGCGCAAGCCGGCGCCGCGCGCATCGTCGTGCGCGACAACGGACCGGGTCTGACCGATGCAGTGCGCCACGGCCTCTTCGAAGCCTATTTTTCGACGAAGGAAGCCGGGCGCGGGCTCGGGCTGTACCTCGCCCGCGCGCACCTCCGGCAACTCGGGGGTGATCTGGAGCTCGCTGGTCCAGCGCCGAGCGGGGCTTGCTTCATCGTGAGCTTCCCGCTTCAGGCCCCCGTGTTCGCCTCGCCCAAGGTCGCCGCGGAATGAACGAGCCGACCCAGCAAACCGTGCTGATCGTGGACGACGACCGCAACTTCTGCGCAGCGCTCGCGGCAGCTCTCCGCCGCCGCGGCTTCGCCTCTGCCGTCGCGTGCGACTACGACGAGGCGCTCGTCGAAGCGGAAGCGTGGGAGCCGAGCAAGGCCGTGGTCGACCTGCGCATGCCGGGCAAGGGTGGACTCGACCTGGTGCAGGCCCTCAGGAGCAAGTTCCCGGAGATCCAGGTGGTGGTGCTCACCGGATTCGGGAGCATTGCTACCGCAGTCGAAGCCATCAAACTCGGCGCCCAGCATTACCTGACGAAGCCCGCGAGCGTCGACGAGATCCTGGCAGCCTTCGAGCGGACGACACGCAACCCCGACGTCACACCGCCCGACGAGCCGATGCCACTCGAGGATCGCGAGCGCGAACACATCGACCATGCGCTGAACGAGGCCGGAGGCAACGTGTCGGAGGCCGCCCGCCGGCTCGGCATCCACCGCCGTACGCTGCAACGCAAGCTCGCGCGCTGGCGGCCGAGCTGAATCATGCGCGACACGTGAGCGCGAATCGTCTACTCTAGCCCCATGGGTGGCTCGGAGCTGGACGTCTCGACGCTGCTGCGCACTGCGTACCGAGCGCCCACGCCCGATGGCAGTCTCGCCGAGCGCGTGCGCGCGCGCGTGGCGCTGATCGACACCATCGGCGAAGTGGCGCGGCTGTTGGTGGAGGCGCCTGCGTTCGCCTTGACCGCCACGCTCGGCAGCGCCGCGCCGGTCGACGCCACTGCAGCCGCGCAGGAGGTCTCCGATGTTCGAAGCACTTGACACCCGAGCACTCCAGGGTTGGCTGGAGGGAATCGGCGACAAAGCCGCAGCGCACGCGCCCAGCGTGCTTTCGGGCGCTGGCGTGCTGGTCGTGGGCTGGCTGGTGGCCAAGCTGCTCCGGTCGGCGTTGCGCCACATGCTGCGGGTAGTGCGCCTCGACGCCGCCGTGCAGGGCACGCGCTTGCAGTCGCTGCTCGGGGCGATCCACAAAGACCTGACCCCGTCCTCCGTGGTGGCCACGCTCGCCTACTGGACGTTGCTCTTGGTGGCTTGGAACACGGCTGCCGGTATCTGGGGCCTCACCGCGCTCGAAAACGCGCTGTCGGCCGCCGTCGGCTACCTACCCAAGGCGCTCTCGGCGCTCGCGCTCTTCGCGGGCGGCGCGTATCTAGCTGGCGCGGCGCGCCGAGCCGTCGGGGCGATACTGCGCGAGCTCAGAAACCCGGCCGCCGCCATCCTCGAGAGCGTCACCGAGGGGGCGCTGCTGTTGGTCGTGAGCCTGGTCACGCTCGACCTGTTAGGCGCGAACTTGAGCTTCATCACGGCAAACCTCACGCTCGTCGTCGGCGCGGGGCTGGTCGTCGTCGTGTTCCTGTCCTGCTGGTCGATGCGCGCTCCCGCGGAACAGATCGTCGCGAACTACTACATACGGCGCATGCTGAGCATCGGCGACCAGGTCGAAACCGATCAGCATCGCGGGACGATACTCGAGTTCGTGCCACTGGGCCTGGTGCTGCGCGACCCCACGGGCGACGAGCACTTCGTGCCGGCTCGGAGTCTGCTTGCCGGTCTGCGGCGGCGTCAGGCGGTCAAGCCGGAAGACCCGGTCGGGTGAACCAGCCCTCGGTCGAGGGCGCCCGCCCGACACCCGCCTCCGTCGCCCGCTCCGATCGCACCGACTCCGCGTTGGTGCAGGCGTTCGTCGAAGACCACGACAACAGCGCTCTCGTGGAATTGGTGCGGCGGCATCAGATCAGCGTGTTCCGCAAGTTCAGCCTCGAGCTCGCGGACCCCGATCTGGCCGAAGGTGCCGCCGAGCTCTTGTTCGTCGTCGCCAGTCAGCGCCTGGCCGAATGGCAACGCGACACGGAGCTGAGACTCTGGTTGTTCGAACTCGCCGACGACCTGAAGCAGTCTCTCGATCAGGGCCCCGCTCCGAGCAACTCTCCGAAGCTGGTCGATCCGGCGGTGTTCTTTCGGCACGCCGTGCACCGCGCCGTGCGAAGCCTGACGGAAGAGGCGCGCACGCTGCTGTTGGAGGTCGACCTCGAGGGCAAGGCTCCTGAAGAAGTCGCCCGTGAACAGGGCGTGCCCCTGGCCAGGATCACCGAATCGTTGGACCAAGCACGTGAAGCCTTTCGATCCGCGCTCGAAGCCTCACCCAAGTCCGAGCCCAAGCAGCCCGGCACGGTCGTCCAGCTGGGTCCGGGCGACGTCGTCGACCAGCGCTACCAGATCCGCGAGTTGCTCGGCAGCGGGGGCATGGCGCGGGTATTCAAGGCAGAGCACCTCGGAATCCATCGCATGGTGGCCGTCAAGACCTTGCAACCGAATCGGCAAACGCAGGCGATGGTTCGCGAGCGCTTCGTGCGCGAGGCCGAGGTCTTGGGTCGGCTGCAGCACCCGAACTTCGTGGACGTCTCCGACTTCGGCGAACTGAAAGGAGGCGTGGCCTACCTGGTGATGGAACTATTGCAAGGAGAGTCCCTAGCCGCGCACATCGCGGGTCGTGGTCGCCTGACACCGGGGCGGGCCGTGGACATCGCGCTCGAGGTGGCGCGCGGGCTCGCGTTCGCGCACGGGCTCGGCATCATCCATCGCGACATCAAGCCCGACAACATCGTGGTGCTACCGGGTGACGTCCGCGAAGGTTTTGCCAAGATCTTGGACCTCGGCATCGCTACCAAGAGCGACGACGACGCCGAAGAGCCCGGGCTGTACGGAACTCCTACTTACATGGCGCCCGAACAGATCGCGGGCGGCCGCATCGACGGGCGGGTCGACATCTACGCCACCGGCATCACGCTCTTCGAGATGCTGACCGGGCACCCCCCTTTCCAGGGCGGAAGCTTACAATACGTGCTCGCGCAGCACCTGACCTTTACCCCCGCTAAGCTGCTCGAAGCCTGCCCCGATTTGGAGCGGGCCGACGTGCTGCAACCGATCGTCGACCGTTGTCTGGCCAAATCGCCGGACGAACGCTTCCGAGGAGCCCTGGAGCTGTCGCAGGCTCTGGTGCGCGCCCGCGGTCAGCTGGGCACCGCAGCGGCCGACGGCGAGATGGCCGCGCTCGTCGAGCCAACCCCACAGACAGCAGCGGCACCGCCCGTGCGCCGCCGCTGGCTCGCGTGGAGCGTCCTGGCGCTGGCGCTGGCGCTGGCGCTCGCGCTGGCCACCGCTTGGTGGCGTTACGCTTAGCGCAGCTCGTGCTTCTGGAGCAGCTTGATGAGGTACGAGCGGTCCATGCGCGCCGTGCGCGCCGCGAGCGACACGTTGCCCCCCGCTGCTTGGAGCAGGTGCGTCAAGTACCGCCGCTCGAACGCGTCGAGCACGAGCGAGCGCGCCTCGGTGTAACGCAGATCCAAGGCGGAATCTGGGAAATTGAAGTCCTCCGTCGCCGACAGCGTGACCGGAGCGGGCAGCAGCGATTCGCCCATGGCCACGGTCGCCTCCACGTGGTTGCGCAGCTCTCGCACGTTCCCTGGCCAGGGGTACTGTCGCAGCCGCTGCAGGGCGGCCTCGGGGAACACACTCTCGAACGGCGCGTCGGAGCCCGCTTCGCGCAAGAAATGCTCGAGCAAGAGCGGCAAGTCGGACGGGCGCTCCCGCAACGGCGGAAGCTCGATGTTCACCACCGCCAGCCGATAGTACAGGTCTTCGCGGAAGGTGCCCGTGTTCACTTCGGTGCGCAGCTCGCGATTGGTCGCGCTCACCACGCGCACGTCGACTTCCGTTTCGCTCGAGCCCCCCAACCTGAGAAAGCGCTTGCGCTCGAGCACGCCGAGCAGCTGCGGTTGCAGATCGAGAGGCAGTTCGCCGATTTCGTCCAGAAACACGGTGCCGCCATTGGCTCGCTCGAAGGCGCCCAGGTGCCGTCGATCCGCCCCCGTGAACGCCCCCCGCTCGTGACCGAACAAGGCACTGGCCACGAGCGTCGAGGTCAAGGCGCCGCAATCTACCACCACGAAGGGTTGGTCCTTGCGATCGGAGAGCTCGTGCAGCGCGCGCGCCACCAACTCTTTTCCAGTGCCGGACTCACCGCTGACCAGCACCGGCACCGGCGTCAACGCCACGCGCCGCACCGTGGCCATGATGCGCCGCATGTGCGGGTCGTTGCCCATCAGACCGCCGCACCAGGGCGTCAGATGAGCGGCCACCGCGCGCTTGTCGCCTGCGAACAGCCGAACCCGGGAGCGACCGAGCCTGAGCTCCGTGTTGGCCGGTACCGTTGCCGTCTTCAGCCCCACGTCGCCGAGCCAGGTACCGTTGCGCGAGCCCAGGTCTTTCAGGCCGATACCGGTGCTCTGCGCTACGAGCTCTAGATGAAAACGCGACACCGTACGATCGCTGAGCACCAAGTCGTTGCTCGCGGCCGTCCCGATCGTCACCGAGTCCTCCTTGGCTTCGATGGCCTTGCCGCGGTCTGGGCCGTCGACCACCTCGACGCGGAAGGAGCGGACCAGGACGCGTCCGCCGATATCCAGAGTGTGCGTGATGCTCGCCTGATCCGGCTGCGGCTCGCGATCCATGCGGGGCTATCGTGCCCCGGAACGGCGGGCGCGACTACACTGAACCGCGCGGGCGCGCCGCTGGTACCGAGAACAGGCTGAAACGGGGATCGAGCAAGCCCCGCGCGGCTCGCACAAGCTCGGATTCGTGAAACGAGCCGGGCAGAACCGTAGCGTGGGTGCGCGTCCGAAACTGGGCCCAACCGTCGACGCCGCGTCGCCATACGTATACCAGGCGACTCTCGGGCAGGACTCGGTTCAGGAGCGAGTGCACCAAGTCGGCGGGCTCCTCACAGGCGTCGAGGAAGCAAACGACCCCTACCGGTGCTCGCGTGTCCGATGTTGTGAGCGCAGCGCCCAGCTCCGTCACCATGCAGACCTCGAAGGTCTCGGCGACCTCCGTCTGCATCACGGCGAGCGGAGGTCCCAGCCATACGAGTACCGGCCGCTCTGCCGAAAAATCGCCGTCGCCGGAATCGAACATGTGCGGCGAACGGGGTTGCAAGCGACATGCCCCGGTGTGATGGGCACAACGGCACCAGAAGCCTGCGGCCGTCTGTCGGCTCGAGGCGACAGTCTGTGGTCCGGAGCCTATAGGCGTCGCTACGAACGTGACTTGGGCTGGTAGGGCTCCGCCGGAAAATACGGAAGCTTGGGACCCACGGCGTGCCCCGGCGGCAGGGGAGTGCCGAGCTCGTCGACGGAGAACACCGACTTGGGCAGCTGCAGCGACTCGCGCAGCCGGTCCATGGTGTCCGGCACGATGGGGAACAGCATGATCATCAAGTTCTTCAGCACGTAAAAGCAGGTGTAGAGCGCGTCGCGCCGGCCCTGCTCGGGCGCACGGTCGTCGTGCGGCTTGTACTGAGTGAAGAGCGAATTGATGATGCGCGCGTAGTTCTCGAGCTCGAAGAGCATGCTCGGGTAGTTCGCCTTTTCCATCGCGGACACGTAGCGCTGCACCATGCGCACCGTCGCAGCCTCCGGCTTCTCGAGCAGCGTCCCTTCCGGCACGCGGCCGTCGAACTTCGACAACGCCGCCGAGATCGGCCTTTCGAAGGCGGCGTTCATCGGCCCCGCCAGGAATTGATTGCGCTCGTCGAGCTTCTGAAAGTCGAAGTCGGAGGGCTTCTCGCCCAAGCCCAGCAGGGCCAGGTAATAGCGCATCTGATCGCACGTGTAGCCCTTGTCTTGCAGCAGCTCGTCGCCCGAGTAGAAGTTGCCCGTGCTTTTGCTCATCTTCTTGCCGCCCGACGTGAGGTGGAACGCACCGAACACGTCGGTGAGCTGGAATTCCCCCGCCATCGGCAGACGCTGCGGATCCGCTTGCTGGCCGAGCCAGAGCGCGCCCTGCATCAACACGTAGAAGAACACGTTGTCCTGACCCAAGAACTGGCGAACGCTGGCGTTCGGGTCGCACCAATATTCGCGGTGCAGGCTCGTATCGAGCCCCTTCCGCTTCAAAGCCAGCTGGCTGAACGAAATCGGAGCGATCAGCGAGTCGGGCCACACGTACAGCGTCTTTCCGGCAAGATCCGGATCGAGCGCGGGCAGCGGAACCCCCCAATCGATGTCTCGAGTGATGGGGCGGTGCGCCCACTCGTCGGCAACCTCGCTAGCAATGCCGGCATTCGACAGCTGCTGACGCGCCTCGGAGAGCCCTGCTTTGTCTTCGAACTGCAGCACCAGCTGCTTGCCCGGAGCGTATTTGAACTTGTGGGCGGGCAAGCTGCCCTTCAGGGCCTTGTACTGATCTTCGAGCGCCTGCTCGAGACGCAACGCGGGGCGCACGCGCTCCATGACGTCTTGAATCACGGCCTTGCGCCAGGTCTTTGCCTTCCCGTCCAGCCAGCGCTTCAGCACGTCCGACACGGACCAGATGTCGAGCCACCAATGGACGGTATTCTTGAGCTCGGGCGTCACCCCGGTCAGCACGCTCTTGGGATCAATCACGTCCGCGGGGTCGAATTGATGCCCGCACACCTCGCACTCGTCACCGTAGGCGCTTTCGTTGTCACACTTCGGGTTGGGGCAACGGCCGCGAACCAGGCGATCGGGCAGGAAGCGCTTGGCTTGCGGATCGTACCACTGCGGGCTTTCGCGCTTCTGGAGCATGCCGTGTGCGTGAAGCTTGGTCAGGAACTCCTGGCACATTTCGCGGTGGATCTCGAAGCACTCGGGTTCGGACGTGCCCGTGTAAATGTCGAGACCAATGGAGTAGCGAGCGATGGTCTGCTTCTGCTGCTCGCGCGTGGCTTCTACCAACTGGGCCACGGGTACGCCGGCCTTGAGCGCGGCCACCTCGCTAGTCGATCCGTGGTCGTCACTGCCGCACACGAACAACACGCGCTCGCGCCCGATCAAGAGGCCGAGCCAACGTGCGGTGATGTCCGCAGGCAAGAGCGCACCGGCGACGTGGCCCACGTGCACAGGCCCGTTCGCGTAGGGCATGCCGGACGTCACCAGGGCGCGAGTCGGCCTCTGGATGCGGCTGATGACGTCTTTGACTGAAGTTGGCGGACCTGGAACTGCCATCGGCGGCACGGTAGATTGGGGGCCCACTCGGACGCAAGCCCCTGCCCTCGCTGCCCGGAAACCTTTTCGACCCCCGCAAGCCGACCGTGGAGCGGTCCCCTCGAAGTCGCCGTCGATCCGTCGTATACTCTTGGTTCCCCGGGGGGAGCGCCCGGAGCGACCCCTGGCACGAAAACGCGAGCCGAGACGATGCAGAGCCCGACAGAAACGCTGGCCCTGGTCCTGCGCACGCTTGCAGCGGACGACCTGAAAGACGCCTGGGACCGAGCGTTCGTGCTGCTCGGGTCGCTGGGGCTCCGCCGCTGCGACTCGGAGGCAGAGCCAGCGTGGTTGCTCGTGCAACACGGCCAGCACCGGGTGCGGCTCGCCGCAGACCAACCCGTGGCGCCCGAGGTCAGAGAGCTGCTCGCCCCCGCGCTAGAGCTGGCGCTCGCCCGCAGCGACGAAGTCGAGCAGCACCAACGAACGCGTGAGCGGCTCGAGCTATTGTACCACGCTTCCTTCGAAGGGATCTTGGTGCACGTGAACGGCGTGGTCATCGATGTCAACCAACGCCTCGCTGAAATCCTGCGCGCTCCTCGCGAAGAGCTGCTGGGTCCAAAGACCATGTCCAACCACGTAGCGCCAGAAGATCTTTCTGGTGTCATGCAGCGGCTGCGCGAAGAGTACGAAGGCGCCTACGTGATCACCGGCGTGCGCAAAGACGGTACGCGGTTTCGTGCCGAGCTGCTCTCGAAGCAAGGCCGCCTGGGTGAGCAGCCCGTGCGCATCGCTGCTGTACGCGACGTCACCGAGCGCGAACGCACGTGGACGCTGCTACGTGAAAGCGAAGCGCGCCTGCAGGACTTGGTCGATACGATCTTCGACCTGACGGTGCTTAGCCGCGACGGCATCGTGGTAGAGGCGCGCGGCGATCTGGAGAAGATTCTGGGTTATACGCGCGCTGAGGTCGTAGGCCGGCCGCTGCTGGAGTTCGTAGCGCCCTCCGCCGTGCCCGAGGCCCGCAAGGTCGTCTCCGAACAACTCACCGGCGCATACCAGTCCACCATCATCAGCGCCGCAGGTGAGCTCGTACCGTTCGAGATCGTGGGCGTCAATTCGACACTCGACGGCAAGCCCACGCGGGTGGCCGGGTTGCGCGACCTGCGCGATGCGCGGCGGCGCGAGAGCGAGCGACGCAAGCTCGAGCAGCAACTCGAGCGCGCCCAGCGCTTGAACAGCTTGGGTGTGCTCGCCGGCGGCATCGCTCATGACTTCAACAACCTCTTGGTGGGCATCCTCGGCAACGCCGACTTGTTGCTCAGCACCACCACCGATCCGGAAACGCGCGAGCTACTGGAGCCGATCGTAGACTGCGCACAGAAGGCTGCCGGGCTCACGTCACAGATGCTGGCGTACGCCGGCAGAGGCAGCTTCGGAGAGCCGGTGCCCATCGAGTTGAACGAGCTGTTTCGCGAGCTCGGCACCTTGATTTCCGCGAGCCTCTCCAAGAAGGCCACGCTGACTTTGGAGTTGGAGGCTGGCTCCGTGGTGCTGGGCGATCGCACGACGTTGACTCAAGTGTTCTTGAATCTGCTGACCAACGCTTCGGACGCTCTGGACGGTACCGCCGGGACGATTCGCGTGCGGTCGCGCCGCCTGGAGCAACCGGACTCCCGCTGGGACGACGCGCTGGGGTCCACCGTAGGCGCGGGCGACTGGATCCAAATCCAGGTCGAAGACAACGGCGTGGGGATGGATCGCGCCACGCAGGCCCGGGCCTTCGAGCCGTTCTTCACCACCAAGCGCAAGGGCAACGGCTTGGGCTTGGCGGCATGCCTGGGCATCGTCTCCGCTCACGGCGGCGCGCTGCGCGTGGAGAGTGCGCTTGGCAAAGGGACCTGCTTCTGGCTCTTGCTGCCCGCGTCCGACCGCGCTGCCAAGCCCTCGACCCACCCAGTGGTCGCCGGGGCCTCGAGCTGCCGCGTCCTCATCGTCGATGACGAAGCGATCGTGCGCACGCAGCTCCGGCGCAGCCTGGAGCTGCGTGGCTTCAGCGTGCTCGAAGCCGAGAACGGACGAGCCGGACTTGCGCTCATGGAACGGGGCGGCATCGATCTCGCGATCGTGGACATGACGATGGATGACATCGACGGCGCTGACATCGTGCGCGAAGCACGCCGCCGCGCCTGGACGCTCCCGATCGTACTGACCTCGGGCTACGTCGACGCTGCCACGGAGCGGCGCCTCGAACCGGGCTCATTTCAAGCTTTTCTGCGCAAGCCCTACGGTATCGCCGAGTTGCTCGAGGTGGTCAGACACGCCCGGCCCGGCGCAATGCCGACGCACTGAACGAACGGAGAGCCAGCCTAGCGCGCACCCAGAAACTCGCGTGCGAACTGGCTGGGCGGCACGCCGAAGTGCGCCTTGAAGTCCCGCGTGAAGTGCGAGGGGCTGCGGTAACCGACCAGTTGGGCGACTTCGGAAGCGCGCGTCGACGATCCGAGCAGCAGCGCCTGCGCCTGTTCGAGCCGAATTCGCTTCAGGTAACGCATGGGGCTGAGCCGAGCGAGCTCGGTGAAACTGTGTGCGAAATGCGACGCGCTCATGCCCGCGCGGCGGGCGATGCGCGACACGGTCAGCGGCTCCGCAGCGTGCGCTCGCATCCATTCCATCGTTTGCAAGATCTGCTGCCCGTCACGCACGCCCAGCGAGGCGCGCCGCAGGGCCCGCGCGTGCGGCGAGGTCAGCAGGCGATAGCAGATCTCTTCGAGCACCAGCGGCGCGAGAATGCGGCGATCCGCCTCGGTTTCGAGCGCGCGCAGGAAGCGGCAGGCGGCGTTCAACAGGCGCGCATCGACGCGCGCCACGTAGGCGGGCACGTCTTCGGCAGGCGAGTCGTCCCCGTCGACCTGAGACAGCGCGGCGAGCGTCTTCGCGACCATGGCCGGAGGCAGCTGTAGCAGCATCGCGACATACGGCTGGTCGGGGCTCGCCTTGATCACGCGGGCCTCGATCACGCTGGCCGAAGTCAGCACGAAGTAGTGGCTCGCGTCGTAGCGGTACTCGCGGCCTTCGACACGGGCGCACTTTCCGCCCGAGATCACCAGCGCCAGCGCTAGCGAATGCACGGAGGCCTTGTGCATGGGCCCCGGGCGCTCAGCGCGCACGAAGCTCAAGCCCGGCCACACCTGGGGCTGGCGTAGCTCACGGCGCAGCCAGGGATCCACGAGTGACTCGAGTTCGGCGAGCTCCCCGAGCAAGCGATCGCTTCGCGAAGGCTCCGCATCCGGTAGCTGCAGCACCGCCTGACTCACGAGAGTCAGCGTAACCTCCTCGGAAGCGAGACACAACCCGCCGCAGAATCAGGCTAGCCAGAAACAGTCCAAGGCAAGCCGCCCTGGGGTGTGGTTGCCTGCGAGCCCGATTCTCTTGTCCCAGCCTGCGACCTGGGCAGAGCGCGCTTGCGGGCGCCTACACTCGGTCCCACATGAACGCCAACGCGCCGCGGCGCGGTTCACGTCGAACGAGGAGCACATCATGGAACGATACAAATTGGGGAAGAGTGATCTCGAGGTGTCGGCGCTGGGGCTCGGCTGCATGGGTCTGAGCGAGTTCTACGACACCACCACCGAGCAGGGCCGAGCCAGCGACTTGATCGCTCGTGCGGTCGACTTGGGCATCAATTTCTTCGATACCGCCGACATGTACGGCCCCCATACGAACGAACGCTTGGTAGGCGCGGCCCTGAAGCCCTTCAAAGGCCGCGTCGTGCTCGCCACGAAGTTCGGCGTGGTTCGCGGCGAAGATCGCTCCTTCTTGGGGATCAGCGGCACGCCCGAGTACGTGAAGCAGAGCTGCGACGCGAGTCTGCTACGCTTGGGAGTAGACACCATCGATCTGTACTACCAACACCGCGTCGATCCGAACACACCCATCGAAGAAACCGTAGGCGCGATGGCCGAGCTCGTGACGGCAGGCAAGGTCCGCTACCTTGGGCTCTCGGAAGCCTCACCGGCGACGCTCCGGCGTGCTCACCGCGTGCACCCGATCACTGCGCTGCAAACCGAGTACTCGCTGTGGTCGCGCGAACCCGAAGCTGAGCTGCTCGCCGTGTGCCGCGAGCTCGGGATCGGCTTCGTCGCGTACAGTCCGCTCGGGCGCGGCTTTCTCGCGGGGCGCTTTCGCGCTACGAGCGACATCAGCGCAGCGGACTTCCGGCGAACCTTGCCGCGCTTCTCGGAGGACAACCTGGCCAAGAATCAGCAGTTTCTGAGTCTGATCGATGCGCTCGCCGAGAAGCACGGCGCAACGCCCGCCCAGGTAGCGCTCGCCTGGCTCTTGCACCAGGGCCGAGAGCGTCACGACATCCACCCGATCCCAGGCACCACCAAGCTTCACCGCTTGGAAGAGAACGTGGCAGCCACCAGGCTCGAGCTCAGCGAAGCAGATCTGCGCGGGCTCTCCGAAGCCGTGCCTCCGGGTGCCGCCGTCGGCTCCCGCTACGCCGAATCGAGCATGAGCACCCTCAACGGATAGCGCCCGCCCTGCGTGTCACGGGGCGTCGCCGGTGGTCACGGGGCGGCTCGCGTCGGCGATCCATTCGCTGTACGAGCCGGCATACAGCCGGAAGACCCCGAGACCGGCGTGCTCCGCCGCGAGAATGTCGTGGCAAGCGGTTACCCCGGAACCGCAATAGACCACGACGTTCTCCGGCGCGGCGCCGCGCACCACGGCACGGTAGCGAGCGGCCAGAGCTGCCGGATCGGCAAACGCTCCGCTGGCTGTCAGGTTCCCAGCGACCGGGACACACAGCGCGCCGGGAATGTGGCCAGGCACGGCGTCGATCGGTTCGACTTCGCCGCGATAGCGTTCGTGCGCGCGCGCATCGAGGAGCACGGTGGATGGAGCGCGCTGCGCCACTTCTGCCGTCGACACCACCCAGCCGGAGCGGGGGCGGGGTTCGAAATCACCAGCGGCGGGTGGGGGTGACGCGCGCGTCGGCTCCCCCCCAGCTGCCAACCAGGCTTGATATCCGCCGTCACACACGAAAACTGCGTCATGGCCGAGCCAACGCAGGAGCCACCAGAGCCGGGCCGCCATCGCTCCACCGGCGTCATCGTAGGCGATCACGCGGGCGGCGCTTGTCACCCCCCAAGCCCTCAGCTTCTGCGCGAGCTCGGAAAGCTCCGGTAAGGGGTGGCGCCCCGTCACTCCTGGTACGATCGGACCGGACAGATCCGCCTCGAGATCGGCGTAATGCGCCCCGGGCACGTGCCCCGCGTCGTAGGCGCGACGGCCGGCGCGCTTGTCGTTCAGCTGGAACCGGCAATCGAGGATGACGAGCGCGGCGTCACGGGGCTCGTCCTTCAGCGGCAGCGCACTCGCTGCTATCAACGTAGAGGCCACCTACTGACCCTATCGTTACCCCGGCCCGCGGTAAACGGTCAGGTTGTTCATGCACACCGAGAAGGAGTAGCTGCTCTGTGCGTTCGCAACCAAATGCCATTCGATGGACATCAGCCCCGAGTAGTCGGGGGGTGTCGTGTTCGGCTCCCAGCAACCTTTGATCAGATCGGCCAACATGTACTCGGAGTAGCCGCTGGTGAGCACCTGCGTGCAGTAAAAATCGTCCCCACGCACGGTAAAACGCAGCTCGCCGTACGGGAGCGTATCGACGTGGAAACCAAAGCCGACGACGCTGGCCGCCTCCGCGTCGTAGGGCTCCGGCGGCCGGTCGATGGCGGGCTGATTCAGACTCATGCCGAAGCCCGCCCCCCAGTACACGTCGTACCGACTGTCGAAGACCTGATTCACGTGGCCATCGACGCAAATCTGGTTCCCACCAGTACCGGGCGCGGCGTAGATGGTGCTACCGCCACCGCTCTCTTGGTCGTGGAATAGGTAGAACGAGCCCTGGATGTCGGCGCAGTTGGCATCCCGTGGAGCCCAACCATCGCAGTACGGGATCGGACACTGCTCGAGCTCGCTCGGTGCTCCGCCTTCACCACCCTGACCGCCCCCGATGCTGTCGGGGTAGCACGAAGGGCTGCCACCCACCCCGATGCTGCCACCGTCGGTAGTGGTCGCGGGTATCATGCCGGTCGTTACGCCCGTGAACCCCGAGGTCGGCCCGGCGACGAACGAACCACCGGTAGTCACCGGTCCCGCGACGGTCACGGCTTGCGAGCCGGTATGAGTCACACCCGGCGGCCCTCCGCTGGTGGCCACCGCCGAAGCGGGCCCGGTGTTTATACTGTTGGTGTTGGCGTTGGTGTCGTCGTCGACGACGAGGCTGCCGGGCAATGCGTTGCGCGAGCCGCAGGCGCCGATCACCACGAACCCCACGATCATCCAGCCACGCGACCCTACCGCCCGCTTGCGCCCTGAAGAGTGTCTTCCCACGTTCGAACCCTTTCCCGTCCAACCCCCGGCACGCTACTCCGAACCCACGCCCCCGGCTAGAGCATGTGCTGGCAGGCGGGCACGGAGCTCATTTCGTCCATTCAATCCTGAGCTTGCTGTACGCCACCCAGCGCGCGTCTCGCTCGGTTCCGAGCTTGATGTGCGTGGCGTTCGCCTGCGCCTCGCCGAACGTCGGATCCACCGCCACCCAGCGCCCGTCGACCAATACCTCGGCCCAAGCATGCCACACGAAGCTCCGCTCTAGATCGGAGGCGTACACGAGCCCGGAGATCTCGCGCGCGGGCAAACCTGCCGCCCGCGCCAGCGCCACGAACAACAAGGTGTGTTCGCTGCAGTCGCCGGACTTGCGCGCGAGCACCTGGCTTGCCGTGCCGAGGTTGGACTCGTAGCTGTCCTCGACGGTCCGCGCGACATAGTCGACCAGCGCAGCCACACGCGCCTGTTCGGAGTCGTCGGCTTTCACGATCTGCTGAGCCGCCAAGCGAATCGTCGCGTGATCGCTGTCGATCGTCGCGCTCGGTGCCAGTGACTCCTCGCGCTCCCCCGGTTGTTCGCTGGCTCCCGGAACGGCGCTGAGCTCGAGGCGGTAACGCCCCGCGCCGACCGGCGTGACCCGCTGGTTCGGACCGTCGGGCGGGGCGAAGTCTTTGCCGGTAGTCAAGATCAGCGTCAACGAGCGGATCTTGCTCGGGTCACCGAGCGGGCGATCGACGGCCACCCCGTCGTGGATGGCATCCATACTACCGATGCCCTGGGTGGCCTGTCGTTTCGGCTCCGCCTTCATCACGAAGCCTTCCCCCATGCTCACGCTGAGCAGGCGCCCGAGGTGCGCGGTCTCTGCCGTGTACTTCGATTGGTCGTGGGGCGCATAGCTCTCCAGCACTGCCACGGGGACCTCTACACCGGAGAGTGTGCGCGAAAACTTGCGAGCGACCGTCGTCTGCCACTCGAGGTCTTTCAACAGCACATCATCGAACGAAAGACTCGACGATCGCGCGCCCACCGCCACCAGATCGGGTTCGACGCCCAACGACGATGCTACGGTCTCGCGAGTGGGTGCCAGTGGCTTTCGCTCGACGCGCCCGTCGACGCTGGTTTCCAGCACGCCGCCTTCGAGGTCGAAGCTGAAGCGCCGGGTGATCACACCCGCGGTCGATGTCTCGCGGGTCTCGAGCGACAGCAGTCGAAACGGCTTGGTGGCGGAGTAACGCCAGGCTCGGTCGTTCTGGTGCACGTCGACCAGTCCGTCGATGCTCGACCGCACCACCTCATCGAGGGCAATCAGATAGCTCGGAGGTTCACCGGGCCGCGCAGGACGCGAAATGATGCGCGAGAAGCCGACCTTCTCGCCGTTGACGTACACCCCGAACCATTCCTCCGATTCGACCTTGGCGATGATCGCGGCGACTTCGTCTTCAGTGGGATCGAGCGAAGCGCCAGCGAACTCGCTCTGGATGGGCTGGCCGGCGCTGCGATCCGGCAGCATTTCCGGCGACATCGTGATCGCCTGCGGTCGCGGCGCTATCTGCGGCGGCGCGTCGTCGTAGACGTTCGCCGTGGGCCCCGAGCGCGCCGCGACGCAGGTGAGGCCGCCCAAAAACAGCAAGCACAGCGTAAGCGCGCCCGCCACCTTGTACTTCCTGGGCACGTAGTCAATGGGGGGGCGGGGCGACTCCACGCTAGCAAGCACAGCACATCCGAGACACCTTGTCACCGGCGGGAGACTCCCGCATTCTCGGAGGCGCCGTGCTGAGCCTGCTGCCGTCACCCTTCATGAGCACGAGCGCGGGCAAGCACCGGTGACCGGTCGCGTCGAGCCCTGGCTCGAGCAACTGGTGCTGAACGCGACGGGAGCGCGCGGCGCCGGCCCCTGGCACACGCTGCAGTCGCTCTGGAGCGGCTACGGCGAAATCCAGCGCGTCGACCTAGACGGCTCGGAGCACCCGAGCGTGATCGTGAAGCGCGTCGCGCCGCCGTCACCCGCGCAACGTTGGGACGCCGCGACCCGGCGCTCACACGAGCGGAAGCTGCGCTCGTACGCAGTCGAGATGGCGTGGTACCAGAGTTTCGCGGTTCGGCTCGGTGCCGGGTGCCGCGTGCCCAAGGCGCTCGCCTGCCGCAATGACGGGAAGCGATGGGGCTTCGTGCTCGAGGACCTGGACCAAGCGGGGTACTCGGAGCGACGCAGCTACCTCGACCCGCGGCTCGACGCAGCGTCCGTGGAACGCTGCCTGGCTTGGTTGGCGCACTTCCATGCGACGTTCCTCGGCGCCACCCCGCAGCGGCTCTGGGCCACGGGCAGCTACTGGCACCTCGACACCCGGCCCGACGAGCTCCGAGCGATGACCCGCCGGCGTTTGCGAGCGGCCGCGCACGAGCTCGACGGACGCTTGAAGCACGCCAAGTTCCAGAGCTTCGTCCACGGCGATGCCAAGATCGAAAACTTCTGCTTTCCAGCGCGGGGCACGAGCACCCTAGAGGTCGCCGCGGTCGACTTTCAATACGTGGGGGGCGGCCCCGGCATCCGAGATATCGCGTACTTCTTCAGCAGCATCTGGGGATCCGCCGAGTGCGAGCGCCACGCGGCGGACGCGCTGAGCTACTATTTCGCGGAGCTCTCGAACGCGCTCGGGGCACGGCTGACTCCCCTCGCTGCCGAAGCACTCGAGCAAGAGTGGCGCAGCCTCTTCCCGGTGGCGTGGGCCGATTTCTATCGATTCCTGGACGGTTGGGCGCCCGGGCACGCCGAGGATCACGCCTACAGCGAGCGCATGATCCATGCGGCACTCGCCGGCCTCGGCACGTGACCCCGTTCAGGCGAGCGCTTTCAGCAGGGGTAACAGTCGCGCGTGTGCCCCCGGATTCGCGGCGATGCAGGGGGTGCGGCCGCCCTTCAGCGCCGGAGCCCCGGGCGTGAGCGGAAACGGATCGTTGCCGGAAAGATCGGTGTAGAGTCCACCCGCTTCCAGCACGACGAGCGAGCCCGCGGCGTTGTCCCACAGTCGGGTTTCGAGGCTGACAGCGCCGCTCAAACGACCGCACGCCACGTAGCAGAGCTGCAACGCTTGCGCGCCGAAGTTGCGGAGCCGCCCTTGATGCGCCAAGAGCTCGTACAGTTGTTCGGGTGAGCGCCGTACCAACTGGCGCAGCAGCTTCGACGTGAGCGCCAGACCGAGCACCTTGTCGGTCGTGGCGCTGAGCCGAACGTCGTTCTTCGTCGCTCCTCGCCCGGCGTGCGCCACGAACAGCTCGTCGTGCGACGGATCGTAGACGTAGCCCGCCACGGGACGGCCCTGCTCCAGCAAGGCCAGCGAGATGCCGAAGAAGGGCACCTGGCTCGCGCGGTTCACGGTTCCATCGAGCGGGTCGAGTACCCAGATACGGTCCGCGTACTCGACCGCGTTCGACGACTCTTCGGACAGGAGAGTGTCCCCCGGGAACCGCTCGGCCAGAAACGTGGCCACCTCGCGCTCAGCCCAGAAATCCAAGCTCGATACCAGATCCAGCGGCGCTTTTTCTTCGAGGTTCGTGACGCGCGAATCTCGCAGGCCCCGCCCGACGTGCCGCAAGAACGCCTCAATCTGCTGCGAGCGGTCGGGTGAGATCGGCACGGCGTTACTTCCTAACCCATAGCGCCCGGCCGTGCAAAGGCCAGCGGGCTGGCTAACCTCGCAGGCCCGGCGCCTCGTGACCGCTTTGCGCGACGTACTCGTCGTAGCCCCCAGCATAGACGCGAGGACCTTCAGGCGTCAGCTCGAGCACGCGATTCGACAGCGCGCTCAAAAAGCGCCGATCGTGTGACACGAACAGCAGCGTACCTTCGAAATTGGCCAGGACGTCGATCAAGATATCCTTGGTGTCCATGTCGAGATGGTTCGTGGGCTCGTCGAGGACTAGGAAGTTCGGCGGGTCGAACATCATCAACGCCAGCACCAGGCGCGCCTTCTCGCCGCCGGAAAGCACGCTGCAACGCTTCTCCGTCTCGTCCCCGGAAAAGCCGAAGGCACCGAGCAGAGTCTTGAGCACCCCCAGGCCAGCCAGCGGAAACTGCTGCTGCGCCATCTCGAGCACCGTGCGTTCCCCCACCAAGATCTCCATGGCGTGTTG
This sequence comes from Polyangiaceae bacterium, assembly GCA_025937785.1. Classification (GTDB taxonomy): domain Bacteria; phylum Myxococcota_A; class Polyangia; order Polyangiales; family Polyangiaceae; genus JAICQQ01. The sequence continues at coordinate 36,067 of JAICQQ010000054.1, forward strand.
CGCGAAATAACCGAGCTTCACGCTGCCCCCGAGACGCACACTACCTGCATCGGGCGTCGCGTCGCCCGCCACCAGCTTGAGCAGCGTGCTCTTGCCCGCACCGTTGACCCCCATGATGCACCAGCGTTCGTTGCGCCGAATGAGCAGGCTGAAATCCTCGTAGATGCGCAAGTCGCCGTAGGCCTTGTGCACGTGCTCGACCGCCGCGACGTCGTCCCCCGAACGCGGCGGCCGCCTGAAGTCGAACACCACGCGCTTGCGTTGGCGTGGAGGCTCGATCTTCTCGATCTTTTCGAGTTTTTTCACGCGCGATTGCACCTGCGCCGCGTGGCTGGCGCGCGCTTTGAAACGATCGATGAAGGCCTGTTCCTTCGCCAGCATGGCTTGCTGCCGTGCATACTGCGCCGCGTGCTGCTCGCGGCGCAGGCGATACTGCTCGCGATAAAAGTCGTAGTTGCCCGAATAAGTGACGAGCTCGCCCTCGTCGATATCGATGATGCGCATCACGACTCGGTTCAGGAACGCCTGATCGTGCGAGGTGAGGATGATGGCACCGTCGAAGCTCTTCAGGAACCCTTCGAGCCAGATGATCGATTCGATGTCGAGATGGTTCGTAGGCTCGTCGAGCAAGAGCGCGTCCGGCTTCATCAACAGCACCCGCGCCAGCGCCACTCGCATCTTCCAGCCGCCGGACAGCGCGCCCACGTCACCGGCGATCATGGTCTGCGAAAAGCCTAGACCTGCGAGCACCTCGTGTGCACGGGCCTCGAGCGAATACCCGTCGAGCTCATCGAAGCGCGACTGCACGGTGCCGAACCGCTCCACCAGCTCGTCCAGTCGCTCGAACTCCGCCGGATCCGCCATCTGAGACTCGAGCAGCTGCAGCTCGTGCCACAGGTCCGCCACTTCACCTGCCCCGGCGATGGTTTCCTCCAGAGCGCTCCGCCCTTGCATCTCGCCGACGTTCTGGTCGAAGTAGCCAATCGACGTGTTCTTGTCGATGTTGACCTGTCCCGCGTCGGGAGGCTCCTGTCCCGCGATCAGGCGAAAGATCGTCGACTTGCCGCTGCCGTTGGGGCCTACCAAGCCCACGCGTTCCCCGCGAAACACCGCCACGGACGCATCGACGAACAAGATCTGGCCACCGTGGCGCTTGGAAACCGAATCGAGCTGAATCACGGAGCGGACCCTAGTGGTGAATCTTTGATTCGCCACATCAAAATGGCAGCGCCTTTTCCTAAGCTCAATAGGAAGTCCGAGTCCGAAATTCGCGCGGCCTCGTAGAGGCCGGGCCGCGCGAATTGCGGGACGAACTATGGAGACAGGAAACAAGTGTGGAATTCGGGGTTCGCCACCGAAATGCCCCCTGCTTCCTGCAGTGCCATCACGGCATTTCAGTGGGCATACAAAGCCCTGCTGCGGGCCGTCCCGACTCGAGACGAAGGACCAATATCTCGAGTGTCGTGCACATACCTTGAGCTACATTGGCGCATGCTCGTGCGGACAGAACTCTGGTTGGGGCGCTGCCGGTTTCTGGTGGCCGCGACGTTCGGCCTGAGCCTCGTGCATTGCGGCGACGGTGAAATGGGCTCGACCGACCCACTGCTGGCGGACGACAGCTCCGTCGTCGAAGACAAGTCCGTGAGAGCGCTCGATCTCACGGGCAACTGGGGCATGTTCCTGTTCGAAGACCCCGTGGCGGTGCGGATCCATCAGGAGGGCGACGTACTCACGGGTGTAGGTTGCTGCATTCCCGACGCCGCCGCGGAGCAATACTGCTGCGGCCCGATCACGGGCAACGTCGCAGGGGACCGCGCGACCTTTTCGTTCCCGCTGGGCCGTCTCGGTGATCGCTACCGCGCCGAGGTGATCGCGTCCGACGACTTCATGCGGCTCGGGGGCTCCTTCTTCCGCGACGACGCCAGCGATACACCGCTCGTCTCCATGAAGACGGCGTGGCTTCGCTACGGCTTCGACCAAGAAACGTGGCTCACCATCCACCCTGACCTCGAGAGCGAACTCCGGAGCCTCTCGGGCAGCGTGTTGCGCCTGAACGAGGCGTCCGAGTCCGGCGATGGCTACGCTCACGGCGAAGGGTACCAGCTGCTTACCGCGTTCGGCAGCGTAGGCGGCGACCTCGGAGCCTTCTGGGGCTCGGAGCTGCGCGTGCGCGAGAGTGACGGCGCTATCGTCGCGGGTCCGGTTCCCGTCACGGATCCGACGCTGCCGCAAGCCTTGGTCCTGCTGCGTGACGGCACGCGGTTGCTCGAAGCCGAAGTGACCATGGCGTCCGGGGCGAGCTATCGCTTCGACGTAGTCTCGCCCGCCGAGCCTTGAGGCAAATGAAGTACCCCGAGTTGGATTCGAACCAACGACCTCTCCGTCCAAAGCGGTAACCACCATTCCACGGCCCGGGTTCGGGCAAAGGGCGAACGGTGACGTATCAAGCGCTCTTCCAAACTGAGCTATCGGGGCAAAAAGGGGGGCGGGCAAGCAGCGCGGCAGGGAGGTAAACTGGATAGAGTTAACCCTGCCGCTTCGGCCCGCCCCCGTGCGTTTCGGTGCGTGTCGTTCAGGCGCGGATGAAGTCCGCCATCACCGCCGGAGCGGCGGTGTCGAACCCCACCACATCGAGCATGCCGGCATCGTCGGGGTTCGCGATCGAGAACTTCGTGGCGGTCATGCCGACCACGACGAGCTTGGCCGCGATACCCGTCTGGCGACGGTACTGCTCGAGAGCCTGATGCGGATGAATGGAACCTGCCCAGGTCTCGTTGTCGGTGAACACGCAGAAGGCATCCACCGCGAGACCGCGAGCAGCCGCGTAGAGCATCGGCAACGCGCAATCGGTGCCTCCCATCGGGATGCGACGGATGGCGCCGACGACGTCGTCGAGGCGCTGGCGCGGTGAGATCGACAGCGGCACCAGGCTGGAGTTCGATCCCCAGCCGTTGCGACCGTGGCCCTTCGGAGACCACTCGCCCGCCGCGCCGCTGCTGAAGCCGACCGCGTGCCATTCGCGCTCGGTGCGCGCGCTGACCATGGCCATCGCCGCGCTGGCGATGCGCGGGGTGACACCCGGCGCTCCTGCGATCGTGCCGCAGTCCATGGACCCCGACACGTCGAGCGCCAAGAGCACGCGCTTGCCGGTGGGTTCGAGAGCGTCGAACGCGAGGTAGAAGGCGGCGTCGAGCGCGTCGACGATGCGCCGCTCCGGCGTCCACTCGAGACCTCCGCGTACACCGCGGCCTCGCTTGTAGGTCACGAGCGCCAGCAGCAGTGCCAGCGGGTGCACCCGAGCCTTGCGCAGAGCGTCGCGGCTCGCCAAGCGCTCTTCGACCAAAGCCGTCGCCCACGAGTTCGGAGCAATCAGCCCCACGCTCGTAAGCTTGGCCAGGTTTCGCACCAGCGCCGTGAGCGGCATGCGCATGATCAGCGCGGCCCACACCTCGATCGAGTCCTTGAACGCGCTCGGAATCATCTCGTGCGTGAACCCGTGCTCACGAATCAGGCGCACGACCTCCTGCAGCGTGTCCGCGCGCTTGAGCTCCTCGTACCCGGCCACGAGCTTCGGCAAGTGCGGCACTGCCGCGTACTGGACCATGCGGTCCCGACGCTTGACCTGGCGCGCCTCGGCCTGTGCGCCCACCACCCACCGGTAGAGAGCCGCGTGCTTCGGATCGGGATGCGACAGGCGCATCAAGTCGCGATGGCTCCAGCCGTTACGCTGCTGGTACTTGACGACCTGGTACGCCAGGGCATCTTCGGCCTTGTCGTTGTACCAACGAGCGATGCCGCTGCGCAGCGCGCGACCCCAGCCCCGGAAGTGCTGCACGGACTCTGCGAACTGAAACAGATGCGTGCCCGTGCGGCATACCAGCGTGAGTGCCGCGAGCGCGGCCTTGCGCACGTCGAGTGAATCACTCGCCGCCGCCAGCGCCAACGCGAAGATCGCCGGGTCATTCTTGGGTGCTCTACCGCTGTCGGAGATCTCGACGATGCGACGCACCACGCGAGCGCCATCCGCAGCCAGGCAACGCTCGATACAGCGAGCGTTGTCGAGCGAGAGCGTACGCTCGGAGACGTAATAGGTGCCGCCCTCGGAACCCAGAATCAAGAAGCGGTCGAGCCGCTGCCAATCGTCGAGGACGAAGCTGAAGCCTCCGGCATGGTTCTGCTCCTGCTTCGGATCCGCGCGATGCGACTGCGGGGTCGCCTTCTTCGACAAAAAACGTGCGTAAAAAGTCATGCTTCCTTCCATGTCGGCCCGCAGGGAGCCCTGCGGACGTGTGATCGAGCACTCGGCTCGATGACGAGCCCCCGGCGCGGCCCAAAGACCACGCCGGGCGGGGCGCCGCGACCAAAGCGCGCGCGCCCCCAAGAAAGTACGGGCAAGGAGAGTGTTCGCTGCCGGCGCCTTGCGACGTGAGACACGTCGCCGCTCGCCACTCGGCAAGTCGGCGCTAGCGTGGTGAATCTTGATTCGCCACGAAAATAAACAACGCTTTCCTAGTCTCGATAGGACGCCAGAGTCCGACATTCGCACGGCCTCGTAGAGGCCGGGCCGCGCGAACTTCGGGACGAACCATGGAGACAGGACACTGATATGGTTGGACCCGTCAAGGTCTTGTCGGTGCGCTTTTTTCGCATCTTGGTTCTCCTTTGTTGCTCCGGCGACGAGGGCAACGAGTAACGCGA
>JAICQQ010000317.1 GCA_025937785.1 Polyangiaceae bacterium
CGTAAGCCGTCCACCAACGGCGCATGGACGCGCGTGCTCGGCCGTGCAAGAAGTGCCGCGCCAGCCGTGTGCACGGAGCCGCCAGCCGCGCACGAGGCTGGCCTCGGCGCCATGCGCGGGTGGCTGACTGGCATCACCGGGTCTCCGTGAGTCTCCTTTGAGCGGAGCGCCCCCACCGTCGCTCGCGCTCGGCATTCCAGGGCGCCAAGAGCGCCCGGGCGACCTGCTGTGCACGCGCTAGCGCACTATCAGTCGGGAAGCTCCGGGGCCGTGAAGCCAGCGATGCACAGTGCCGGATGGGAGAGGGCGATGCGATCGGGCAAGAGCTCGTCCACATTGCGCCGCTCGAGCAGAGCCTGGGTCACGACCACCAAGTACTCGCGGGGGTTGATGCCGTGAGCAATGCAAGTAGACACGATGGTCAAGATGTTGGCGACTCGCTCGCCACCGTCATCTCCCCACGTGAAGAGCCAATTGCGGCGACCCAGGACCAGCTTTCGGAGCTCGCGTTCACGCCGATTGTTGGTCAGCGGGATGTTGCCGTCTTCGAGAAACAGCACCAGGCGCTTCCACTGTCGATGGAGGTAGCCCAGAGCCTTCCCCAGTGGCGTGCCAGGAGGCACGACGAGACGCTGTTGTTCGACCCATGCAAAGATGGCGTCGATGAGTGGCTGGCTTTCGAGCTGCCTGCGCGCTAGCCGTTGCGCCGCGTTCTCGCCTGCCTCTTTGGATTGACGTTCGATCGCGAAGAGCGGCGCAATGAGCTTCACGCCTTGCAGCGCAATGCGGTCCTTGGAGCGAGCGCACAGCACGAGCCCTCTGCGAGCATGCGACCAACAGCCAGGGCGCTTGCCGCCCGCACGCTCGATGAAGGTCAGCAGATTGGTCCCGTCCCCCTGCACCGTGCGCGCGTAGTTACCTTCACCGAGAAAGCGCCGGACGCCATCCGAGTCGCCCGCAGAGCAATAGAAGAAGCTCACCCACAAGGCGTTGGTCCAGCCCCACATCGTGCCAGAGCGAATGCCCTCCGGTGCCTGAGGGTCGAGGATGCGTATCCCGGTCGCATCCGTCGCCATCAAGCCGGCGCCCCGCGTCTTGCCGTGAATGGCCCCCGCCAGCGGAGCCAGCAAGTCGAGGTGCGCACCGACACATCGACCCAAGGTCTGCGGCGCGATCTCCACCCCGCTGCGGGCGTATCGCAAGCACTGCCTCTCGATCGGCTGGTGCTCGAGAAACTTGTCGGCAGTAGCCTCGATGATCAACCGATTTCCCAGCACTCCGCGTTCCACGATGCGCGGTGGCGGCGGCGCCGACACAACCGTCCCGTCCAGCCGACACTTCAGCGTCTCATCGGTGCGCCGCACCACGACCACCTTCGCCGGGATCACGTCCAGGTACTCGCAGTGGCTGTGCCCCAGCCGCCCCATCTCGATGCCGCACTGGGGGCAGAGTCGTAACCCGGGCGGCACGCCATTGTACTGCGGCACGCGCTCCAAGTCCCGGGGGAAGGGCTCTCGCCCAGGGTGCACGCCTTTGCGGCCGTTCTTCGGCTTCGGCTTCGGCGCCTCGGGAGCAGCGCTGCTCGACGCTGCACCGGGCGCGGGCCCCGCGCCATCCTTGCGCGACGCCGCGCTCATCACCCACGGTAGCAGCAGTTGGCCTTCCAGCGCCCGCAGCCGCTCGGAACGAGGCCGCGCTCGGCGCAGATGCGCTAACTGCTTGGTGAGCTCCGTGTTGAGATCGCGCAGCCGCACCACCAACGCCACCACCGCAGCGATCAGTCGAGTGAAGGCCAACTGCTCGACCATCTCTCGAAGCCACTGCTGCAGCTCCTCGACGTTGCTCGGTGCGACTGCCCTCGACACCGTGACTCAATACCTCATCACGACCGTTCCTTGCACTACATCGTCGGAAGATTCAGCGCCATCCGATCAGCCGATCTCTGACCCTCGCCTCGACGATGAGGCTGCCAACGTGGCCGCCTTCGAGCACCTTCTAGGTCGATGCCCTCGAGAATGAGCCCGAGTTCCGCCGCTTCGATCGTACGCACGTCAATGCCATCGTCGCCGGCTGAGCGAAAGCAGAAGCGCCCTCGCTCGAGGCGCTTCGTCCACATTGCGACCCCGTTGCGGTCCCAGTAAACGATGCGCACTCGGTCCCTTCTCCGCGTGAAGAAGATGAAGAGATGCCCATCAAAGATGTCCTGGCCCAGCACGTCGCGCACCAGCGCCAGCAAACTGTCCGGGCCCTTGCGACCATCCACCACCTGCGTCGCGATGAACAGGCGCACGCTTGGCGGCAGGCTCAACATTACCGCCCCTCCAGCAGTGCGACCAGCTTGCCCAGTCGCTCCAGATCGACTGACTCCACAACGCTCAGTCGCCTGCCGCTCAGCAATTCTATCTCGATGCGCGGAGGCGCAGCAGTCGATGGGGACATCCTCTGTGCCTTCGGCTCCGGCAATCGGACCTCGATCAGTCTGTGTGGTCCTTGCGTTGGCGAGCCCTGAGCCTCCAGCCGCGCTCGCCAGTAGTAGATGCGCTTCAGCCCCACCTTGTACTTTGCGGCGAATCTCTTGGCGCTGAGCCCAGAGCGCTTCAACTCAGCGATGACCCACTGCGCCCGTGTCGGAGACCAATGCGCCCCGCTGCGAATGCTAGCCCACGTCACATCTTCGGTTGCTTGTCCCATCCCGCCGCGCTGCCTGAAGCAGCGCCGCTTGACCAGGCGCCGTTGCTGGAGGGCTTACGGTGCAACTCGCGCGCCGAGACGCCAAGCTCACTGGCCAGCGCCACGATGCCTTCTCCCGGACGCGCACATACCGTCCGGTACAAGCGCTCCCCGATCGCCGCGATCTCCGTCCGGGCGCGACGCTTGTTGCCGGTCGCCGCAGCGAGTCTTGTCGTGGGGGCCAGCTTCCGCCCTGCGCTGGCCACCCCCGCAAAGGCTCGATCCATCGCTTCGCGCGCGGTGCGTTGGATGGTGGCGATGTGTTCCCGTATCAGCTGTTCGATCTGTTCGTCCAAATTGCGCTGGCTCGTGGTGTTCCTCATGCCGCTCGCATTCCACGCGGCAGCCCGGCGCTCAACAGGCCCCCTGAACGCTTACACTTGATCAGCAGGGCTGCGTGCATCCATCAGCAGTCCAGAATTCTGGACAGTGCTGGCCGTGAAGTGGGGCGCCATCGTACATACACCCGCTTGCTTCGTGGGTTTTGACTTCAACGTAACGTTGCACGCTGCAACAAAATGAACTATGACAGCTATTGCACGGCCGTCGAAGCCACGTCCAGGCAACTTGGCGGGGCGTTGACCAATCATCAGATCGGAAGTCTGATTCAGTGCGTGTATGCAGTCGCGCCGTGCGGTCGAGAGTTCGCGCTAGCGGTATTTGCTGCCACTGGACCCGGTACGCATTCAGGAGGCCATCGGATGAAGGGACAAGTGACCACCCACTTGGGGTCAGCTGAGCGATTGTTTTGTTCAGTATTAGGATTAATCGTTGTGTCTGCCTGCGCAAGCGCAAACGACGATGATGATGATCCCGTCATTGGGCAAGCTTCGGCGCATTTAGATGTTGGGCCGAATGATCTGGTCATCGAGAATCGACGTTTCGTGCGCGAAGACACTCTGACGGCTGAGGAGTTGAAGGAGCTGCAGGATCCAGCGCTTTGGTCTCCACCGGAGACCGTCGAAAAACTGGCTCAATTGCTTCGCGCATACGTTCTCGATCCAAAATACGGTCCCTATGTGGAAGCAGAGCCGAACTATGAACTAGCAAGGATTTCACTCGGTCTGGCGAAGTCGCCGTTCTCTGATCGAGCGGCGTCAAAAAGGCCTTCGGACGGTACCGTCGAAAAGACCGTTTCAAGCAACGGAGACCAGCGTGCAGAAGTCGTGGCGCCGACCCAGAATCCCGGTAGTGCCATCGCAATGAGTGAATACAGCGGCAGCGGGGTCAATCTTGCTTTTGCTGGGGCGGGCGGGGCTGGTTCGCGAATCTACACAGCTGGACACGTGCTCTATAACAACGCCAAGGTGCCCGGCGCGAACGGATGGAACTGCGCTAATGGTTCGTCGAATGCGTCGGGGTGCTCCTCGCCTACCTGGAACGCACGGTTTCGTTTTGGTGGCCGAGTCAACACAGCCACCGTTCCGGCGACGCCTACCTGGGCCGGCGGCTTTGTTGGCTGTGGGACGATGAGCGTACCGAATGGATGGGTAAACATGGCCAGCAGCGCCTCGATCGAAACGCTTGCTCGATATGACTATGGACGCGTAAATATGGATGCCTGCGTTCCTGCCGGGACCAGTGCGATGGGCTGGTGGGTATCCACACAGGCGGAACTCAGACCGACTCCCATCACGGCCTGGGGCTATCCACTTCTTCGCGGCTGTCCAGCGCTAGCGAATGGCGTTGAGAGCGGTTCGGATTGCGGTCTATTTCCGATCACCGAGGTGCTCACCATTGGCTCACGCCCGTTTACGGGTGGAACCGTCATCGTTGGAGAACCGGTCACGGACACCGCCCTTACTCAGACGAACGGATACATCAAGACTCGAAAGGTCGATACGACGGCGGGGAATAGCGGCGGACCGCTTGGGGCCTGGGATACTGCGACATCAAACTGGTACGTGGTCGGCGTTGATTCAGCCCACAACGATGACGGACTAGGGACCAACTACTTCAACTCCTTGACTTGGGAAGTGGTAAACTTCGTCTTGCAATGAAAGGATACTGCGTGCATGCAGAAGCGAGTGATTCGACGAAGCCAAGGCGCGTGGTCCCTCGACGGGCGCGGTGTGTCTACTGGCTCCTAGCCCTGAGCTGCTCGGGGGCGGCCGAAGATGCAACGACTGCATTGCAGTCTACCGGCAGCGATAACGCCGCGAATCACTCATGTGTTCTTGGCGACTGTGATGTCATTGGCACGCGAGTGGCCGCAGAAGCTAGTCCAGTATGTCCCGTGTCGAATCCCGAAGCATCATCGCCGTGCGAACAAGACGGCCTGAAGTGTAGCTACGGGACCTCGCTAGTCGCGTACTGCCGAGAGTATTTTGAGTGCGTCGACCATGTCTGGACAACGACGCAGAGTAGCTGCGTCTCCCAGACTGAAGGTTTCTGCCCATCCACGCCCCAACCGGAGCAGGCCTGCGTGGTCGGTAGAATTAATTCCTTTGTTCCATGCGAATATCCGGGGGCGGTGGTCTGCTACTGCCTCGGAAATCCGGTGGGCAGGATGGGCGCAGCGGGCGAGTGGGAGTGCTATGGGCCGCCTCCCAATGGGAATTGTCCGGAGGTGTTGCCAAATCTTGGGGATGGCTGCTCCACCGCAGGTCAGTTTTGTGAATACGGAGTTGTGGGGCAAGGATGCGATGCGCCATATGCTAGCGTGTACTGTCGTCAAGGTGCTTGGGAGTCCGCGGGCGAAGTATGCGTGGACTGAGCTCCAGTAATCCTCCGGGCGGGGCAGCGTTGTCAGTAAGCATGAGCGTCGGCCTAGCTTGCATCGTTGCCGCTTGCGGGGGTAAGTCCACGGAAGAGCATGAGGAGACATCCGCGGACGCAACATCCACCGTGCCAACTGGCTCGCAATGCCCTGGTGTGATTGAGATTCAACGCGCATACTTTGCCGAGACGACTAGCCTGGAATCGAGCGTCAAGCAGGAGGTGGACAACCCGAGCGCACAGAGTGGTCCGTGCAGCGAGTGCACGTCCACGTGCTCTGTTTTGACGCATGCTGGATGTGATGCTCATGACAATTGCGTTGAACGCAATTGTGACTGTGCGACGACGGGATGTCCGAATGGCATCGCTGGAGATGATTTTTGCTCTTGTGCGGCGACATGCACTGGCCCGCGTCAAAAGGTGTGTCTGCAGCCCTGGATCGATTTTGGCCGTTGTCTGGCGGAAGCGTGCGCTGGCGTCTGTCCGTAAAGCGGTAACCGTTCACCCATCGCGTAAGTGGTCCATATCGCTCCATAAATATTTTTCGCTTTCCATCCCGACGCCGATGGGCAATGCCACGCACCCGTGGCGCGAGACTGGCGGGATGAAGGAATTGCGGAGCTCGAGCGGGCGCTCGCTGACCGCGGTCGCGGTAGGGACGGCCCTCGGTTGCTACGTAACCGTTCAGCCGAGCCCCTCTGTGCAGGCTGAGCCAGCGTGGCGACGCTGCGCGCGTGGCAAAGACGGGAGCGACGCAGGGTCGGGGGCGGGCGTATTGGACGGGGGTGGTGGCGCAGTTTGAGCGCAGCGGCGAGCGGCAGGCGGAGTTCTGCGCACGTCGGAGCATCGGACTGAGCTCGCTGCAGCACTGGCTGTATCGCCTCCGACGTGAGGCGCGGAAGGCGGGAAAGCCGGCAGAGCGCTTCGTGCCGGTGGTGGTGAGCCGGGCGGCGCCGACAGACGGCACCGCGGCGTGCAGACTGCGCATGACGGGGGCGGAGCTGAGCTTCTCCGAGCTGCCGCCGGCGGGCTACGTCGCGGAGTTGCTTCGTCTGATGGACCGGTAGTCGATGCTGGGTCTGACCGGCACGACGCGGATCCTGCTCTTCACCGGCGCGACCGACATGCGCAAAGGCTTCGACGGCCTTTCGTCGCTGGTGAGCGCGGCAGGCGAAAATCCGTACAGCGGGCATCTCTACGTCTTCATTTCGCGTCGGCGAGATCGGGCGAAGATCCTGGCGTTTCAGAAGGGCGGGCTGGTGCTTTGGCACAAGCGCCTGGACCGCGGACGATTCCAGATCCATCTACCGGATGCTGATGATCGTGCAGAGCTGGACGCGACGCAACTGGCGATGCTCGTCGACGGCATCGACTTTGGCCGCGTGAAGCGTCTTCGCCACTGGGAGCCAAAGCGCGGCTAAAGAAACGTGAAAAAGGGGATCGACAGATCGAATCGATCATGATCTACGGTCATCGATGGCCGGCGATGATGTCGACGATTTCGAGGCCGCGCTCGATCCGAGGGCGCGCCTGCTCGTGTCGCATCTGCGCCGGGAGAACACCGAGCTCCGCGCGCAACTCGCCAAGAACGGCGAGCTGATCCAGCGTCTCACGGAGCAGGTAGAAGCGCTCAACCGCCGCCTGTTTGGCAAACGCTCGGAGAAGATCCCCAGCGTCCGCGAGGAGCTGCGCCAACGGGTCGACCCCGACGAGCGCACGGTCGAGGGCGATCCGATGCCGGAGCAGCCCGAGGCTCGGGCGAAGGAGAAGCGGCGAAAGGCCCGGCGCGCGAGTGAGCCGGAGCGTCAGAATCGGCGCCGACAGCGCAAGGACATACCGACCGTGGTGGAGGTACGAGAGGTACAGGCCGAGGCACTGCCCGCGGGCTACTCGCTCGAGGATTTCCGCGTGGTGGGCGAAAGCAAGGTGCTCCATCGCGTCGAGCACGTTGCCGAACACCTGGTGATCCAGAAGTACGTGCTGCAAACCCTGGCGTCCAAGGATGGCCAGCACGTGCTCACCGCGGCGGCGCCGCCCGGAGTGATCGACGGTGGTCACTACGGTCCAGGGTTGCAAGCACACGTGGCGGTGAGCCGCGGCGACGACAGCATCCCCTTGTATCGTAGTGAGCGAGCTCTGGCACGTGCCGGCTATCCGATCGCGCGCAGCACGCTGTGCACTCTGTTTCATCGTACGGCGGAGCAGCTGGCTCCCATCTACAACGAGATGAAAGAGGTCGTCCGCCGCAGCCGCTACGTGCATGCCGACGAGACGGGACAACGTATCCTGGACACAGACGAGTGCTTTCGCGGATGGATGTGGGTGATGCTGTCTCGCCAGGCGGTCGTGTATCACTACAGCGATCACCGGGACGCCGAGACCGCCGAGGCTCTGCTCGGAGGCACCAGCGGCAATCTAACCATCGACGGCTACGCCGCGTACAACGGACTCAGTGAGAAGACAGCCACCCGTCTCCGCAGTGGTTGCTGGGGTCACTTCAGGCGGAAGTACTTCGAGGCCATGCCCGAGGGCAGCGATGAGCACGAGAATCGCGAACTGTTGGCCCTGGTGGCCGATCTCTACCAGGTCGAAGATGAAGCCGCTGCGCTAGGCATCGAAGGTACGGCTCAGC
>JAICQQ010000225.1 GCA_025937785.1 Polyangiaceae bacterium
CTCGAGTGCATCGCCTCGAGTGCATCGCCTCGAGTGCATCGCCTCGAGTGCATCGCCTCGAGTGCATCGCCTCGAGTGCATCGCCTCGAGTGCATCGCCTCGAGTGCATCGCCTCGAGTGCTTGGACAATCACCACTTCTCGGAAGCGAGATGTGTAGGATCCAGAGGCTGCGGTAGTCCGTGCTGAGTGGTGGGTACGGGCCGCGTGGCTCACCGCGCTGACGATGAGCGTTGGCGGCGCGGCTTGTGAGCGCTGGCGGTGGCTACTGGCCGCGCTGGCGACGGCGCTGGCCGCGTGGCCCTCAGTGCCGGGAGCCGGGTGCGGCCGAGATCGATGAAGTGGCTGGCCCCTCCGAGAACGCAGTAGCAATCTGCTCTGCAAGACGAAAAGCGCGCTCGAAAGCGCAATCGCTGTCAGGAGGAGCCAGCCATGATGCACCTAGCAAGCGACTGGGGTTCTGGGAAGTCAGACGTAGGCGTGAAGCAAGGAGCGTGGGTGACAATGAAAAGGTGTTGAGACCTTCGTATGGCAATATGCCTCTGTAAGTCCGGGGCTTGGAGCCCGTGCTTGGGGGCGCCGTCTGGGGCCGGACGTGTGGCAGAACCGCTACGCGTTCGCTACTTACAGTGGCGCCTCCGGTGATGCTTGCGGTGGACCCCGCCGGGGGGCGACGCGCGCGGCACGGGGTGGGCTCGTTGCTCGACACTCGCGAGTGGGCGCTCGGCTCCGCCCAGGCGCCTCTCCGTAGCGTCCACCTCGACTCGAAGGCAAGCGCGCACGCACGACGACGGAAGCGGGGTGGCGGACGACGGTGCGCACTTTTGCTCACAAGTCATCGCGACGCGCTGCCTCCGACTCCACGCCTGGCGGCAGCTCGAACTGATCGATCGGCGGGCGCGGGCGGTGGCTCGTCGATGTTCGGCATGCTAGTTCTGGCAGGTCCAGCGTCGTGGGCTCGTCAGCGCGTGACTGATGCTCCGCGTGCTGTCGGGCAACCATGCTGGGCATCCTGCCGGCAAAGAGGTGAAGCAGAAGATGGTGGTGGAGGTTCGTGCGAAGCCCGTGGGGCCAGCCCGGTTTGGACGGCGCGCTGGCGGTGTTCGCGCGCTCGCGGTGGCGAGCTGGCTTTCAACCTTGGTGGGGGCAGCTCCAGTACACGCCGAATCGGTGGGGCGTGTCGAACGCACGACGCCCCTCCATGGTTCGGCGCCGCCGGCGGCACCCGTAGCGCCGAGTCTCGCCGACCTGCAGCAGTGGCACAACGCGACGCTGTACCAGGGCCTCGTCGGGTTGCGATCGGCTGAAGCGCCGCCCGATCAGCCGATCGTCGGCGACAACACTGATCCCTGGGGCATGACCTGGACCAAGTGCACCAACCTGGGGATCGATCTGATCACGACACTCGTGGCGATCGAGCAGCGGCTGGTGCCCGAGCCGGCGGGGCGCGCTCACATCCAGAGCGTTCTCGGCACGCTGGGGCGACTGCCCACGTTTCGCGGCATCTTCCCCGAAAACATCGTGATCCGGGGCGGGGTGGGGCCCGAAGTCGTGGCCGGCAAGACGCGCTACTCGTCGATCGACGCCGCGTGGGTCACGCTGGCGCTCAGCCTCGTCGAAGCCCACTTTCGAGCGTCCGACCCCGGCTTGGCGCAGGCGGCCGAGGCGCTGCTCGCGCCGCAAGACTACCGGGTCTTCGTGGGGGCCGATGGCCTGTTGGGAGCGGGCTTTTACGTCGACGTCGCGACCCAGCAGAAAGTCGACGTGATTCCATTCTCGTACAATGATCGGAACAGCGAGGCGCGCCCACTCGTGCTGGCGCTCGTGGGTCTGAACATGCTGCCTGCCTCTGCGTGGGACAACACATTGTACACTTGGACGCATCGAGACGGGCTCACTCTCGCCACCAGCTGGCACTACAGTGCGTTCGTCGAGCTGACCGGTGCGCTGTTCTTCGACGAGGCGGCGCTGGCGCCGCAGACCCTCGGGCAGAGCCATGCGAGCTACGTTCAAGCCACCCAGCGCGTAGCTGCGCGGCGCGGTCACCGATTCTTCGGCTACGCTCCCGCTTGCGACGCCGCCAATGCTTACGCCGAGTTTGGTTTGGATCGACCGGACGCCGTGTCCCCATACGCCGCCGCACTGCTGACGCTGACCGGGGATGCAGGCGCTCTCCGCAACTTCCACGACCTGTTGCAAGCGCTGCCCCGTACCGGGGCGCCCCTGCCCGACGGGATCGATCCTACGACCGGCCTGGTGTCGTGTCAGGTCGCGCGGATCTTGGACCAAGCCTTGATGTTCTTAGCGCTGAACGCCGACATCGTCAGAAACCTCGTGGCAAAGACGACGTGGTTCACCTCCGCGGCAGATCGCCTCAGGGCGATGGACAAGATGCTTCAGCCACCCGCCCCGGCGGTCGTCCAAGCCAGTGGGGCCGAGCGCACCGCGGTCCCCGGGGACAAGGGGCAAGCTGCGGATGCTGGAGTTCCGTCCGTCGCGAGTCCCGCCGCGCCTGCGGCTGCCAACGACTGAGGGTGAACACTCGTCAGCGACGCTTTCGTCTCGCGCGTGGCAGATCGCATCGATCGGTCCAAAGCGGCACGGTCCGAATGGCCCCAGTACCCGTGGGATGTATCACCAAACGCGGGGTTTTGAGCGCGATTGAGGGCAGGGGTGGTTTGGTACGGATCGTGTAGGTGCAGCGGCGTCGTGGTGTTCCCGCTTCGTGGTGTGCGACTGATAACGATCGCATGGTTTGGCGCAATATGCGCCTTTGGCTGCGGTCGAGCGACTGAAGCGGTTCGCGCGCAGGACTCGAGAACAGCTCTAGAGACGGTCGAGCCGTCGAGTTCGGCCACCACGGACCGCGCGCACGGCACCACCGATGCTGGTGACCTGAGCGACGCCCCAGCTCCACCAGCATTCTTCGAGGAGCTCCAGCGCCGGGCGCAGGCGTTGGCGGCCGAACCCCCGCGATCCCGGCGCGCGGTGCAGCTGCCCGATGCGCTGCGCGCGATCGACTACGACGCCTATCGTAGCATTCGTTTCCGGCCCGAGCGCAGCTTGTGGCGCGGCGAACCGGGCAACTTCGAAGTGCAGTTCTTTCATCCGGGGTTCTACTTCGGGGACGCGGTGGCGCTTTCCCAGCTGCGACCCGACGAGCGGCGTGCGGAGCCCATCCCGTTTTCGCGAGACTGGTTCGACTACGGAAAGGTGGCCGCGCCCGGCCCCGACGCACAGCTCGCGTTCACGGGGTTTCGCGTGCACGCGCCCATCAACACCTCCAGCTACCGCGACGAAGTCATTGCATTTCAGGGGGCGAGCTACTTTCGCCCGATCGGAAAAGGCAATGTCTACGGGCTCTCTGCGCGCGGCCTCGCGATCGATATGGGGGAGCCGACAGGCGAAGAGTTCCCGCGCTTCACGGAGTTCTTCTTGGTGCGCCCGCGGCCCGATGCACGGTCCCTGTGGGTCCTGGCCTTGCTCGAAAGCGAGCACGCTACGGGCGCTTATGCTTTCCATGTGAGACCTGGTGATCCGAGCGTCATCACCGTCAACGCGGAGCTCTACCTGCGCCGTGCGCCCCGCGTGCTCGGCCTGGCTCCGCTGTCCAGCATGTACCTGTTCGGCGAAGAGTCGCCGGCGCGCTTCGGCGACTTCCGGCCCGAGGTGCACGATTCAGACAGTCTGCTCTTGGCCTCTGCGACCGGCGAATGGCTGCTGCGACCGCTCAGCAACCCCGAACGGACGCGCGTGTCCAGCTTCCGGCTGGACAAGCCGGCTGGCTTTGGCTTGCTCCAGCGTGATCGGCGCTTCGCGAGCTACCAAGATCTCGAAGCCCACTATCAAGACCGTCCCAGTGTGTGGATCGAGCCGCTCAGTGGCTTCGGCCAGGGGAGCGTGCGTTTGCTCGAGATCGCGACTCGGCTCGAGACCGACGACAACATCGCGCTGGCATGGGTGCCCGACGACACCTCGGGTCCTCGGCTCAGCCTGCGCTACCGCATGCGCGTCGGCGCGAGCGTCGGCGCGCTCCATACCGGTGGCATGGTGGCGGCGACTCGTTGGGCCCCCGAGCAGGGCAAGCGGCGTTTTCTCGTGGATTTTGCCGGCAAAGATCTGGCCGGTGGCAACACCCAGGCCGTGGTTTCGGTCGAACGCGGGCGCGTCGTCGAACAGCACATCGAGAACAACACCTACTTACCCGGGGTGCGCGCGTCCTTTCTGATCGAGCCAGCTCCGGAAACGCGCGCCGTGGAGCTCCGCGCGTTTCTGGAGCGCGCCGGGCACGCCCTGACCGAAACCTGGAGCTACTCGTGGCACGTGAAGGAGTGAATAGCTCAGCCAACCGTGGGGTCCCTGGCGCGAATCGCTTCGGAGTGCGCCATTGGGCGGCCTCGACGGCGGCTCGACGCGTGGCCGATTACTTGAGGGCGCTCGGGCTGAGGGACCGCGCCTGCCTCGAAGAGCTGTCCGTGGGCATCGCCTCCGCGGTGAGCGGGGGTGACGAAGGCGAGCACGCTCGGCGTGCCGTGGCCGAGGCGCAGCGGCGCTTCGAAGCCTGGAAGAACGAGCTCTACGCCGTGTTGCCGAACGAAGTGAGCCCGCTGTGGCTCAAGGAGTTCATTGCCGCCCACCCGCACCTGTTCCTGGGCGACGTGGCGCTGGGCCAGGCGACCGCCTTGACCTTTGGCGATCCGCGAACCGGTAGAAAGCCTCCGCGTGCTCGCTTCAGCACGCAGCACTTCGAGCCTGCCATGTTCCCCCGCTGGCTCGCCGGTGCGGCGCCGGCGCTGCTGCTGACGCTCTTCGGCAGCGGGGCGCTCGGGTTCGAGCTCGCGCGCGGGGGCCTCACGTTCGTCGAAGGCGCGTGGGTTGCGGTATTCTCGTTCCTGTTCCTCCAGCTCGGGCTCGGGGCATCGACGGCGATGCTGGGCTTCGTCAGCGCGCGCCGCTCTCGTGCTGTGGCGGCAGACACGCTGCTCGAGAGCGCCCGCTCGCCGGCGACCGAGACGCCGTTGCCCAAGACCGCGCTGATCGTGCCCATCTACCACGAGAGCGCCGAAGAGGTGTTCGCGGCGCTCGCTGCCATGCGCGAAGCACTGGCCGCGCGCCCCGAAGCCTCGGCCTTCGAGGTGTTCGTGCTGAGTGACTCGCGGGACCCCGTGATTTCGGCAGAAGAAGAGGGCGCGTTCCGGGTCGTGGCGGCTGAACACTCGTCGGTCCCCATCTATTATCACCGTCGCGCGGTGAACGAGCGGCAGAAGGCCGGCAACGTCGCAGAGTTCTTCGAAAGTTGGGGACCCCGCTACACCTACGCCGTTGTGCTCGACGCCGACAGTCTGATGTCTGCAGAAACGCTGGTCGCCCTCGTGCGCCGCATGGAGGCGGAGCCGCGGACGGCTTTGCTGCAGGCGCCTATCGTGCTTCACGGCGCAGAAACGCCGTTCGCTCGTGCGCTGCAGTTCGCGTCGAGCGTGTGCGGGCCGCTGTTCACTCGCGGGCTCGCGGCGTGGGCCGGGCCGCACGGCAACTACTATGGGCACAACGCCGTGATCCGCGTCAACGCGTTCCTGGCGTGCTGCGCGCTGCCGAAGCTCAAGGGCAAGCCGCCGCTCGGCGGTGACGTCCTGAGCCACGATTTCGTCGAGGCAGCGCTGCTGTGCCGCGCCGATTGGGAAGTACATGCCGCGCCCGAGCTGTCGGGCAGCTACGAAGGCGTGCCGCCCACACTGCCGGAGTACATCGCGCGCGATCGCCGCTGGTGCCAGGGTAATCTCCAGCACCTAGCTCTCGCCATGACGCACGGGCTTCGGACGATGAGCCGTATCCACTTGCTGATGGGAGCGGCAGCTTACCTCGCGAGTCCGGCGTGGCTGGTCTCGTTGCTGCTCGGCGTGGTGCTGTGGGGGCAAGGCACCGCCCTGGAGCGCGTGGGACCCGCGCTGGTAGTGGCCACCGCGCTCTTGCTGGGCGTGCCGTGGTTGCTCGGCTTCGCGGCCACCGTATCCGAAGCGCGGACGCGCCGGAGTCATCGCGGCTTTCTCGCACTGCTCGCGAGTGTGCTCGGCTCACTGCTGCTGGGCGCCATCGTGGCGCCGATTTTGATGCTGCATCACACGCGCATCGTGATCTCGATCTTGACGGGCGCCACCGTACGCTGGGGCGCCCAACGGCGACGCGCCGCCGGTAGCGCTGCGGCCATCGTGCGCATGGAGTGGCTCACGACCCTGTGCGGGGCAGGCGCGGCGGCGGGCCTGTGGCTGACCCAGAGCACTCTGTTCTGGTGGTTGGCACCGGTGTGGGGGCCCTGGTTGCTCGCGATTCCGATCGCGCTCGCTGTTTCGAATGCCCGCCTTGGCCTCGCCCTGCGTCGGGTGGGGGTATTCGCGGTCCCGAGCGAAACGACGCCCGAACCGCTGCTGGCACGCGCGGAAGAGCTGCGCACGTTGACGCGTTCGGACGTGGCCCGGCGTTACCGTGACCTCGTGCTCGATCCGGTGCTGCTCGAGACGCACCTGGCCCGCCTCGAGCCGGGGGGCGCCGCAGTTTCATCGGAGCTGCTCGACGAGCTCAGGCGGCGAGTGTTGCGCGAAGGACCCGAGAGCTTGTCGTCGGACGAATGGCGCCAGTTGTCCGAAGACGCCGAGAGCATGCGGCGGTTGCACTGCGAAGCGTGGCAGCGCTGGTCCGTCGAGTCGTGGGGGCAGGCGCGCGAACGCCCGTTCGTTCCCAGCGAAGCCGACGGTGCGGATGTGACGCTCGGCAATCCACCGGAGCGGGCCGCGACCTCGAAGCGGGCCAGTGAGCCTGTCAGTTTGCGGGCATCGCGGGCGCGGCGCCGCCTGCGCCGATCGCGAAGTGCTTGAAGCGGGCTGTGCTACAAGGGCGTGGTGCCGTCGCCCGCAATGTTCTCACCGATCCTCGAGTACGGTTTTCCAGGTTGCCGCATCGACCGCGTGTCGGAGCTAGAGGGCGGGGTCTCGGCGCGGGCGGTCGTTGTCGATCTGGTGCTCGCAGGCAGCACGTTCCGCCGTGTCGTGGTGCGGCGGCCACGCCGCGGGACCGCCGAAGCGACGCGGGGTGCGCTGCGGGCGGAGTTCGCGCTGCTCGGCTGGTGCCGTCGTGTCGGAGTGCCCGCGCCCCAGCCGTATTTCGTGGACGAGCGGCGCGGCGCCATCGTGCTCGAGTACATCGAGGGCGAGGTGGAGCTTTCTTTCAGCGGCCTCGAGAGCCGGATCTCGCAGATGGCAGAACAGCTCGCGCGCCTGCACCAGTTCCCCGTAGGCAGCGAGCTCAGCTTTCTCGAGTCGCGCTCCACCAGCGCGGAGCGCGACATCCACGAATCTCCGTTAGCGCTCGACGCCTCGCTGAACGAAGCGGAGCTTCGCTCCAGGCTTCGCCGGCTCTGGCCCTGGCCGCAGCACAACCCCGAGGTGCTGTTGCACGGTGACTATTGGCCGGGCAACCTCTTGTGGCGCGAGGGCAAGCTCGTCGCCGTGCTCGACTGGGAAGAACCCGCCGTCGGCGATCCGCTCGCAGACCTGGCCATCGCTCGGCTCGACGTACTCTGGGCCTTCGGAGAGGCTGCAATGCAGCGCCTCACCGAATGTTACCGCGCGGTCTCCCGAATCGAGTGGTCGCAGCTGCCGCACTGGGACCTGTGGGCGGCGCTGCGCCCGATGTCACGGCTGGCGCGTTGGGCGCCCGCTTACGCGACGCCGCACTTGTCCCGCCCAGACGTGACTGAACTCAGCATGCGGCAGGGCCACCGCCGGTTCGTCGAGCAGGCGCTCGCGAACTTGCGCTAAGGGTGAAAATCGCGCTGGCGCGCTTGGCGTTGAGCGTGGCCCGTGAGGCCGCCCGCGTCGGGCTTGTCGAGACGCCCGACCACCAGACGCAGCAGCACGAACACGAGTGGCATCAACGCGGAGACGATCAACGCCAGGAAGAAGGCGTCGTCCGCGTAGACGTCCCGCACCGTGAGCGGTCCCATGGAAAGGGTTACGGCCAGCGCCGCGATGAACTGCAAGGGTGCCACCATGTAGACTTTGCGCCATCCGAGCGCGAAACACAGACCTGTCATCATGATGGCTGAAACGACCGCAGCGACCAGCATTCCGTAAGCCATGGTTCTTATCACCTCTGGAAGGCCCCGTTGCAAGATCGCGGCCATGCGGAAATCCAGGGTGAGACCATGGCGCCGAGGGCGCTGGGGCGTGGCGACGTGCGACCCGTGGGGCAGGCCGCGCCGGCGAATCAGACGCTTGCTGCGTGGGGTGTTCGGCGCTGAGCTTCAGCCACGCTGACACTATCCGCACCGAACCAACGCGCCTGGGCGGCGCCAGTGAGCGACGCCGCTGTCGCTCCCAACACGACTGCACCCGCGAGCGTGGCGAACGTCGCCCAGCCGGGCGCGAGCCGTGAGGCAAAATAGGCGATCAACCCCAAAAAGAGCGCGGGGACGTTGTTGAACTTCGGCACGAAGCGAAGCGACAGCACCACCCACGTGACGGCGAATACACTCGCGATCTGCTCAGCGAGCCCGGGCGGGGTCGAGAGCATCCCGAGCACGAACTGGGCGGTCATGCCCAAGCACACGCCGATCAGCACGCAGCCGAGGTTGACGGCGCCGCTCTTCCAGCCCGAGCCTCGAGTGAAATAGGCGTTCCATCCTAGAAACATGGCCCAGATCGGCAAGCCGGCGACCAGGGCGAGCCCAGCGGCGAGCGCAGCAGCAACGGCTTCTGCGGCGGTGCTCTTCAATTCGCGGGGCGCAAAGGCAGCGGTCACGAGAGCAATTTAGCTCCGCGCGCGCCATGCTTCCAATGCATAATCTGAAACATGAGTATGCGTTTTACGCAAGTTCGGCAGAGCGATCTCAATCTCCTGGTGGTGCTGGTCGTGCTCGCCGGGGAGCGCAGCGTGTCGCGGGCTGCGAAGCGGCTGGGTCGCAGTCAGCCGGCCGTGAGCCGCGGTCTGCAGCGGCTGCGTGACATGTTTCACGACGAGCTGCTGGTGCGCACGCCGCGCGGCTACGAGCCCACGCCGCGCGCCGAGCGCGTGCTTTCGGAGCTCGAGGTCATGTTGCCACGGCTGGAGCAACTCTTGGGCGACTCCAGCTTCGATGCGTCCCGGGCGACGGCGCTGTTTCGCGTCGCCGCGACCGACTACAGCAGCAACGTGGTGTGCCCGGTACTCGCTCGCCGAATCTTACCCGCGGCTCCGAACCTCTCGTTCGAGTGGATCGCCACGCACGAGGGCACCTTCGAGGCGCTCGATCGCGGACGGCTCGACATGGTGCTCGGCGCGGAGGACGAACAGGTGCCCGAGCGCTTCGAAAAGGAGAAGATCTTCAGTGAGAGCTTCGCGTGCGTGGTCTGGCGCGGCAGCCGACGGCGTCGCGGGCTGTCACTGGCCGAGTATCTGCGCGCCCAGCACGTGACGGTCTCCGTTCTGGGGGGTAAGCAGACCGTCCCCGAACGGCAACTCGCCCGGGCCGGGCACGAACGACGCGCGGCCCTGCACGTTCCGTCCTTCGCGACCGCGATGAGATCGGTGATCGGCACCGAGCTCGTCGCCACGGTGCCGCGGCGTATCGCCGAGATCGGCGCGCGCGATCCCGAGCTCAGCATCGTGCGTCCGCCGTCGGTGTTCCAGAGCTTCGACTACCTCATGATCTGGCACCCGCGCCTCAGCACCGACCCCGCGCACGCTTGGCTGCGCGGTGTGATTCGAAGCATCGGCGTCGAGCTCACGCCTCCAGATCGCCGCGCGTCGCTGGATCAGGCAGCTGGCTCGCGGCGTGTTCGAAAGCGGCGAGCTCCTCAGCGCTGAACTGGCGCTCTTCCGAGAACGCAATGCCGACCACCGCGCGCACGCCGCCCGCCGCGTTCAGAACCGGGATCGCGATGGCAGCGGCCGCCTGTACCGCCTTGGCGCCCGGGCGCACGTCGCCAGTCTCGTCGCTCTTCAGGTTGCAGGTGAGCACCGGCTTCTGGCGCTCCCAGGCCAGCCCCGCCATGCCCTTGCCTTTCGGGATCGTGCGTGTAGCGGCGATCACGGGAGGGGGCAGATTGACGGACGCGCGCAGGCTCAGCTGGTCGGCGTCGAGCACGTGCACGCTGCCGGCAACGCCGCCATAGCCACCGATGAAATCGCGGAGCCAGGGTTCGAAGGTGTCGGTCATGTTCCAGCAACGCTAGCTCTCCGTAGGGCTCGGAGCCAGCCGCTACTTAGCGGCTGCGTTCGTACACAGCGATCCACTCGGCGGGCGTCATTTTCGCGGCGAGCTCGCCGATCAGCGGGTAGGGGACTTGATCGAGTCTTTTGAGGCGCAAGCAGGATTTCCCCAGATCGAGCTTCGCTTCGGTGTGTTGCGGCCACTGGCGGCGAAACCAGCTGAGCAACGGGCCGTCGTGCAAACCCATGTGATAGAGCGCGATGTACTGCTTTTGCGAGGCCAGGTTCATGAAAGGAAGCGGGCGCTTGGGATCGGCGTGGTAGCCCGACGGGTAAAGCGCGTGCGGCACGACGTACGCAATCATCCCGTAGTCCATCGTCTCCTCGAAACCCCGCGGCAGGTGTAGTTTTAGTACCCGACGCAGTTTCCGGACCGGCGCCTGGCGTTCGGCGGGGAGCGCTGCAATGTAGGCGCTGGGCGTCGTGGTGCTCGATTGTCGCGTCATTCGAGCTCGAAACGGCGTGCGATCTCGAGCGCGTAGCGGTCGCGACCGACGGTGGCGACGGCCAGTAGCTTGCCTTTTCGGAAGTAGTGCACCGCGGCGTCGCGCGACGCGAGTGTGCCGTCCAGCTCGACTTTGTCCCAGCTCGGGGCGTGCCCGACGTAGTTGATGGTCAAGTCGAAGTGGGCGCTCCAGAAGAAGGGAACGCTGCGGAAAGGCGTGGGTTGTCCGATGAGGGTGCGCGCTACGGCCTCGCCTTGACGCTGCGCAACCACCCAGTGCTCGATACGCACGTTCTCTCCGCTGCGGCGGTCCGGGTAGCGGGCGACGTCCCCCACGGCGTAGATGCCGGGAGCTGCGCACAAGAGTTCATCCACGACGATACCTCGGTCGATCGTGAGCCCCGCGCGCTCGGCGAGCTCGGTGCGCGGTCTGACCCCGACACCAGCGACGATGAAATCGGCGTCGAGCGTCGTTCCGTCGTCGAGCGTCACCTGCCCCGGCTCTGCGCCCGTCACGGTACGCCCGAGATGGAAGCGCACGCCGTGCGCCTCGTGGACGCTCAGCACGAGCTGGGACAGCTCGTTGCCCAGCACGTGAGCGAGCGGCGCTTGCTCGCGCCCGATCACTCGTACGTCCACGTCTCGGGCGCGCAGCGACGCGGCGACCTCGAGCCCGATGAAGCTCGAGCCGATCACCACCGCCTTCTGGCCGGCTTGGGCCTTGGCGATGATGGCGCGGCTGTCGTCGAGCGTACGCAGTGTTTGCAGCTCGGCGCCTCCCGGCACGGGCAAGCGCACCGGCTCGGCCCCAGTCGCCAGGACCAGCGCGTCGAAGGCAACTGCCTCGCCGCCTTCGAGCCTGACGCTGCGCCCCTGCGCGTCGATCGCGGCAACTGTTTGGCCCACCCGAAAATCGATCTGATGCTCTCGGTAGTAGTCCTCGCTTCGCAGCAGCATCCACTCTTCCGGAGCCGCGCCGGCCAGGTAGTCCTTCGAGAGGTTGGTGCGGTCCACCGGAGGCGTGGCCTCGGCCCCGAGCAGTACGATCGAGCCCCGGTGTCCGAAGCGCCGCAACGCTTCTGCGGCCATCGCGCCCGCGGGCCCCGCGCCCACGATGACGACGCGTGCGGGCGCCGCTGAAGGCGCCGGTTCGGGGCGCTCCAGCGCTTCGCCCACGCTGATGCGGTCGCCGTTCCTGACGATGCGGTAGCAGGGGATGGGCTCGAACGCGGGAGCCGAGGGCTCGCCGTTCTTGAGGCTGAAGCAGGCGTGATGCCACGGGCAACGGATGGTACCATCGGCCACGATGCCCTCGCCGAGCGGCCCGCTGTAGTGGGTGCACACGCCACCCACCGCGAAGAGCTCGCCGTTACTGCGAGCGACCACGACCGGCTTGCCGTGAGCGTGACCGAGCAGCGAACCCTCGTTCGGAATATCGCTGGCGGCGACGCCCAGCGTGAGATCGGGACCGGTGAGTTCAGGTGCATTCCCCATGGTCCCCGCACTATAGGCGCCACGCGCTCGAGACCCTAGGGGGTACGGACGACAGTCGCCAGTTCCGCGCCGTCTTCGGTACTTCGGCGCCGGCTGGCCGTTGGACCAGCGCGCTACTCGGCGCAGGTCAAGCGGATCTCCGCGTACGAACTCGAGTCGTAGCTGAACTGCCCGTCATAGTCGAAGGCGCCGCCCTTCACGGAGAAGTCGATGGTGCCGGCGAGGTCGTTGCCGCCGGCGAACTCGATCTTCCAGCCGTCGTCGATGAGCGTCAGATCTTGATCGAGGGTCGCGTGCGCGCCCGTGACGTCGATGATGCGGTAGTCGAGCCGGGTACCGCCGAAGATGTCGAGCACGGGGTCCGGCCCGGTTTCTACCTCGTAGTCGACGCTGGCGTCGTCTCGGTCGTCGACCACGGTGACCTCGGTCACGAGCTCGATGTCGTCGAGATCCAGCGCAACCTCGTCGAGATCGGAGCTCTCGATGCGGATCGGGCTCTGGGGGTTGGCGCCGAACCCGAGCAGCTCGACTTGTGGCCCTACGGCATCGAACCCGATCTCGAGGTACGCCGTCGAATCGAGGGGATTGTTCTCGTCGACTTCGAGCACGGTCTCGGCGCGGGCGTTCACCAGGTAGGTGGAGGCCAGGAACAAGTCGTCGGGGATCGGCACTGCCTCGCCCGAGGAAGTGTCGTAGAACTTCAGGAGCATGTCGGTCTCCTGGTTCGGGTCGCTTGCCCGAGACCGGTACGCACCTTCGCCTTCGAAGACCAGGCCGTCCGGAGTGATGTCGTCGTCGTTGTCGACGATCATCTCGATGACCCCTTGCACCAAGACACCCACCACGCGCACGGTGAGACCGCCGCACGCGACGAGCTCGTGCACCGAAAGGTCGAGGGATCCGACCAGCTCCAGGTTCGCCGCGACCTCGCGCTCGTCGAGCGATCCGCTGCACTCGCTCACCTGTTCCGAGAGGTCGACGGGTGCCCCCGCCGTGCCCGCGAGCCCCGTCGTCCCCGACGCATTCGTCGTGGTCACCGTGCTTCCGCCACCGCTGCCACCGGCTCCGGCGCTGTTCGTGCCCCCGGTCGTGCTGC
>JAICQQ010000345.1 GCA_025937785.1 Polyangiaceae bacterium
ACGGCATGCGGCGCCCACGCCACGAGAGCCGCGCCCAACCGCCACCACGGAGCAAGCCTGAACATCCGCCCGCCCAGCTACCACAGTGCTCGCCGCGCCCGGCGCGAATTCGAGGGAGGCCCGCCACGGATCGGCTGCCGCAGGGAAAACGGCTTTCAAGCGATCGCCAGCGCGGCCGCCAGGGCGGGAGCTGTCACGAAGGGGTCAGCGTAGATGCGGTCGAGCGATGCACCCTGCAGATAGGCGTGCTTTTTGAGGTTCGCCACCAACGTCGGGCTGCCGCACAGGTAGATCATCGCATTGCGGAGTGGGGCATAGCTCTGCAGCGGCTGCCGGTCGATGCGACCAACGCGCACACGGGGCCCGGTCATTCCCGGCTCATCGTCGATCCAGCCCTGCAGCTCCAGGTTCGGATGGAGATCCGCCAACTCACTCAACTCGTTCCATCGGTAGAGACCCGCTAGGTTACGCGCTCCGTGGTGGAGCGCGATTGGGCCACGGTGACCGTACGCCAGCGCCTGTCTCAACACTCCGAGCAGCGGGGCTAGCCCAGTGCCCGTGCCGACCAAGAGCAACGGCAGCTCGAGACTCGCAGCGTGGTAGCTGCATTCGCCGAGCGGCCCGCGCAGCCGCACCGACTCGCCGCAGGCCGCCGACAGCCAGCGACTCATGTTGCCGGCGGGCTTCACGGCCACGTGTAGCTCGAGCCACGGCGCCGACGGCAACGATGCCAGCGAGTACGGCCGCGTGAGCCCGTCCGCGGGCCGCACCACGTGTACGAACTGCCCGGCCTCGTACGTGAACGCTTCCGGCCGCTCGAGCAGCACCTGGACCACGTTCGGCGCGAGCCAGCGCGTCTCGAGCACCCGCGATGACGTTTCCTCGGCTGCGCCGTCGCTCAGGTCCAGATCCGACGTCGGGCGGCAAGCGCAGGCGAGCAGGTACCCGCGGCTCACCAGCGTCGGTTTCAAGCCCTTCTGGGATTCCGGGGGCACGTGACCGGCAGTCGCTCGCATCAGGCAGGACTGACAGACGCCGCTGCGACACGACGATGGGACCTGCTCGCCGCTGCGCTCGAGGCACTCGAGCACGCTCTCGCCGTCGCGCAGATCCAGGCTGCGCCCCCGGAATCGAATCATCGCCGACCTACTTGTTGAGCACGTCGTTCTTGACGCTCATGGCTATGCCGGCGGCTTCACCGATCAGATCGTCCGGCACGTTCAGCTCCTTGAGCGTGGCGCCGAGATTCTCCATCACCGCGTCGAAGTCGGACTCCGACAGCTTCAGCTTCGCATGCGCGCTGCGCATGTCCTTGCCGCCGTAGGCGTTCGGACCGCCGAAAGCAAAGGTCAAGAACGCCTTCTGCTTGGCCCGCTGCCCGTCCATGTCCACGCTGTCGAAGTAGTGACTGATCCGGTCGTCGCCCAGAACCTTGCGATAAAAGACATCCACGGCCGCGTCCACTGCCGCTTCGCCACCAATGCGTTCGTAGAGAGTTGTTGTCACGTTACGTTCCCTTTCTTGATTGAAAATCCGAGCCTTCGACCGACGCAGGCTCAGCCAGACATGGGGATTCGAAGCACGACACCACCCATCACCTCGCCGAGCTTGAAGTCCTTGCGCGGGCTGTCCTTGTGTTCGTTGTGGCACTTGACGCATGCGGGTGCGACCGCCGTATCGGCGTACACGGCCGTAAAGTACTTGGTGTCACCCAGCGACTCTTCGCCGTAGTAGTTCTGCCCTTTGTTGTCCGCGACGAACTCGAGGCCGGTTCTCTCCAGCTCCGTCTTCGGCTTGTTCTGCTTGTTGACCGGCCACATCGAGAGCAACGAGTAGCTAAAGCCGACCTTCTTCTCGGCCACCATTTCTGCCCCCATGCGAAACATCTGCGCTGGCAGCGGCAGCGCCTTGTCGTCCTTCCAGTGTTCCGAGGCTTTGATGACTCCCTCTTCGTTCTGCAAGCGGTTCACCACTTGCTTGGTGTACACGATCCGGTCCGATTCCATCACCGCGTGTAGGGCGTCCGCCATCAGCTTCGGCTCGATGCGCCCACCGCTTTTTTCGCCTTGGCAAGCCGCGAGAACGGGGGCAGCCCCGAAGACCAAGAGACACCTGAAGATAATTCGTTTCATCCTAATCGACTCCTTTGGGTCACTTTCAAGACGTGAGCCGGGCTCAGCGCACGCGGCGCCAAGCCCACTCGAGACTTTCGACTTTTGCCGCCGGGGCCCCCCCGAAGTTTTTGGCGATGAGCTCGCGATCGGCGAGCGCGTCGAGCGAGAACTGCAAGCCGTGGCAGTTGATGCACACGCCGCGCACCATTTTCTCGTTGGGGCGCAGCGTGTCGTTCTGATTGTGAACGACGCGCACTTCGCCGGCTTCACCGCCGATGCGGGGCAAGTGA
Source organism: Polyangiaceae bacterium (assembly GCA_025937785.1). Classification (GTDB taxonomy): domain Bacteria; phylum Myxococcota_A; class Polyangia; order Polyangiales; family Polyangiaceae; genus JAICQQ01. The sequence continues at coordinate 2,405 of JAICQQ010000345.1, forward strand.
CAGGTTGCGCACGAGGCACCGCTCCGGCCACTTTCGTCGGCGCGGAACACGGCGTAGTGCTTGCTCTGCCGGTAGCTCGTGGAATGTCGATCGTCGTGGCAGCCCAGGCAGGCGCTGATCGCTGCCTCGCGCGTGTCGAAAGCGTGCGCGCCGTGACACGAAGTACAGCTCAAGGTCTCGTCCTTGGCTTCGTCGCGCATGGGCTGCCGGGCATCACCCACCCGCATCGGCCCCAGGCCGGCCGCTTCGCGCATGCCATGTCTACCCGCCAGATACCCCTCGCGTTCCGCCGCGTGGCATTCGCCGCAGCGCTCGCCGGGTACGCTCGCTTGCCACTGACCGTCCTTCGATGCGTGGCAGGCAGAGCAGTTCGTGCCCGCCTGCCCGTGACCGCTGGCGGCCCAAGCCTTGGCTTGCGCCGGGCCTAGCACGAACCACGCTGGCGCATCCGCGTCGCGTTCGGTCAGGGGTGCCGACCTGGCGTGGGTCAGCCCCGGACGCTGCGGGCTGGGTAGCAGCGCTGGCTCACCGTAATGCTTCGCGAGGAAGTCTTCGTAGAGCGCTTCGTTGTCGTGAAAGTTGTGACAGCCGGCATCTTGACAGCTATCGAACGCGAGGCCTTGATGCGTAGCGCGCTCTTCGGCGACCGTTTCATGACAGCGAAAGCAGTAGTCCTGGGGCACGCTCAAGCCCATCGACGAGGTAACTTCGGGGCGGTGCTCGCGGTGGCAGGTCATGCAATACCGCGCGTCCAATTCTTCGACGCGTGAGGCGTTGCGCGGATCGGTGAACTTGGCCTCCGGGTGACTGTCATTCACCCGCTTCAACTCGCCGCCGTGACACTTTACGCAGGCCGCTTGCAGCGCAGCTCGGTCGGTGAACACCTCCGAATGACAGGCCTTGCACTCGAGCTCGATCTGATAGTGTCCCACGGTAGTGGGCCCGGGCAGGTAAACCGTGCGGGTTTCACCGGTGAGCGAGTACGACAAGAACGCGACCATCGTCAGAACCACCAAACTAACCAACGAAGCGCGAGACCACCGCAAGCGAAGCGACCTGAACCAGCCCAAAGCGACCTCAGAAGTAGTAGACCTTGAGCACGTGGAAACTCACGAGCACCAGGAAGGGCCAGAACACCCAGTCGTGCAGCGTGCGCACGCCGCGCACCAGGCGCACGGCAGGTTTCGCCTGCATCGAGCTCGCCTTCGCGAAGAACGCGCCAGACACGGCCCCGGTGAATGCGCTCGCCAGAAAAGCCAACATGAGCGCGAAGTTCAAGTTGTAGCCGAGACTGAAGCCCGTGTGCACGAACGCCACGAACACGGCACCGAGGCCCACGCTCGCGTGCAACACGCGCCAACCGGGAAAGTGGCCCCACTGGAAGCGTCGCACGCGCTTGCGAAGCGACAGCATCAGACCCGCGGCAACCAGTCCGATCAGCACGAAGCCGCTGATTTGCTTGAATGACGCATCCAGCCAGAGCACGTCCAAGCTTTCGAGCTGGACGCTCGTAGCCACGGGAACTCGCGGGAATGCCAGCGTCACACACGCGGCGACCAGCGCGGCGGCGCTCAGGATGACCAACGCGCGTCCGGCACGCGGATAGTTCGGCGCCGGTGCCGGATCAGCGCCGCAGAGTACGGCCAAATGGGGCTGGCAGCTACCGCACAGCGTACCCGCGGACGTCGCACGGCCGAGGGATCGAACGTCGCTATTGCCAGCCAAGATCGCGCGTCGCAGCGTGCCGCAGCTGACGTTCGCGCAGTTACAGATCACGGCAGCGTCGGGCAAGCTCTGCACGCTGAGGCTGGTTTCGACCAGCCCCAGGTTACCGGTTTCGGCGAAGTGCTCGAGCGTCTTCTTGGTCACCCGTTGGCACCGAGTGACGAGCCGTTGCAAGGTCGGCAGCTCTGGCCAGGCCCCCACGCACACCGCCGCCTTGACCCGATCCGCGCTCACGACCAAGCGCCGGTAGACGCCCTCGGCTTGCCACACCCAGTCATCCCCCGCGTTGGACGCCAGCGGATTGCCGAGTACCGTCACCTCGGTCAGGTCGAGTTTCAGCCGCGTTACGGATTCCTGAGGACTCAGGCGCTCACGGCGGCCCATCAGGTTGTGCGCCAGCACGTCAGCCATCGCATACCCGGGAGCCACGAGCCCGTGGGGCACGCGCGGATGGTGGGCGCATTCGCCGATGGCGTAGACCCCAGGTTTCGAGGTGCGCAGCTTGTCGTCGACACGAATGCCGCCGCGGACGTCACAGGTCAGGCCTGCAGCCTTGGCCACAGCGTCCGTCGCGCGGGCTCCGACGGCCGCGACGACCACTTCAGCCGCGATGGACTCCTCGCCCTCCAGGTGCACCAGGTACCCCGACTCTCCCCGGACGATTCGAGTGAGGCGACAACGGGTTCGCAGGTCGAGCCCCGCCGCCCGCAAGGTCCCCTCCAGCACGCCGGCTGCCACGGCATCGAGCTGTCGAGGCAGCAGTTGAGACGACAGCTCGAGCACGGTCACCTCGCAGTTCAGCTTCTGCAGCGCTCGGGCGGCCTCCAGGCCAAGCAGACCGGCGCCCACGACGACCACACGCCGGCGCCCCGCGGCCTCGACCTTGTGGAGAATCAGCTGAGCATCCTCGAGCGTCCGGTAGCGCAGCAACTCAACGCCGTCGTCGAGCTCCAGCTTCAGCTCGGGAACGTGGGAGCCGGTAGCGAAGACCAGGCGATCGTAGCTCAGGACCTCTGCGGATCGGGTGGTGACCGTGCGTGCTGTCGTGTTCAGCTCGCTGACACACTCGCCCAGCCTCAGCTCCACTCCATGTTTCGAGTACCAGTCGGACTCACGCAGCTGTAGTTCTTCCGGGCTTCGCCCCTTCCAGATGTCCGTCAAATGAACGCGGTCGTAAGCCGGGGTCGTCTCTTCCCCCAGCACGACGACGTCGTAGCGCGTGCTTCCATCGAGCTTTGTCAGTATTTCGCAGAAACGCTGACCCACCATTCCGTTCCCGACGACGATCAGACGCTCGCGGGTCGCTGCTGCTGCGCGCGCTCGCGGCTTCGTCAGGCGAGACGCTGTAAAACGCGGCAGGGAGAGCACTCCCAACACATCCGTACGCGACGCCATGAACATCCATTGCATCGCAAGCGGCGTGCCACCCGTGTCTAACGCAGCAGAAACCTAGCGCTACCGGCGAAAGAAAGGGCGAAACGCTTCCGATACCCATGCGCCTCCGCACAGTGCAACAATCTCGTGTTTCCCTCCGCCGAGCGTCGACACATTTGTCGAGGAACGGCGACACGTTGCGAGCGCGAGTCCGATGGCCTCTCGTTCTTCAGCCAGGTTTCTGGCTATTTTCCCGGCGTTGTCCGGCCGTGCGCTGAATGTGCTCGCGCTTCAGGCAGACATTCCAGCACACGACGCTCCAGCAGGCGCTCGAAGTCGCGCCCCGGGGATGCCGGTTCGTTCGAGAAACCGCAGGCGAGCCAGCACGGCGATCCCCACGTGCCGTACGCAGCGACCGCGCGGAGCCCGGTGAGCAGCGACCGCGCGAGAAGGCTCGGTGCAGCTCGTGCGTCGACCGCGCGAGCCCCGTGGCCCGTGGCCAGCGACCGCGCGAGCACTGTGGCCAGCGACCGCGCGAGCCACGTGGCCCGTACGCGCCGACCGCGAAGCCCCGTGAGCAGCGACCGCGAGCCATGTGCCCCGTAGAGCGCGCCGCGCGCCACCGCACGGATGCAAAGGGGGATCCCTTGAGCGCGGCCCGCAAGATGCACATTGGTCCGCGCCTGCCGCAGATCTTCGGTGAGCTCTTTAGTATACTCACAAGCGCGCGTCCGTCAAGGTTGTTTGCGTCGCTTACGAACGAGCCAGGTCGTTCCTATTCGCACATCCCGGGCGGCGTAGGGTGTGGCGGGGCGGAAGCACGTCGGAGTAGGAACCATGATCGCTCATAGCCCCCTCCACAGATCCCGGCGTGCGGCACTACCGCACCGGGCTCCTGCCTTGGGTGATGACGCCAAGCCGCTGCGTTGGCGGATGGCGATTGCCACGTCGCCGGAGGGTTCGTCCCCAATGCCACCCGAGTTGGTGACGGAAGCGCTGCAATGCTGCCCCGTTGCCGGGCACGCCGTAGTAGCGGACGTGACCGGTCAGGGCGGCGCGCAGGTACTTCCCCTGCTCGGGGATGGGCTCCGTCATACGACGCCGCAGCTCGGTCTTGACCTCGCTGAGCTTCGCACGAAGCCGCTTCGCCATCGTTGCCGCCGCACCGTTAAGCGTCCGTTCCTCGTCTTACCGCAGATGTGCGTGAAGCCGAGAAAGTCGAACGTCCCTGGCTTCCCCTCGCCGCGTCGAGCTCTGTTGTTGGCCGCGTAGCGGCCAAACTCCAGGATGCGCGTCTTGTCGGGGTGGAGCTCCAATCC
>JAICQQ010000500.1 GCA_025937785.1 Polyangiaceae bacterium
CCCCCCCCCTGCGTGGGTCGGTCCGTCTTGCCGCCGACGCCACCGAGCCCCGCTCCGAACCCGATGCTCACGCGCGACAACGGGATCATCTTGGCTTTGCCCGCGTCCCGCACCCCGCCGACGACAGCGTCGCTCTTGGAGACCTTGCTGAGTTCCGCGAGGAGCCCCTTGACCAGGTTCTTCACTTCCATCGTTCGATCAGGGAACCACGGTCCCAGCCGCTAGTCAAACGCTCAGAGCCGCGCGACCGCGGCCGCGAGGTAGTCGACGACGTCGCCCTCGATGCGCAGCGTGGCCAACCGATCCTGGGGCGTCGCGCCCTGGTTGATGATGACATACTTCGCCCCGGCTTGGACGCCGGCGAGCGGCAGATCGGACGCCGGGGTCACGACCAGCGAGGACCCGAGCGCCAGCACGAGATCGGCAGCTCGACTGCACGCCTGAGCCTTGCGCAGGCGGCCCATGTCGAGCCCCTGACCGAACATCACCACCGCCGGTTTCATCCAACCTCCGCACGCGATACATTTCGGAGGCTCGCCGCTCGCCTCGAACTCTTTCATGCAGCGCTCGGGGGACTCTTGCCGGCCGCACTCGAGGCACTCGACGCTGCGATTGCTGCCGTGCAGCTCCACCAGGCGCTCGTGCGACGTCCCCGCCGCCTGGTGCAACCCATCGACGTTTTGTGTCGCGAGCAGGTTCAGCTTGCGCAGTTTTTCGAGGGTCACGAGCGCGTGGTGCGCGGCGTTCGGCTGGGCATCCCGAAAGGCGCCGTACCCTTCGAGCTTGAAGGCCCAATACTCGCGGCGCGACGCCTCACTTGCGACGAACTCTTGAAAGTAAACGGGCGAGCGATCTTTGTAGATCCCCTGAGGCCCACGAAAGTCCGGGATGTTGCTGCGCGTGCTGATCCCAGCCCCCGTGAACACGAACACCCGCTGCGCCTCATCGAGCAGGCGCACGAGCGCCTCGAGCCAGTTCGCTTGCATGGCCGCCGTCAGGGAGCCGCTTCGATGCGATCGATGATTCCGTTACGCCGCACCACGTACACCTCGCCAGCGTAGTCCTGACCGAAGGATGTGATGCCGCCGTTGCTCGTGTCGAGCTCCGCGGTGAGTTCGCGCGCGTTCTTCATTGCGCCGTTCAGGTACTGGAAGGCAAAGAACGCCTGGCTGGCGTAGTCCGCGTAGAAATAAGTACCCCGTAGCCCCGGCACGAGCGAACCGCGATAAACGTAGCCGCCCGTGATCGAGTTCCCGACGTCGCGACCATAGTCCAGGATCGGCGCCGTGAATTCGTCGTTTTCGCAGGCTGCCCCGCCCCCCCGCACGTGGAGCCCTTCGCACTCCTTCCAACCGAAGTTGAGGTGAGCCGCGCCGTGCGGCACGACGTTCAGCTCTTCCCAATCGTTTTGACCCACGTCGGCGATGTAGAGATCGCCGAGGCAACCGTCGAAGCTGAAGCGCCATGGGTTCCTCAGCCCGTAGTGGAAGATCTCGGGCAGCGCCGGGCTCGGCATGTTTCCGGAGGGGATGCCGTATTCACCAGCATCGGAAGCGTCGACGTCGATGCGCAGCATCTTGCCGAG
>JAICQQ010000305.1 GCA_025937785.1 Polyangiaceae bacterium
CAATGCGACACGTGGCTTGCAATTCGCTCACAAGAAGCCCTGGGCCAAAGGTGGTGCGGACACAGCTGATAACCTTGGCCTCAGGTGCCCGGCGCATAATGCTTTGGAAGCCGATCGCGACTACGGTACAGGCTTCATGGCCCACCAGCGGGCGCGGAAGCCGCTGAAAGTCAGGGAACCACTCGCTCGATACGTGTTGCGAGACGCCGTGCGGGTGGCTTCCACCAGCGTCGCAGCGAGCGGCGCGGAGGACCCAGCGAGCGGCGCGGGGATCCAGCGAGCGGCGGGACGACTGGCTGCGGGAGAGCGTGACCGGCGGCAGGCCGCTGAGGGGGTGGGACCGGGCGCCTTGGGCTGTCAGCGGCCGAGGCTGAAGACTCATCGCCTCGAGTGCATCGCCTCGAGTGCATCGCCTCGTGCTCTGACAATCACCGCTTCTCGGAAGCGAGAGGTGTAGGATCCTGAGATCCCGGTAACTGGGATAACCTCTAAGGTGAAGGCCGACCACCTGCTCCGAGCACGCGACGCAGCAGCGCTGGCTCGGCGTTCCAGCTCTGACTCTCGGCTTCGGGTAAGCGGGGGTCCGAGTACGCAACCAGAGCCAAAGCGTCGCGGTCGATGTCGACCCACGTCGGGGTCCGAGCCAAGAACTCGCGGGCTTCGCGCTCGACAGCGGTGATGTCCGTGGCGAGCAGCCGCGAGCGATCGAGCTGCCCCAGCACGAGGAACAGGTCGTTGTCAGCGTCGCGCGCGGGATCGGCGTGATACTTGTGGAGCAGGTTTGCGGACTCGAACTCGCGGCGCAGCTCGGCCAACGTGGCGGGGAACGTGCCGCTCGCTTCGGGCCACCCCATCAGCACCACTTGGGCGCCTTGACACTGAAACATTCGCTCGTAAGGCCGCTGCCCCCGGCTCGTGAACGGATACTCGGCGCGAGGGTGGAAGCCGCCAAAACGTATGCGGATGGGTAGCCGCGGATCCGCCTCGATCAGCTCGGTCAAGCGCTCGGCGTCCAGCAGCCGGCGCTCGCCTCGGTGCCGCCAGAACCACCGATTCACCTGCCGGCCGTCCACCAGCTCCGTTTCGAGCCCGATCAGCGTGGCGTGCATCTGACCCAACGCATACGGCTCGAAGGCGCCACCCCAGCGTGACGCCAAGAGCTCGACGAGGGTGCGGAGCAGCGCTTCGAGCGGCGCGGGTTTCGCGCCGTAGTAGCACACGAGCGTGAATTCGCGCTGTACCACGGCGCCGGCTCAATCGGTGGCGGGACGTTGCGTCCAGGGGGTGTCTGCGCCCACCTCACCGCTCAGCGTCAGGCTGTAGTCGGTGCACTCGCGGTTCGGAACGGCGCGAAACTCGAAGCGCAGCTCGCCGTCGAACCTGAAGCTTTCACGTTCCAGATCGATCACGAGCGTGGCGTCCGTGCCCAACTCGGTCTGGGTCGCGAGCGGCTCGCCGTTGACCTTGGCGCAGCCGAGAGTCTTCGTTCCTGCGGGCAGCACGAGGTCTCCGCCGGCGTCGGACAAGGGTACGCTCGTTTCGGGATCGAGGCCGATGCGTAATTCGTCCACACTGAGCCCGCCGTCGAGCACGTAGGACATGCGTTCGAGCTCGAAGTAGAGGCTCTTCAGCGTGTACTCGCACTCGGCGCTGCAGTTGTTGACCGTCGGGGTGAAGACGGCTCCGCCTCCGACGACTCGCGGGGTGGCGGTTTCATTCCGCAGACGCGCGTTCAATGTGCTCGCAGGGTCCCAGGTGAGTCGTGCGTCGCCCGCCAGAGCATCCGCGGCGAGCGTGGGACACACCTCGTCCTCGCCGCAGATCGATCGGTCGCTGGAGCAGCCGGCCTGAGCGACACCGAGCCCGAGCGCCAACAGAGACAGGCCAGCCAGCGAACTCGAGGGGGTCATCGCCCGGGGGTGTAGCACGTCATTCGGCCTGTGGGGCAGAAGCGTCGGGATCGCGGCAGCAGCGGAAGCTGATGAAGTAATACGTGAACTCGGGCGCGTGGCTCGTGGTGACGGGGCGACAGGCGTTGCGGACGTGACCCCAGGCGCCGCCCTTGAGCCCCGCCATCTTGGACTTCGCGCGCGGCTTTGGTTCGTCGAGCCTCACCCACTCGTCGAAGTTCCCGGTGAGATCGTAGACACCGTCGTCGCTGACGCAACCCGGGCGCGAACCACTGGGCACGCCTTGGTCGAGGCGCGCCAGTTCCTCTTTTTGGATCTCGGGATCTTTGGAATAGACGCGCCCGAGGTTCGGCTCGAGCCAGCGGTTATCGATGTTGCAGGCTTCGGCGGAGCGCTGCCATCCGTACGGGAACGGCTTTTCTTGGGGGCCCTCGCACGCCGCCACCCACTCGCTTTCCAGGCACGAGCGTTTGCCTGCTTCCTGGCAGCGCTGTTCGGCGCCAAAAAAATCGACCATGACGGGTGGGTGCCCGCCCTTCTGGTTCGGGTACTCGTAGCGATCGACGCACACATCGACGAGCCGGCGCTCCCCCCGACAAGTCTTCTGCCCCTCGGCGAACTCGTGGCAAATCGTAATGCGGTTGGACTTGTCGTACTCGCTCTTGATGCAGCGGTGCTCCAGCTCGTCACAATACTCGTGCCGAACGTGCACCATGTCGGGGGGGCATGCTGGCGTACCCGCCGGTTCGGGGGAGCTTGCCGCGACCTCCCGGGCGGACGCGGCAGCCGCGTTCGCGACGGGGGGCGACGCGGGTAGAGGAGGGCCGGAGGGTGCAGGGCCGACGCCGGCCGGTTCCGATACAGGGGTGGGGCTAGCAGCGGAGCAACCGGCTACCACCAGGATCCCAAGCGACCGTGCAACGCGCGCCATGGCCCCAGCATCTACCCCTCCCGGGCCGGCGCAGGCAAACTCACGGCGGCCTGGGTTTCCCGGGGGGAGTGGTGGGTGCTCCCGCGGGCGCGTCGGGTTTGGGTGCGTCGAGCACCAAGTGCGGCAGCATGCGCTTCAAGCTCCGCACGCCGATGCCGCGAACGCGCAACAGATCGCTGGGTTTTCGAAAGCGCTTGAGGCGTTGGCGCAGCTCCACGATGGCTTCGGCGCGGCGGGCTCCGACTCCCGGCAGCTGAGTCAGCACCTCGGCGCTCGCCACGTTGAGGATGACCTTGCCGTCGCGGGTCAGGCCTTCGCTCGGCTTCTTTTGCTGGTCACAGAGTGAGCCGGGCTCGCTGCACGCCGGCCGGATCCCGAGCGGAGCGGCGCTGGCGGCCGGCGTTGCATGAGCCACGCTGTGTTCCGGCGGGGTCCTGGCAGCAACAAGGGGAGCCGACGCGCTTGCGGTTGCCGGCGTGGGAGCCAGCCACTCGACGGGTGAGAGCGGCGACAGTTGCGCCGCGACCTGCACGCCCGGTTCGGTGGTGGCCATCGACACCGCCCCCAAGGCGCTGAAGCCCAGCATCACGGCGGTTACGGCTGCGCCCTTGCCGAGGATGGGGAACCACGGGCTGTGTCTGAGCCGCTCGCGCCACCCCGTGGCAGAGACCGGGTCTCGAGCGGGTTCGGGTGCAACGGGCGTGACGGACTGGAGGTCCGAGGTCGGTGTGGGTTCGTCGAACTGCAGTGGATCGATGGGACGAGGTTGCATCGCGAAGGCTCCTTCACAGAATCGCGCTGGCGCCGGCGCGGCGAGACGGCATCGCTGGGGGTTCTGGAGCTGGCTCGCTTGCGGGCACGTAGTCGCGAATGTGCAGCTCACCCGACACGGGCAGAGCTTCGAGCTTGACGCTCAGCGATCCATCGCGATTGACGAACGCAACACCGACGCGGTGCCAGTATTTCTTCGGGGGCTTGTGCGCAATGCCCGGTTTGGCTTCGCGCGAGGTGATGGCATAGACGATCTTCATTTTGGCTGGATCCATGGCCTTTGACTCCTTGACGCAAGGCCGCCTCAGGGGCGGCTGTGGGTGCGCGCCCGATGATGCGAGCCGCATGCCGTCAAGAAGACCCCTTATTTCCCGCGGGTTACTGGAGTCGGCGGGGGTGGCGGCCCGGGCTTCGCCGGCGGCGGTGGGGCGGTGGTCGGAGATTGCCGGTCCGCTCGGCTCGTGATACTCCCCTTACGTGAGATTTGCGGCGATCGGAACGTCGACCGACCGACACGGAACCGAGAGCACCGGGCAGAAAACACAGAGGAGAAGCGCGATGGACTCGACTCGTAACCCAGGCGGAGCTGAAGAGATAGAGCGCGCGGTGCAGCTGGAAGAGCGCCGCAGTCGAGCACGGCTCTCGCGGCGCCAGTTCGCCATGGCGTCTTCCGCCGCCGGCCTCGCCGCCGCCAGTGCCACGCTCGCGGACCCGGCGCAGGCCGCGGACGATCCAGCGAGCGCCGTTGCCAACCTGATCGCCAAGCCCCCCGCTGGCTTTCAGCCGATGGTGGCGCCCGGCAAAATCACGAAGGTCGAGGCGAAGAGCGACTTCAAGTCGATCATGCAGCCCAACCTGCTGTGGCCCGAGGCCGACATCGCCGAGAAGTTGCTCGAGCGCGCCATGATGGAGTTCACCGGCGCGCCCAACCTCACGGAGGCCATGAAAAAGTTCATCCACAAGGATGACATTGTGGCCATCAAGCCGAACGGCATCGCCGGGCAGAAAGGCGCCACCATGGCGGTCAACTTCGAGTTGATCCTGCCCGTGGTCAAGGCCGTGATGGCCGTCGGTGTCCCCGCCGAGAACATCACCGTCTACGAACAGTATCCCGGCTTCCTCATGGGCACGCGCGTCAACGTGCGCGACTGGAAGCTCCCAGAAGGCGTCAAGACCGGCACGCACAACAACAACAATCACCCGATGAAGCCCATCCAGATCTTCAACGGGATCTCGACGCGTTATTGCCGCTTCTTCACCGAAGCTACTGCGGTCATCGACATGACGCAGATCAAGGACCACTCGATCTGCGGCTACACGGGGACGATGAAAAACATCACCCACGGCAACGTCGACAACCCGCACGCGCACCACCTGCACCAGGCGAGCCCGCAGATCGCCATGTTGTACAATCATCCGATCGTGACCAGCCGCGTCCGGCTGCACATCACGGATGCCTTCAAGATCATGTACGACCGCGGCCCGCTCGACAAAGATCCGCGCACCCGCATCCCGCACGGCGCCGTCTACGTGGCCACCGATCCCGTCGCCATGGACACCATGGGCTGGAAGATCGTCGACGACGAGCGCAAGAAGCGCAACATTCCCAACCTGAAAGACTCGCGCCGCGAGCCGCGTTATGTGCGTAACGCTGGCGAGTTCGGCCTCGGCATCCACGATCTGAACAAGATCCAGATGAAGAGCTTCACCATCTGAGCTAAGAGCTCGTCTGCTGCCTCGCGCAGCAATATTCTCCAAGTTCGATCCCAGCTCGTCTGCTACGACTGGGTGTCATGAAAACTCCCGGATTTGCCCTGTTCGAGAGCAAAATTGGGCGCTGCGGCATTGCATGGACCGATCAGGGCGTCGTCGCCTTGGCGCTCCCCGGGGAGCGCGACTCCGCGACGCGTGCCCGTCTCCTCGCTCGCTGCCCCGAAGCCACCGAGCAGCCTCCGCCGCGCCCGATCGCGCGCGCTATCAAGAGCATCGAGCGGCTCCTCCGCGGCGAGCGCGTGAGCTTCGACGACCTGACGCTGCACATGGACGGCCTGCCCGCCTTTCATCGCCGCGTCTACGAGACCGTGCGCGCCATTCCCGCGGGCACCACGCTTTCGTACGGCGAAGTGGCGACCCGCCTGGGGTCCCCCGGCTCAGCTCGCGCTGTGGGACAAGCCCTCGGCAAGAACCCGTTCCCCATCGTGATCCCGTGCCACCGTGTGCTCGCCGCTGGCGGCAAGCTCGGCGGGTTCACCGCCGACGGTGGCGTCGACACCAAGACGCGCATGTTGACCCTCGAAGGCGTCCAGATCGGTCCCAAACGATCGAGTCGCGCCAAAGGTGCCAACGGGTTGCCCTTCGAAGCCGAAGCGGCGATCGCGCATCTGCGCAGTTGCGACCCCCGCCTCGCGCGCGCGATTCGCACGGCGGGACCCTTCCGCCTGGAGCTCAAGAAGACCCACAGCGTGTTCGAGGCGCTGGCCGAAGCGATCGTGTATCAGCAGCTCACAGGTAAAGCTGCCGCTACGATCTTCGGCCGCGTGCGCGAGGTCTGCTCGTCGGGGCGCAAGCTCACCCCCGCCGGCGTCGTGAAGACGCCGGACGCCAAGCTGCGCGGCGCCGGACTTTCCCAAGCCAAGCTGCTCGCGCTGAAAGACTTGGCCCAAAAGACGCTGGCGCGACAGATCCCCACGCTCGCCCAGCTCCAGAGGATGGACGACCCCGACATCGTCACGAGTCTCACCAACGTTCGCGGCGTCGGTGCATGGACCGTGCACATGCTGCTCATCTTCCGGCTCGGTCGGCCCGACGTGCTCCCCACCGGCGACTACGGCGTCCGCAAAGGGTTCCAGCGGGTGTTTGGCACACCCGACCTGCCGAGCGCCAAAGAGCTCGAGGCTCGCGCCGCGCGCTGGTCGCCCTACCGCTCCGTGGCGAGTTGGTACCTCTGGCGCGTGCTCGACGGCGTCGCGGTGTGATCGATCTTGCTCGAGCCCAGACCCGACCCGAGTGGGGCGTGCTAAGGTACTCTCCATGCATGCCTTGAAAGCCCGCGTCGTGAACGGCCGCTACGTGATCGACGAGCCTGCAAACCTACCGGACGGCGCGGAGGTCGACCTCGTGGTGCTCGGGAGCGGAATGACTGTCGAAGAACGCGCAGAGCTCGTTCAAGCGATCGAGGAGGCCGAGCAAGACATCGATGCAGGACGCGCGGTCGACGAGGCCGAAGTGTGGGCGAAGCTCAAGGCGATCGGGTGAAGCTCGAGTTCGCGCAGCGTGCTCTCAGCGAGATTGAGCGCGGCAAGCGCGAGTGGTTAGCGCGGAGAGACAAGACCCCGGCGCTTTTTGAAGCCGAACTGGCGGAAGCTTTGGAGAACATCAAGGCAGTGCCCGCACTCGGCAGTCCGACCGATATCGTCTCGAGAGGCCACTTGGTACGTCGCGTCGAAATGCGCAAGACGAAGTACCAAGCGTACTATCGACAACCTAGCGAAGAGCTCGGCTACATCCTGGCCGTGTGGGGTGGTCGGCGGGGCACCAAGCCACAGTTGCGATGATCGCAGCAGCAGGCTTGGCATGGGTATTGGGGTGTGCTTGACCGCGCTGCGGTGTGATACCCTAAGGCATGCAGGTGGCCGAGCTGGCGCGGTCCGCGCTCCTCACCGTCGTCGACTTTCGCTGCGACGCGACGCCCGCGAGCCCCACGGTCGTGGAGGTCCACGGCTGCCACTCGGTCTCGTTCGTGCGCCGCGGAAGCTTCGGTTGCCGCACACAGGGCAAGGCGCACGAACTCGTCGCGGGGTCGGTCCTGATCGGGCATCCCGGTGACGAGTTCCTCTGCACCCACGACCACCACGACGGGGGCGACGAGTGCCTCTCGTTCCAGCTGTCCGAAGGGCTCGTTGCCTCGCTCGACGCGAGCGTCGACGTGTGGCGCGCCGGCGCGCTGCCTCCGCTCCAGGAGCTGATCCCGCTCGGTGAGCTCGCGCAACTCGCAGCCGAAGGCTCTAGCGACGTTGGGCTCGACGAAGCTGGGCTCGCGCTTGCCGGACGCTTCGTCGAAATCGCCGGAACCAAGCAGCGCCCGCCGCCCCGAACCAACCCGCGAGATCGCCGGCGGGCCGTCGAAGCTGCTCTCTTTCTCGACGAACGTTGCGAGACAGCCATTCCGCTCGAGCGCCTCGCCGCTGAAGCCGGGCTGACGCCCTTTCACTTCCTGCGCCTGTTTCGCAACGTGCTCGGGGTGACGCCGCACCAATACCTCATCCGCTCGCGTCTCCGCCGCGCCGCCCGCCTGCTCACGAGCGACGCTCCCGCGATCACCGACATCGCCTTCGCGGTTGGCTTCGGCGATCTCTCCAACTTCGTCCGCACCTTCCACCGCGCGGCGGGCGTTTCCCCGCGCGCCTTCCGCAAAGCCTCCCGCGGCGATCGCGCGCGGGTCGTCGAGCTTCTGCTGAAGCGCTGATGCAAGAGTGGGTGAGTGTGCTATGCTGGGTCTCATGAACGCCCTGAAAGCTCGAGTCGTTAACGGTCGCTACGTCATCGATGAGCCCGCGCGACTACCAGAGGGGGCGGAGGTCGAGCTGCAGATACAGCGTGTTGACAGTTTCGTACAACACCGCCCTTCTCGGGCGTTGGACCGAAGTCCTTTCTGCTTCATAGAGGACAGTTTCACGCACGCTCCACAGGGAGCGTGTGCCAGTGCTCTCCTCTCCACAGACGTTTTTCGTCTCCGCCTGCTTGGCGGCGACGTGAGGCCCGGTACCGGACGCAGGCGCCGCGGGTGCGTATGCGACCTGCGGATACTGCGCCAGGCACGCTGCAGCATTGGTGTCGCGGTCGGCCTCGTGAC
>JAICQQ010000052.1 GCA_025937785.1 Polyangiaceae bacterium
CGGCATTTGGCACGGGCTGCAGCAAAGCCGAGAAGCTGGAGCAGCTGTGGGAGGGGCCAGCGAAGCTGAGCACGATTGGAGCGCTGCCGAAGGCGCAGCCTGCGTCGAAGACGAACTTCGAGAAGGTGAAGCTGGCCGGCGGCGTGGCCAAGCTGGTGGTGCCAGTGGATTGGAAGCAAGGAGAGGGCGAATCTTCGGAGTGGCGCAACGTGCTGCACCGCTGGGGTTGGATCTGGCCGCTGCTCGTCGCCTATCAAGAGAAGCAAGACAAGGAGTCGCTGAAGCAGGCGACGCTGCTCGCGCTCGACTGGGTCAAGGCGGACACGACGCAGGGTCGCAGCGGTGACGGCATGTGGGGCTCTAGCAACCCGGGCTGGCGCGCGCCCGCGCTGGGGTACGTGATCCACGCGGCGACGGACGCGGGGTTGGTGACGGTGGAACAACAGCAGCAGCTGATCACCAGCGCCCGCAAGCACGCGGCGTACCTGGCGAACGACGAGAACTACAAGCGCGACAAGGACGCCGCGCTGTACCTGGACCACGGCTTGGCGGCGATGTGCGCGAACCTGAACAAGCTGAAAGACTGCCAGGTGTGGAAAGACATCGCACAGCAGCGCGCGCTGGAAAGCTCGAGCAAGGGCTTCGATACGACGTCGGGTATGTTACTGGGCCGGTCGCCGATGCTGCAGGTGCGCTCGGTCGAGGCGCTCAGAGAGCTGTCGAAGGTGATCGACAACCCGGCGCTGAAGAAGCTGGCGACGCAGAGTACGGCGGCGACCGGTTGGCTGGTGCCACCGGACGGGCGCTACAGCTTGCTGGGAGAAAGCAGCTTCTACCCGGTCCCTGAGTGGGCGCTGGAGGCAGGCAAGAAGGCGCGGGGCGTGCAGCTGCTTGGCAAGAGCGGGCTGGCAGCGGTGCGCGAGGGCAGCTCGTTCCTGCTAGCGAGCGCGAGCTACTACGACAAGCGCCGCAAACAAGGCGACGACCTGAGCTTCGTGTGGTCGGACGCAGGGCAGCGCATCCTGGAAGACACGGGGCGCGCCTCGAAGGGCGAGCAGGCGAAGTTCGCGCGCTCAGCGGCGGCGCACAACGTCGTGACCATCGACGGGAAAGACTTCCCGCTCACGGCCAAGCCCTACCGCAGCGGGATGCGCGCCGTAGGCAAGGCCGACGGCTGGTACGCCCTGAACGGCAAGAACCCGCTGCTCGCGCGCGCGGCCTCGCACGAGCGTACCTGGCTGTATCGCCCCGGCAAGCTCCTGCTCGTGATCGACA
This sequence comes from Polyangiaceae bacterium, assembly GCA_025937785.1. GTDB lineage: Bacteria > Myxococcota_A > Polyangia > Polyangiales > Polyangiaceae > JAICQQ01. The sequence goes on from JAICQQ010000052.1 coordinate 1,276, forward strand.
ACCTGGAGACGCCCGAGTCAGAAGCGCAGTTCGATCGCTACTTCCACTTCTGGCACGAGCACCAGGTGACGCTGGATGCGTCCGGGCAAGCGACCGCGCTGCTCAAGAAGAAGACGCCGCTCCGTGTCTTCGACGCGTCGGGTGGCGTGGAGGTCACGCCGAAGGTGGTGCGAGACCAGAAGAACCCGCTGCAGGGGGTGATGTTCCTGAAGCCGAGGAGCTCGAAGCCGAACGACGTGCTGCAATTGACGTCGAAGGGGCAGAAGTCGATCTTGGTGACGGCGTTCGTGCTGGGTGAGTCGAAGCTGACGCCGAAAGACGTCGAGGTGAGCTTCGAGCACGACGTGTACTACGTAAAGGTGGGCGACGAGAAGTTGGCGCTGAGCCGCGACAAGGAAGCGATGAGCTTCGAGCTGGGCGTGGCCAAGGGCGCCTCCAAGGTCGCCAAAGAAAACGAGGCCAAAGCGAAGGCGAAGGCCGCGGAAGAGGCGCAGAAGCAGAAAGACGCCGCCAAGGCAGGGACCACCACCGGCGCCAATGCGCCAGGCGCGGCCAAAGGTCAGGGCGCGACCCAAGCACCGGGCGGCGCCAAGCCAGCTGGGGGGGCGAAACCTGCCACTGCAGCGAAGCCCGCCACCGCGCCGAAGCCCACCGTGCCGTGAAACGACTTACCACTGCGTGCGCAGCTCGACGCGGCCGGGGCCGATGCCGAGCTGAGTCGCTGCTGGGTCCTTCGCATCGAACGGCCGCACGAACCAGAGCACGCCTGCCGCGGTCAATCCGACACCGGCCACGATGAAACAGACAGTGGCGCGATCGCCGGCGACGATGGCGTCGTTCATGGCTTCGACCCCCCGTTGATCGAAGCAGTCGTCGCCGTCGCAATAGCGATCGGACTCCTGGTGCTTCGAGCGAGAGTGCAGCCCGAACAGCGTCCCGCCCACGCCCGCGGCGACGCCCACGGCCGCACCCGCGATGGCTCCCACCGTTTGCCAATCCGGCGCTGGGCCCGCCGATTCGGACCCGACGGACCCCGGCGCCCCGCCGGCGAGCAGCGGTCGTAGCGCCGGGATCTCGGCCGTTCGTGTGTCACCCGCAGCCAACGCGGACAGCGCGATCTCGCGAGCCTGATGCCCTGGCGCAGTGACGCGAATCACATGTGTGCCCGGATCCACGGCCTTGGGTTTGGCCCACTCGCCGCTCGGCAAGTCGGTGCCATCGAGCGCGACGCTGAGGCCCGGCGTGGCACCAGCAACCTCGCCGGCCACCATGACGACCACGTGTGCGAGCCGCGGAGCCAACGCCTCGATGCGCTTCTGTGCCACCTGCTGGCGGGCGACGTTGCCAGTGCGCTGTGCCTGGTCGCGCGCTTCGGTGAACGTCTCGGAGGCCTTCGCGAGACGCCCGAGCTGTTCGTAGCAATCGGCCAGGTTCAAGAGAGTGCCGCCGCCCGGCGCCAAGCGCTGGCTCTCTTCGAAGAGGGCGCAAGCTTCGGCGAAGCGCTTGGCTTCCATCATGGCGAGTGCTTCGGAGAAGCGTTGGTCAGCCAACTTCACGGCGTTCGGGTCGTCCGCGGCTTGCCCGAACGCGAGCTGCGGCACGCATGCGGCGCACGCAAGGACCAGAGCGAAGCTCGAGGCCTTCATTCGCGGGTAGTCCACACGCGGCTCGACGAGCGCTGGACGGGGATGGCCGGTGCCGGAGGCTTGGCCGCGCGCGGCGGAGGTTGTGAGGCAATCGGCGCCGGCGCGCGACCGCTAGGGGGGCGCACGGTTTTCAATGCTCGGATCGAGACGCTCGACGGCGCAGCGGGGGAGAGAGCCGCAGAAACGGCCGAGGATGGAGACGGAGCGGGCCGCGCGTTCGCACTCACGGGCGGAGGTGCGGTCGGGATCGCCGCGGCAGGAGCTCGAGCGGCGGTCGCGGGGGCGTGCTCGCGTTGGGGTGGGTGGGGGTCACGAACCGCGGACGCCGCCCCCGATTCGGAGCGTGCGGCGCTCCACCCCACCAGGGCGACGCCGATCACGAACGCCACCGCGAGCACCCCGAGCGCCAGCTGATGGCTGCGCCCCAGCGCAACGAGGGGAGTCACCGTACGCGCCCAGGTCGACCTGCCCGTGACCGGGGTCTGCGCCGGCACTGGCGCCCCAACCCAGTTTGCCACGGGAGCCGTGAGGGTCATGGGGGCTTGGGTGTTCGAACCAGTGGACGTGGGTTTGTAGGCATCGCCGTGCCGTTCGGTGACGAACGCGTCGAGCGCCTGCGCGAGCGCAGCAACGCTTGGGTAGCGTTCGTCCCGGTTCTTGTGCAGACACTTGAGCACGATCGCTTCGAGTTCGGGGTGCAAGTCGGGGCAACGCGCGCGCGGCGGATCGGGAGTATCGCTCGTTACACTCAGGCATAGCTGCGCATAACTGCTGCCGAAGAACGGCAAGCCACCGGTCGAAAGTTCGTAGAGCACCACGCCGAGTGACCAGATGTCGGTACGATGGTCGACGCGATTCGGGGCACGCATCTGCTCCGGAGACATATAGCTCGGCGAGCCCAGCAAGCTCGCGGTCCCAGTGATCGAACCGTCGGGCGCTGGTTCGATCAACTTGGAGATGCCGAAATCGAGGACCTTGACGCTGCGGCGCGCATCCGCGTGTCGCACGCAGAACAAGTTCGATGGTTTGATGTCGCGGTGCACGATACCGAGGCGGTGCGCTTCTCCGATGCCCGCGCAAGCCTCTCGTACGTAGCGCAGCGACTCCGCGAGCGGCAGCGGTCCCTCGCGATCGAGCAGCGTCGCCAGGTCACAGCCGTCCAGCCGTTCCATGACCAGGTAAGGAACCCCGCTCGCCGACCTGCCCACGTCGTAGACACGGATGACGTGCTCGTGCTTGATCTTGGCGGCTGCGCGCGCCTCGCGGTGGAACCGCCCGAGGGCGTGCGGACTGGACACCAGGTCTTGAGCCAGAAACTTGATGGCGACCGGATCATCGAGTTCGATGTGGCGCGCCGCCACGACCACGCCCATGGCGCCTGCGCCCAGCACTGCCTCCACACGGTAGCGCTCCGCGATCACGTCGCCCACGCGTACGCCTGTGATCATGGCCGCTCTACCTGTGTCATCCGTCATTTCGGCCCCGAACATGAGCTCGAACGTCGAGCCTGTTAGGAAATACCGTGCCCTCCCACCACGTCAAGGTCGTGGACGCACGAAGTGCTTTGTGGGTCGTTTCGGCGCAGACCAGCGCCCTTGAACCTGGGCACGCCCACCGACAGAATACGTCGCGAGCGCCCCGCCGCCGCCCGCGCACGAGGAGACTTCGAGGTGTTCAAATACGACTTCCGCCTGGCCCGCCCCGAGGATGAGCCCCGCTTGCAGTCGATCCGCAGCGCGGCCTTCGAGCCCGTCTTCGCCTCGTTCCGCGCCTTGCTGGGCGACGAGCTCTACGACCTGGCCCAGCGCCGAGGCGATGAAGCGCAAGGGGGACTATTGACCTCGCTGCTCGCGCCCGATGCGAACAAATCCCTCTACGTTGCCCTTTCGGACGACCGGATCGTCGGGTTCGTCGCGGTGCTGCTGGACCCCGAGACGCTGCTCGGTGAGATCGGGCTGAACGCTGTCGACCCGAGGTATGCGAACCAAGGCATCGGCGCGGCCATGTACGAGTTCGCGCTCGAGCTCATGAAACGAGCCGGCATGAAGGTGGCTATGGTCTCGACCGGCGGCGACCCCAGTCACGCTCCAGCGCGGCGCGCCTACGAAAAAGCCGGCTTCCACGCCGTGATCCCGAGCGTGTGGCTGTGCCGCAAGCTGTGAGTCATCCCGCGCACGCCTGCACGCTGTCCAGCTGCCCCGGGCGAGCGCCGGCGTGAAGCCAGCTTCGGTCAAAGCGGTTTTGCGAAGCGAGCCCTGGCGCTTTCCTCGGCACGGCACCACAAACGCCGCATGGACCTGTCCGTGCTCGATGTGCTGCCCGTAAGCTCGAGTAGCACTGCTCGCGAGGCGTTGGGCGGCGCGGTCGCCCTGGCCAGAGTGGCCGATAACAGCGGTTACCGCCGCCTGTGGTTCGCCGAGCACCACGGGATGGCCAACATAGCCAGCACCTCGCCCGAGCTGCTCATCGCCCACGTGGCGCCCGCGACCGAGCGGATTCGTTTGGGCGCCGGCGGGGTCATGTTGCCCAATCACACGCCGCTACGGGTGGTCGAGCAATACCGTACGCTCGAGGCGCTGCACCCCGGCCGCATCGATCTCGGCATCGGTCGGGCGGCGGGGACGGATCCGCTGACGGCCCATGCCCTCCGCAGCAGTCCCGGAGAGAAATTCGCCGCGCTACTCGGGGAGACTCTGGCCTTCGACGGCAACGAGTTCCCCGAACACCACCCCTATGCTCGCATCGAAGTCACCCCCGGCGACGTGCGGCTGCCACCCATCTGGATGCTCGGCTCGAGCGGCGGCAGCGCCCGGCTCGCGGGCGAACTCGGGCTCGGATACGCGTTCGCAGGGCACTTCAGCCCAAGCCCTGCGGCACCCTCCGTCGCCAGCTATCGCAAGAGCTTCGTCCCCTCGGCTGCCTTTGCCGAGCCGCGCGTCATCTTGGCCGTCCACGTGCTTTGCGCCGACACCGAGGACGAGGTGCAAGAGTTGGCGCTGGCCCCCCTGTATGCCCTCGCCCAGATCGAGCAGGGGCGTACCGCGCCCGTGATGACCCCTGCGGCGGTGCGCGAAACGGGGTTCAGCCTCGACCAGGCGCGCGGCACCATGGCAAAGCTCTTGATGTATGGCACGCCCGACCAGCTGCGAGGTCGGCTCGAAGCCCTGGCTGTCGAGGCGCAGGCCGATGAGCTGATGGTGATGACCTTGAGCCACGCCGCTGAACCCCGCCTGCGGTCGTACCAGCTCTTGGCGCGAGCCTTCGATTTGAAATGAGCCTCCCCGCGCTCAGCTACGAAGCCGCTTTTGGCGCCACGCGGCAGTACGACGAGCGCCGGATCACCAGCGCCGGAGGCGAACTCAGCTCGATGGTTCACGACCGCCGCTCGTACCAATGCCACGATGAAGCCCTGGAAGTCGTCGGAAACCCAGCGATCTGCGCGCTCGGCGAGTTCGGCGTCCAGACGATTCCGCTCGACTGAGCAGCTCAGAGGACGCTCGCTAACCTTCCGCGTGCTGAAACCGAGCCACCAGACTGCTCACGGCGAACCAAAGCACGTCTCCCAAGGTGGTGATGATGCGCATCCCGATCGCCACGAACAAACCCTGGGGGTTGTCTCCCAAAAGTACGAGCAGGGTGGCCTCACGTATGCCGAAGCCCCCCGATGCGCCCGGCACGATGTAGCCGCAGAGCCAAGCCAGTGAGTATGCCGGGATCACCGCCAACCCGAGCGTCCCGTCACCTCCAGCGCTGCGGTGGAGTGCGAGCGCCAAACATCCGCTGAGGCTCAGGAAAGCCGCGTACAGCGGCACGACGGACAGCACCTGCGTCACGCGCAGGTCGGAGCCCTCGGGCGGCGCCCGCCCCACGAGCTTCAACAGCGGACGCCCGAAACGGACGATACCCGCGAGCACGACGATCGCCACGAGCCCCGCCAGTGCCGCCAGCGGCGGTGAAATCACGCTGGATTGGCGCGCGAAGAAGGGCAGCCCCAGCGCCACCAGCAGGCCTGCGGCGATCACGAAGCTCAGCGTCTCGTAGGCCACTGCGAGCATCAACGATCCGTCGCTCACCCCGAGTCGCCGAAAGGCCAGGTGCCGCGCGACATATTGAAACACGTTGCCAGGGATGTACTTGGAAATCTGAGCGCGCCCGCAAAGCACGTGGCAATCCGCTGCCCGGATCGATCGCGCCCCTTGCCAGCGCAAGAGCAGGTACCACGCCGACGACAGCAACAGCTGACTGGTGGTGAACGCCAGGAGGCCACCGGCCATCAGCGCGATGCTGACCTCTTCGAAATGTTCGGCGAAGACGCCGAGATGCTGGGACAAGCGCTGCGCGACGAAGGCGAGCGACACCACTACCAGCAGGCTTCCGCCGAAGCGGACCACAGCCTTGGCGCGCTTGTTCTGGGGCGACGCTGCGTCGTTCGCCGGCGGCTCGGGTGCGGGGATGCCGGACGGCTGCGGCTCGGGCATGGTCAATGAACTAACACCGAGCGCAAAACATGGTTGAGCCGCCACGGGGAGACAAGGCTGACACGCAGAATCCATGCCCGACGGCCGGTTCCCACTCTGTCGCTGGACGACTCCCGGCTGAAAAAGCTAGAACCCGCGCGATGAACGGGCGGATCTTCAGTGCTCTCGGGCAGGTGCGCTCGCTAGCGATCGTTCGCCTCCTCCAGCGCCCGCTCGCCTCCGAGCGTCGTCGCGAAGTGCTCGCGATCGCAGTCATCGTCTGTGTGTTCGTGGCGACCTTCTTCGAAGCCCAGCGGATTCCCGGTGGTGCCGATGATTGCGCCTACTTCGAGATTGCGGCGGGTCGTGACTCCGGGGCGCCCCATCATCAGCAACGCTTCGGCTTGATCGGGACGGTGAAGCTCGCGCAGGCCGTGTTCGGCTACACGTCGCTCGCGTACTACTCGGTCCCCTTCGTGTACACGCTCGGCCTGGTGCTGGCTTGTTACTTTGCGGCCCGCACCTTCACGAGCGTCGCGCTCGCAGTCTGTGCTGCGTTGATGGTGCTGGCGCTGCCGACAATCCTGACGCAGGGCACGTGGCTCTTGGTGGACATTCCGTCCATGGTCTGGATCGTCGCCGGTGTCACGCTGTTCATGCGCGCGCTCACGGCGGGCGACGAGCGCTTGCCTGTCAGGTATGTCGTGGGTAGCGGCGTTTGTCTCTACGTCGCGGTCTTGACCAAAGAGAGCACGGCGCCATTGCTGCTCGGCCTCGGCTGCTTTCCGCTGGCTCTGAGATCCAAGCGATCACTGCAGATCTTGCTGGGCACGGCAGCCGTCACCGCGTCGCTCGAGCTCTGCGAAATCGGGGCGATGTGGGCGGTGTTCGGCGATCCATTGCATCGGCTGCATGCGTCCACCAGCGAACAGCTACCCTACATGGAGCGAGCGCTGCAGAGTGGCTTCGAGTTACCCGAGCAGGTGACCTGGGGCTCGCTCGCGACCCGCTTCCTCCTGGACATGGAGAACGACGCCTCCGCCAACGGCTGGCGCTTGCTCGGCCTCGGCTATTGGGATTGGCTCGTGGCCTCGTTCTTCCTCGGGCTCACGGTAGCAGTGCTCCGCAAGAACCAGCTCCTGCTGGGGCTCTGCGGCTTCGTCTTCTGGAGCTACCTGTCACTCAGCTTGGCGGTCGTATCTTTCGATCCGTTGACGCCCATGGTGATCACCAAGCCTCGCTACTTCTTGGTGGTCTTGGTGTGGTTGCCCGTGTTGGCTGTGGCAGGGTGGAGCTGCCTGTGGCACTGGCCGTGGGAGCGCCGGCAGCGCGAGAAGTCGGCAGCCGTGATCGGCGTCGCGGCACTCACTCTTTGCGTGGCCTACGGGACGGCGCGCAACTTTTTCCGCCAGACACCCTACACGCTTCGTAAGGGGTACGACCCTATCACCAACGCCTACGCCGCGCTCACGGCCTTCACGCGAGCGGGAGGCGAAGTGAAGCGTATCGTCGGGCCAAAGCCGCTGCGGGCCGCCAAGTTCCTCTGGCCCGAGCCGCAGATCGACGTTTACTGGCGTCCAAGAGAGCAGGGCACCGGGCACCGATTGAGGCCCGCCGACCTCGTGGTCGCGCAGCAGCCCATGGCACTCCAAGCGCACCCTCGTTATCTCTGGCGCAGCCTGGGCGAAACTGAGGGCGATCACTACTTCTACATCGAACGCCCTAAGTCACCGCACCCCGGCGGCGATTACGGCATGGTCGCGGCCACGCGGTCGCACTTGCTGCGGCACCCCAAGGGTGCTCGGCTCCACCTGAATTTGCGGTTCGATCTTCACCGCACCACGCCGGAACCGTTGAAGGTGCTGTTGCACCGCGAACACCGAGAGCCGGTGGTGATCGCGACGTTCGAGTGGATGCTCAAGGGCCGCCGCGCGCTCATCTCGCGAACCACCCCGGTCTTCCCGACCGGCGACGCAGAAGCCGTGTCCGTCGAGTTCTCCATGGAGGGGCCTGGGCGCTTCTTCATCGAAAAGCTGGACTTCGAAGTGCGCGCGAAGAAGCGGAGCACTCAGCCGTGAGCGCCAACGAATTGAGGGGCAAGGTCGCTGTGATCACGGGAGTCGGCCGCCGCGCGGGCATCGGGGCAGCCATCGCTCTCGAGCTGGGGCGCGCTGGAGCCAGGCTGTTGCTTCTGTACCATCGCGCCTACGACGCGGCTCAATCGTGGGGAAGCGACTCCAGCATGCCAGCGTCGTTGCTCGAACGGCTCGCGCCGGTCACCGACGTGCACGCCGCCGACGTGGATCTCGCCGAGCCCGCGAGCGCGCAGGCCGTCTTCGACGAGGTCGCGCGTCGCTTCGGCGTGGCGCACGTCCTGGTGAACAACGCCTGCCATTGGGAAAGCGGCGACGTGACGGCGACTGACGCCGCGCAGCTCGACCGGCACTATGCCATCAACACGCGGGCAGCGGTCTTGTTGTGCCGCGAGTTCACACGCCAGCTGCCCTCCGACGCCAACGGCCGCATCGTCAACGTCACTTCCGGACAGGGGTGTGCCCCGATGCCCGGTGAGGTGGCTTACGCGGTCACCAAGGCGGGGCTGGACGCACTGACGTTGACGCTGGCACTCGAGCTTGCCCACCGCGGCATCACGGTGAATGCCGTGGACCCTGGACCCACCGATACCGGCTGGATGACAGAAAGCTCGCGAGCCGCTCTGCTCGCTCGGTCGCCTTGCCAGAGGCTGGCCACGCCTCGAGATACGGCGCGCCTGATCCGCCTGCTCGCCTCCGATCGCGCGTCGAACGTCACCGGACAGATCCTGAGGGTCCAACCCGCTGGCGGCGACGGCCAGGCGGACTGACGTCGAGCACGGTGGACGTGCGCGCCGCTGGAAGAGTACCGTCGGCGCCATGAAGGCATGGAGCAGATCGCGACTTTCACGCGGTCGTGCAGCTGTAACCCCGAGGACGCATGGCTGAACTCGCGGGTATCTTCCTGCATCCCGTCAAAGCCCTGGATGCAGTCGCTGTCAGCGAGGCGCGGGTGCTGGCGTCCGGGGCTCTCGCGCACGATCGTCGCTGGGCGCTGATCGACAGCGCCGGTCACTTCGTCAACGGCAAGAACCGCGCGGCCGTCCACGAAGTGCGCGCCCGGTTCGATGTTTCCAGCTGGGAGATCGAGCTCGACGGTCGTGTGTTCTCACTCGTCCAGCAGGCACACGAACTGGGGGCATACTTCAGCGATCGACTGGGCGAGCCCGTGCGCTTGCACCAGAACGACGCCGTCGGCTTTCCGGACGATCTCGACGCTTCCGGACCCACGTGCGTATCGCAGGCATCTTTGGAGCAGGTCGGGGAGTGGTTCGGGTTCGCTCTGAACGAAGTGCGCGCACGCTTCCGCACCAACCTCGAGCTGGGCGGGGTCGAAGCGTTCTGGGAAGATCAGCTGTACGGCAACGCGTTCTACGCCGGCAACGTCGAGATCCACGCGGTAAACCCGTGCCAGCGCTGTGTCGTCCCCTCGCGACACCCTCTGACAGGAGCCGTCACCAGCGGCTTTCAGAAGCTGTTCACTCGACGCCGCCAGGCGAGTTTTCCAGCCACCGCCTCGCGCGTCCAGTTCAACCATTACTACCGCTTCGCCGTGAACACTCGGATCGCTCCGACCGAAGCGGGAAAGATCCTACGCGTCGGCGACGAAATCCGATTCCGCGATCCGGCAGCCTAGGCTGATAGGCTAAGGTCTATAAACGTCGTTCGCCCAAGGATCGACGATGAGATCGGGAGCCGGCGCCCGCACTTTCGATGGCTCTGGAGCCCAAGGATCGACCAGGAGCTGCAGGGGCTTGGCCCAGTCACCCGACTCGCGCGGCCGCCGTGGTGGCGCCGGCGGCGCCTGCACGCCGGTGTTCGGTGTTGGCGAGGACACCCCTCGCGGGGCGGGGGTCGAGCTCAGCCACGGATCGGTGAGTTCGAAGTTTCGCTCGTCGACCCACTCGACCCGTGCGTGTCGCCGACTCGCCGGAGCCGCGGCCGCCCTGGCGGAGCGGGCGGAAGACGGCGCGACCGACGGCGGTGACCACGGATCGACGACCCAATCGCTCTGCGCGAACGCCACACCGGCGCCCGCCAGGATTGCCGATACGACGAAGATCCCCACGCGCATCTGGCAAGAGCCTAGCCCAGAATCCCTGGTCGGGCACCTGGTGGAGCGAGGCTTTGAACGAAAATTGCACATGCCCGCCGGCCTGCGGCGCGCAAAACCGCATCCCAGATTCATCTGTTGGGACTTTCGGGTGCGCGAGACGGCACACTGGGGAGCCTCCGAGCGAGGGAGCCACGCATGAATGATCGCGAACGACTCCTTGGGGGTCTATACGGCCTGCTCGTGGGAGACGCTGTAGGCGTGCCCTACGAGTTTCACACGCCAGCAACGCTCCCGCCGTGGGAGGCGATCGAGCTGCCACCACCCCCCGGCTTTCGTCGGGCGCACACCCGAGCCCCTGCGGGCGCCTGGTCGGACGATGGCGCGCAAGCCTTGTGCTTGCTCGCCTCGCTCGTCGAGCGCGGCGCGCTGGATCTCGACGACCTCGGCCGGCGCTTCGTCGCCTGGCGCGACACGGGCTACCTCGCGGTGGATGGCGTCGTGTTCGACGTCGGGGTGCAGACGTCTACGGCGCTGGCGGCCCTCAGACTCGGAGTGCCAGCGCTGCGGGCGGGACCCAGCGGAGAACGCCAGAACGGAAACGGATCGCTCATGCGCGTGCTGCCGCTGGCGTTGTGGCACCAGGGCGACGACCGCGAACTCGTGCACGATGCTGCCATGCAATCCAGAGTCACCCACGGCCACGCTCGGTCGCAGGTCTGCTGCGCACTGTACTGCTTGTGGGCCCGCGCGACGCTGCGCGGCTCGAGCGACGCCTGGGCTACGGCCACGGACAGCTTGCGGCGCCTGTGTCGCGACGAACCAGAGTGGTCCCGTGAGCTCGAAGAACAGATTCGCCCCGAGGAGGAAGCGCAGGGTGCGGGGTCGGGGTACGTCGTCGATTGTCTACACTCTGCACGTCTCGCGCTGCTCGAACCTACGTATGAGCGAGTGGTGAAGTATGCCATCTCGCTGGGCAATGACACCGATACCACCGCCGCCGTGGCCGGTGGCATCGCGGGCTTACGGCATGGCCTCGACGGCATCCCTCCGCGCTGGCTCACCTCTCTGAATGGACGCGGCCTCGTCGACCCCTTGGTGGACCGCTGGCAGGCAGACCAGCATCCAAGCCGCTAGCGGATCAGCGAACCACCACGTCGTAGTAGTACGAGTAGCCCGCGTCGAACACCTCGGCGAGCACCTGAGCGTTACCGTGGCCATCCTCTGAATCCGACAACGTGACGTTGTGCGCACCTGGCGGGATCACGAACACTCCCTCCGTGCCGGGCGGTACCCACCCCATGAGCTCGCCGTCTACGAACACGTATTGATTGACCAAGTACGTGTTGCGGATCCCCAGCCACGCCATTGCATCGGTCGCTTCACCCTTCAACGTGTAGCGTTCCGCCAGCCCCGTCGGCTGCGACGGCGTCTCCGCTGCCGCTGGCTCCGCTGCCGCTGGCTCCGAGGCCTCGGGCGCCTGGGGCGCGCTCGGCTCGCTCGCGGGTGGCGCGGGCACGGCAGGCGTCGCCACGGACACGGTGTCGGATTCTTGACCGGGTGTCGGCGCCCGTGGCGTGCTTGTGTCTGCCGAGTGGGCGGGACGACCGCAGGCGGGCACGAGCGCCGCCAGCAGCATCGACAACGCCCCGCAGTTCATCCGAGGAAAGTAAGGAGCGCGACCCGAGCCCGCAAGTGAAGGCTGCGTGAAGTCGATGGAACCCGACGACGGCGATGGTGTCCGACCAAACATGGCCAGCTCGGAGCTCAGAGTCCACGTCGTGGTGCTGTGGGAGGGGGACGTCGTACACACGGCGCTGCTCGCACCAGGACAAAGCTTCGTGCTGGGGGACGCGCGGGGCGGTTGGGCGTGCCCGGCGAGCGCGCTCCGGGGGGCCCGCTCGCACGTTCTGGTGCGGGTCGAGCAGCGCGGGGCACGCTTCACGCCGCCCGGCGGTGGCGCCACATGGATCGCGTGTGGACAGCAGGCGTCGGCGCAGCTCGAAGGCATCCGTGTGCTCGCGTCGGCGGGCGTCGTCGACGGACAGGTCCAGAGCCTCCGGACGCGCCGCTGGGATACGCGGCTCGGCGCCAGCAGCGCCCTCACGGTGCTGGCGCACGCAGCGCTGCTGGTGCTCGCGGCGCTCTCGCCACCACCACTGGCCGCGACGGCACAGGTCGAACCGGACCCCGAGCTTCCGCTCCGACCGCTGACTGCCGTGGCTTCTTTCGCCGAATTCGAGCTCGAGGTCCCCGAACCGGAAGTCGCGCTCGAACCCTCCGAGCGGCTCACGAGCATCGACGGTTGGGCCCGCTGCGGCGGCGAACTCGAAATGGGGACGCCGACGCTGCTCGCCGGCGGTCGCTTCGGAAACGCCGGTCCTCCCGACAACGCCGATCCCCACCTTGCCGCCGAAAATGGTCCCGCGCGACCCGCGCTCGAAGTGCTCGCTCATCTGCCACCCGCACGCCCCCATCCCAGCGATCCCCGGCCCGAGTTGCACCGAGATCCCTACGCCCTCACCGCGCTTTGGGGTCGCGAAACACCCCTCGGTACCGACCCCGAGAGCGCGCGTGCCCAGCTGCTGGGCGACATGCTCGGCGAGTCCAGCGGCGACGGGCTCAATGGCAAGCGCCGCGCGCCGGGTGGCAAGGCAAAACAGCTGCGAGTCCGCGCCGCCCCGCCAGACCTTCGCCGCCTACCCCCGCGCGTCGTCCACACCGGGCTGCGCGTTTCCGGATCGCTCGATAGCGCTCGAGTCGCGCACTCCATGCTGTCGAGCCTGCCCGCGTTCAGAACCTGCTACGCCAACAGCCTCACCGACACGTCGCAGGCGGATCGCCTCGAGCTGACATTCACGATCGCGCCCGGTGGATCGGTGACTGACCGCTCCGCGACGTACGGGGATTCCGTCGCTTCGGACTTGGTCAGCTGCATGCTACACGCCACCAAGACGCTGCGCTTCGATCAAGCGCCCGCGCACACGACCGTTACCTACCCGCTGCTTCTGATCCCACCCGCACCGATCACCTAGGAGCGCAGCGGGGCACGCTTGCTCGAGCGGCGCTTGCGCTTGCCGGGGCTCCGCGTACTCGTACCGGGCTTGCGTGAACGCTTCGGTAGGGCGGCCGCGACCGCGGCCTGGGGAGCGTCGCGCTGGTCGAGCGGCTTTGGGCAGATCGACCGCAGCTTGCAAGCGCCGCACTCTCGCCCGCTCCAGATCCGATCGAAGCGCGACTGGACTGCGTCCAGCAATACGTCGTCTTCGACCACGACGCCCATCTCGAAATTGCGCCGCCCCTCGCCCTTCGCACCCAGCCCCGCCCCCGTGAAGTTGGCGCTCCCCAAGTACACCGCCGCTCCGTCCACGACGACCAGCTTCAGGTGCACGCGCGGACACTGCCGCAGCTCGAAGCCCGGCGCGCCTAGCTCCGTCGCCCCCGCCAGCGATGCCCGCAAGCGCCGCGATGGCGCCGCGCCGTGCAAGATCCGGATCTCGACCCCCGCCCTCACCAGCGACACGAACTGCTCTACTAGCGACACATAGCGTCCGCGCGCGCGAGCGGCCGTTCCTACCGGTGCCTCGATGTGCACGTCCTTCATCGTAGCGCTGGCAATCCAGAGCGAAACCCGGGCGCGACACATCGAACGCAGCACTAGGTCGTCGTAGTGCTCGCGGTCGGAAACGAGGGACAGCTCCGTAACTCGGCGCACGCGAGCTCGAGTATGCGGAAATATCGCCGCCCTGACCAGGGATGTCTGGCCCTCCCCTCAGAGCCGAGCTCGTCCGCAGCGTCCGCAGAACGCACCACTTGGCAACCTGCTAAGCTCCGTCCTACGTTGGCACGATGATGAGTCCGGAATGGGCAGGCGCCCTCGGTCGCTACAACCGCTGGATGAACGACAAGCTCTACGGGCTCGCCGCGACGCTGAGCGACGAAGCACGCAAGCGCGACGTCGGCGCGTTCTTCAAGTCGATCCACGGCACATTCAACCACATCCTGCTCGCCGACAGAGTCTGGCTCGCACGGCTCACGGGCGCGACCGTCCCGGACGGATTCATGGCCCCGGGGGGCATCCGCTCCCTCGACCAAGAGCTCTACGCTGACTTCGACGAGCTCCGCCGCCAGCGAACGCTGACCGACGGCGAGCTCTCGACCTGGGTCGCCGGTCTGACCGATGCAAGCCTCGCCGCCCCAATTGCCTTCATGCGCCGTGGCCACAAGCAAGAATGCCCGCTCTGGTGGACGGTCGCCCACGTCTTCAACCATCAGACCCACCACCGCGGCCAGATCACTACGCTGCTCTTGCAACAGGGCTGCGACCCCGGCGTCACCGACCTGTACGCCATGCTGCGCGAGGAGAACGCGCCAGCGTCCTGACCCGCAGCTCGCACGAGACCTCCAAGCCGCGCGAGCTTCTACCCTCCAAGCACGAGCTGGCAAGAAGATGACCTGCACGACACCAGTCGATCTGTCGGACGTGCTGCTAAAGCTCGAATGAGCCGGGCCATCCCCGGCGCTGCTCAGGATCGGCGGCGTGCTCGGATCACCGCATCGACTCCAGTCCCAGCGACGGCACGCGGGCGCTCCTCGGCGACCATCAGCTCCCACAGCCGCGGGTCGAGCGCGGCGCGCGCAGCCTCGACCGAGACTTGCACTTGATTGGCGGCAGCCGTGGCAGCTCCGGTGGCAGGATCGATGGGGCGGTGCCCCACGAGGAGCAACGTACCCCCGGGAGCAACACCGCTCGCCATCCGCGCGACCATCTCTTCGACGGAGCCGGCGACGTGGACGTACAAGCAGACCACGAGATCGTAGCGCCGAGGCTCAGCCGTCCAGTGGCTGAGATCGCGCTCGGCCCAGTCGATGCGCTCGGCAACCTCGGCGCCGGCGGCCTCGGCCAGTGAGCGACCGTGAGCCAACGCTGCTGCGGAAAAGTCCACCGCCGTGACGTGCCACCCGTGCGCGGCCAGCCACAGCGTCTCCGCGCCGTGCCCGCAGCCCGCGTCGAGCGCGCGCCCCGGCGCAAGGTCCGCAGCTTCGAGCATCAGGTGTGCGTTCGGTGAACGCCTCGCGACCTTGTCACCGTGATCGCGGAGCGTCTTCGCCCACAGCTCTTCCCAAAAGTCCTGATCGAACTTCGGTGGGTTCATGCTTCCTCCGACTCCAGCCGAGTGAGGGTAGCGGTTGCCGGACCCGAGCGCACCGGCAATATTCCAAGTTCAATAGAAACACCCTCGCGCTCTACCGCCCATGCTACTGATTGCGTTGAATGCGGGACCTGGGCTGGAGGTTGCACACGCTGCTGCTCGTGGGAGCGCTGGTACTGCTATCGCGAACGGCGCGCGCCGATCTCACGTGGCAAGCGCCCGCCGAATGCCCGTCGGCGGCGCAAGTTTCTAGCGAGATCGAGCGCTTGCTCGCAGGGTCGGAGTACCCCACGGGTGCTTTGAACGAATTCTCGCTCGCCGTCACGCGCGAGGGAGGCGCAGGCATGTTCGTCGTGCGCATCACCCGCACGCAGAGCGGCTCGCGTCAGGAACGGGTGGTGGAAGGCGCAGACTGCGGCGAGCTCGCGCAGGCTGCGGCGCTGGCGGTCGCGCTCGCCATCAACCCCGAGCTGGAGCCTGCCCCGTCGCCGACCCCCACAGCTCCGGCGTCCCCGGTAGTACCGGCGGAGGCCGTACCGGCGGAGGCCGCCGCCGCAACCGCGCCCGGCCACACCCCAGTACCACCACCCGCACCACCTCGAGCGGCTGCCCCGCCACCGACGGCGGGCAGCGACCCTCAGGCAGCGCAAGCCCCGCCACCCAACACCCCGATCGCGCCCGCGAGCCCGAGCGTGCCGCCGATGGCTGACCAGGGTTCGGCGAGCAAGCCGGCGGAAAGTCCTGGCTGGTCGCATCCGCACCTGTCGGCGTTCGCACTCGTGACCGGCGACAGCGGCAGCATGCCGGAAGCTGCGTTGGGCTTGGGCGGCGGAGTGGCTGCCGCGGGCGAGGCAACCCGGGTGCAGGTGGCATTGGAATTATTCTCGTCGACCGAAACCGAACCTGACGCGGGTGGGGCGTATGCCCACTTCGGGCTGTATCGAGCGCACGCGTCGGGCTGCTACAGCCCTTTCGCCGATCGCGTTTTCCTCTTTGGCTGCGCCACGTTGCAGGTCGGCGTTCTGCGCGCGCAGGGCCGCGGGATCGCCGAAGCGAACCAGGTGAACCGAGCTTGGTTCGCTGCAGGGGCAGATCTGCTGGTTTTGGGCTCGTTAGCCGAGCGGACCTGGCTACAGCTGCGGGGAGGGGTGGCTCGACCCCTGATCGAACGCAACTACGTGATGAACGGCTCCAGCGTGCACGAGGTTTCCAGCTGGGTGTTCGATGCGGGGGTTGGAGTAGAATTTCGATTCAACTGACCAGAAACGTCCCGAGCGGACACTAGGGGTCGATCGTCTGTCACCTCGAGCATTCAGCGCAGCCTCCACCACGCGCCCGCCGCTGAACGGGCCTGGCGCAGCTGCGCCCGAAGCGCACTTCGACCCGCCCGTGACGGACGAGCCCCTCGATTTTCTCCGCATCTATGACGAACACGTCGATTTCTTGTGGCGGTCAGCGGCCGGGCTCGGCGTCCCGACGGATGCGCGTGAAGACATCGTGCAAGAGGTGATGCTGGTCGTGCATCGGCGCCTCGACCAGTTCGAGCGCCGCTCCTCACTGAAAACATGGTTGTTCGGGATCTTGTACAACGTCGTAGCCAACTACCGCCGCAGCGTCCGGCGAAAAGGCCCCAGCGTCGAGATGCCAGAAACCGCCAGCACGGACGGAGACCCGCAGCGCGCCGCTATCGACCGTGAGGAGCTGCGCTTCGTGCAAACATTCCTCGAGGGTCTGCCGGACGAACCGCGTGGAGTGTTCGTGGCCTTCTTTCTCGAAAGGATGAGCGCGCCGGAGACGGCGCAGGCGACCGGGCTCAGCATCGAGAACGTGTACAGCTGCGTCCGCACCTTGAAACGACGCTTTCGAGCCGCCCTCACCCGGCGCGAGGAGCAACGAGAGTGACCGGGCTCGATTCCGAAGAAGAGGCGGTGCTCGAGAGTGCCCGTCGTGCGCTTTCGCCACCCGATGCCATCACCCAGCGGATGCGAGCGACGTTGCTCGTGAAAATCGCCGCGCCCGGCATCGTCGTTGCCGGCACCGGTGCCTCCAGCACTGCGGCTGCTTCCAGCGCTGCGGCTGCTTCCAGCACTGCGGCTGCTTCCAGCACTGCGGCTGCTTCCAGCGCTGCGGCTGCCTCCGGCGCTGCAGCCGCGGTAGCAACGTCCGGCAGTGCAGCACCGCTCGCCGCGGCCGCCAGCGGCGCCATCGTCGGCGCCAAGATCGCCGCGGGTGCCGGCTTGCTGAAAGCCGCCGCGGGCATCACCACCGCGGTGCTTCTGGCGAGCGCCACCAGTCCCTACTGGTTGCCCGAACCGGCACCCACCACGCGCGCTCCCGCGGTGGCCCCGACCTCCCCGGCGACAGCTGCGATACGTGCCGCCCCCACCGGCGGCCGGCGCGCCCGCTCCGCGCCCGCCGCGCCGACTCACGAGAGCGTGGTGGCGCCAGCAGAGGAAGCACCCGCGAAGGACGCCACCACCGCGCGGACTCCGAACGGCGCCGCTCGACGCACTCCGGCGCCGCCCGCTACGCCGCAGCTCAGCACTACTCCGGAGCAACGGCTGCAAGTCGAGCTCGACCTCCTGAAGCGCGCGCAGCAGGCCATTCAGGCGGGTCAGGCGCAGCGAGCGCTCGACCTTCTCGCGCAGCTGGACGGGGACCACCCAGCGAGCTCTCTCGGACAAGAACGCGAGGTCGCCCGCGTGCTCGCCCTGTGCGGCGTCGGCAGGGTGGCGAGCGCACGTCAGGTGGCTCAGCGCGTCTTGGCGGCGAGTCCCAACTCGCTCTATGCAGGGCGCATTCAGGCGAGCTGCGCCGCGCTACCGCCCCAACCGTCAGCCCAGGCGCCGGTGGCGGGCCCTGGAAAATCGACGCCCGCGGCTCCGCCCGTGGCCAGATTCGGCGACTCCGGAAACTAGTGGGCCATGGAATCGCGATTGATACCCGCCGTCGTGCTGGTGCCGGCCTTGATCTGGCCCGCCTGTAACGGCGGCACCGAGAATCTGGGGGACGGGGACGGGGGCAGCGCCGGCGCGGAGCTTACGTCGACGACGACGGGCGACAACACGCAAGGGAGCGGCGACAGCGGTGTCTCGGGCGCTGGCGGGAACAGCACAGCGGTGACCACCGGCAGCGCCGGCCCCGGAAGCGGTGGCAACGGCAACACCGACGGTTCGCTTCCCGACAGCGGCCCGATTGGTGGTTTCACGAGTGCCTCGACCAATACCGGGATCGGAGGGGACTTCGGGGCGGGAGGCTGGACGAGCACCGCGGTCACTACTGGGGCCGGAGGCAACGTTGGGGCGGGAGGGGGTTGGACGAGCGCTAGCACCAACACCGGGATCGGAGGGGGTTTCGGGGCGGGAGGGGGCTTGGGTGCAGGAGGGGGGACCTTCTACGGGGCGACCCGCATCCACCAAAGCTCCCAGGTGATTCCGATGCTGGCCCACGACACCGAGCAGATCTACACGGGCGGCTCGAATCTGGCAGGGGTGACTCTTCCCGATGGTCCGGGGACCATCCTCAACACCGCGACCTACGGCACGACCGTCGCGGTGGATGGCACGCACCTTTACGTCTGCTCACCCGGCAGCTTGTATCGGATGAGCAAGGCGGGCGGAGGCACGCAAAACTTCCAGGGTTCGGGTGTCGATGCCACGTACGGTTGTACCGCTGTGGCCGTCGACGAAACCACCGTGTCGGCGGCCTGGTTCAACCCGGAGTCGAACGCGCTCCGCGTGAGGCGTTGGGCCAAATCCGATCGAACAGCGCCCGAAGACGGCCTCGAGCTCGACGAGCTCGGCGACGCGTACGCACCCGCGCTGATCGCCAACAACGCCCTCTACTATGCCGATCGCACGAGCGACGAGCTGCTCATTGGCCGCATCTTGCTCGACGACTATGCCGAGGAGCCCGTGCTCAACGTCGACGCGGAGTTCGACAGCGAGTACGTGGAGCCGCTAGCTGCCAACTCGTCCGTGCTGTACTACCAGAGCTGCGAGCAGGTCGATCGTTGGTGCTCGCTGTTCTCACTACCGAGCGATGAGGATGAACCCATCCCGTTCGAAATGTACCAGCGAGACAACGTGATCGCGGCCGCCGCCCCGCTCGGCGCCGGAGTGGTCGTGGCTTTGTACAATGGCGTCTTCGGCCTGACCAGCGCCGCAGCCGAGCTCACGGCGTTCTGGACTCACCCCGGCATGCTCGCCTACGGTCCCTTGCTCATTCTCGACGGACAGCTGTACTTCGTCGCGAACCCGGAATACGGCGCGGGCTCGACATTGTGGCGTTTGCCCGTGGCAGACGACTGATCCGCACGAGCGATCCGCACGACATTCGCTCAGCGCAGCTCTTTGCGGATCACGAGCTTCAGCCCTGACCAGATCTCGCTCACGGCACAAACCTTCACGTCCACGAGCCCGAGGGGCAACGCGAGCTCGCGCACCGTATCTTCCGTGATATCTGTCGCGACCTTCGCCGCCTTCTTGGGCCAGGACACCCAGATCGCTCCGTCGGGTGCGATCCGCTCGATGCTGTCTCCCAGCTGGCGGGCGAGATCGCTTCTTTTGGTGACGAACAGGTGCACGATGTCGACCGTGCCTCTCACCCGCGCCGAGACGGTGGCGCCTGTGGGGAGCGGATCTAGCCAGCTCAGGTAATCACGCGGTGCGTTCCTGGCCAGCACCCGCGCCTCGGCTTCGATGCCCAGCTTCTTCGCCAGCGGCGTCCCCGAATAGCCAGCCATCCCCCGAGCCTACACGGTCATACCAGCGACTGGTACTGCCAGCCGTGCGGGCTCATCACCGAGACGGGCGCTGGCGCCCGCACCGCTACTTCGTGAAGGCGTGCCACCGGATCGACCACGCGTTCGAGCTGTACGCTGTTCAAGAGGTCGGCGCGCGCCGCCGGGATCTGCGGAAAGTCGAGCGCGATCTCCTGCTCTTGCGCGGCCGCCACGCGGTGCATGGTCGTGAGGTCCCCCGCCGATTCGGTGAGCAGCTCCCGCCAATACGGCAGCAGAACGATCAGCGTCACCGCTTCGCGGAGCGTCCTGCCCACCACCACGGCGTGCCCTTGCGTATCGACGTGCAGGCAACACTGGCGCCCCTGAGTGAGCTCGCACAGGACGAATACGCCGCCCATCGCGTCGCGACCGACGGCGACCCAGTCCGCGTCGATCACGCGGAACGCCGGCAGCCAGCGCGACGGCGCGCCGAAGCTTTCCGGATCGAGCGGCTCGACGAGCACCTCGAAGTCGAAGCTGTACATCAGTACCTCGCGGACCTCGAGCAGCCGTCGATGCAGGGACTCGTCGAGAGCGACCATCGCGAGGCGACACATAGCCGCGGGTCCGGCCGTGGGCAAGGCGCCCCTCGCCAGCCACGGGTTCCGCCGGTTCCGCGTGGTCTCAGTCCCGCGCCCGCACGGGCTTCGGTTCGTTCGATCCTGCAGGGTAGACTGGCGGGGCATGTTCGCTCCACGGCTCTCTTCCGGAGTGCTGCCGCGCCTCGCCGTCGTGACCGCCTCGTGCCGCAGCTCTATTTCATCGTGCGCGGTTACTTGCACCCCACAAACACTTCGCGTTCCAACCGTTCAACGAGTTCGACATGTGGCGCGCCGAGATCGTGCGCGTCAGCTACCGCGGCGCGCGCGTCAGCGTCGAACGGCCAGGGCAGGTTTACTCGTGGCAAGGGCTGGTAGCGGCGATCGCGGCCTTGACCAGTTCTCGCTCGAAGAGCCTGCAAGCTCGGGCGCTACGCCTGGTCGACCGCGACGGCAGCATCTACCACGGCAAACGAGCACTCCGGCGCGCCCTCATGCTCTGCCCGCTCAGTTCTTCTTCGTGGCGCCGCTCGTGCTGCTGGACAACCGGCTTAGGGGTGAGCCAGCGAAGGCTGGCGTCACCCGCCACATTCGAGCTGTCAACGACACTAGACACTGATCGGACCTGGCCTTCGGTAGGGGCGAGACTCACGTCGCATATGAATCGGTGGGTCTCAGTAGGCACATAGCATGTGAGGTTATGCACTCGCGTAACGGTTGCCTCACGGAGACAACGGTTGCCTCACGGAGACATTCGAATACCATCGGCCTCCCGATGGGCGCTGCATCTCGGACGAAGGGGAAGCAACAGACACCGCCACCTGATCTCGAGGTGACGGTACTCGAATCCGTGCGTGCCGCGCCGGGCGTGACGCTGGCTGTGCTGAAGAAGCACGTCCCCGTCAGCCATAAGAAGTTCGTCACGGAAGCGATAGTCGTGTCTCTTGCGGAGCGGGGTGAAGTCTTCTTCTTGAAGAAGGGCAAGCGGGTATTCCCGAGCGACCCGTTCGTAGAGATTGACACCAAGCTACCCGACGATGCGGCGCAGGCACCGATCGAGAAGGCGGAACTGAAGGATCTGGTAGGCGCAGCGGCTCCAGGATGCGAGGCAGTGTTCGAAAGTTGGCTCAAGCGGGCCCTCTCCGAGCGCAAGCTCTTCGTCCACACGCTAGGGAACGGCAAGAAGCGTATCGGCCGTGAGCCGGACATCGGCAGCAGCTTGAAACCCGTGCTGAAAGCTCTGAGAACCGCAGTCGCGAAGCTCGACGCACAACGAGTTCCGCGCGAACGAGTTGCCGCTGCTCTGCTAGAAGGCCTGGGGCTCGCGAAGGAAGAAACGTCCATTCAGCGCAACGGAACATCGAAGACTAATGACTTGCCCCAAGGCACATCGACGGATGAGCGCCGGCAATTTTTGGCAGCACTCGAGACTCTAGTAAGCGACAACCCGCGCCAGGCCTTGCACTCCGTGCGCGAGCTCCGGTCGCGATTGACGCTGAGCAAGCGAGAATTCGATGCGATCGCACTCGACCTCGCTCGTGAGGGCGTCGTGAGTTTGCATCATCACGATCATGCATCGGCGCTACCGGACAACGAACGCACGCAGCTGATTCAGGACGACCGGGGCACGCACTTCAACGGCATAGCACCCAGGAGGGGAGATGACCGAGCTCGCTAGTTTACCAAACCCGTTTCGAGACAACGTCGTACAAGACGCCTGGCAGAGCCCGGTGGATATCAGCGAAATCCACGCAGGTGCCTTCGACGCATGCATCGCAGGCATCGACTCCGCGGCGCGCGGCGTTCCGGATTCGCTGCTGATCTATGGGGCAGCAGGCTCGGGGAAGACCCATCTTCTGGCTCGATTGCAACGGCACCTGGCAGAAACAGCGCGAAGCGCACCGGACAACGTGCTGCGTTGCGTCTTCACTTTCGTTCGGCTCCAAACCAGCCCCCAGCTGTTGTGGCAACACGTTCGACGGCGTCTGGCTTCGGATCTCATGCGACGCGAGCAAGGCCTGACGCAGCTGCAACGGCTGATCGCGCACCAGCTCGGGATCGTCGCCGGTCGCACGGCTCGCGCGGGCATTCTCGAGCTTCGGGTGCTTCGATCGGAGGATCAGGAAGCGCTCTCGCGCCACGTGCAAACGGTAGCATCGAAGCTCGGCTGGACGCACAACTTGTGCGTCGTGCTCGAAGAGTTGATCTTCAACCGTAACGTACGCGACGCATCAGCGTGGCTCATGGGCGATAGCCTTCCCGAACGAGCCATGGATCAGCTTGGTGTCGGGATGGACCTGGACGACGATCGCGAAGAAGCTGCACGTCATGTCGTGACGGCGCTCTGTCGCCTAGCAGGGGAAACGCTACCCCTGGTCTTCTGCTTCGACCAGGTCGAGTCCTTGCAGCGCTCTGCAAACGACGAGGAGGCGCTCTTCCGCTTTGGGCGTATGGCTGCTGATCTCTACGACTCGGACGCGAATGTCTTCCTGATCACCTGTCTCCAATCGGCGTTGCTCGATCAGGCGAAAGGCGCGATTCGCGAGGCGGACTTCAACCGAATGGCGCGCCGGAGCGCACTCCTCGAGCCGCTAACGGCGCGTCAAGTGGAGCGCTTGGTTCACTCTCGCCTGGACTCGCTGCCGGAGGTCGTTGCACTGGGTCCTGGGATGCAGGACGAGCCGTTCTTCCCGCTCACGAGGCGTTTCGTCCACGACCTATCGCTCGAATCGCCCTGTGTACCTCGGCGTGTGTTGGCGCTCGCAGCTCGAGCCTACGAGGAGGCTCAGCACGGTCGCGCCGCGCCCCTGCCCACGACAGCGGAGTTTCTGGGTGAAGAGCTGCAGAAGCGACAGAAGGAGAATCTGAGCGAGCTCGAACCATCGCATACCGAGCGAGTCTTGGTGCAAGGCGCTCCACTCCTGGCACACCTGCTCGAAGGACAGGCCAAGAGTGACGCGGAAGGGGCCGATATTTTGATCACCGGTGAGCTGGACGCGGCCATCACCGTGCGCAATGAAGCGGACGGCCGCAGTCTGACGCCGCGGCTCAAGAAGCTGCTCGCACAGACGCCTCGGAAGGACGGTGCGAAGGTCGTCATCGTTCGAGACCCGCGCCTTCCCATCGCGAAGACAGCGGTCAAGGCCCGCCAGTATCTCAAGGAGCTGGAAGATCGGGGAGCCTCGGTCTTGGAACCGACCATCGAGGCACTCGCTGCGCTGGACGCGCTGGGGTCGATTCTTGCCGACGCCAAGTCGGGCGACCTGGCCAACGAACACGCCCAGCTCGAACCAGGCGCGGTGCTCTCCTGGTTGAAGAGCCTGCGAAATGATCTGGTGCTGGAGCCGGTGCAAGAATTGATCGCGGAGCTGCTGGACGAGTCCGGCCCACCGCCGGACAAGCTTGCGCAAGATCTGGCCGATTTGATGAGCCATGAGCACGTGGTCTCCGCGGAGATCGCGGCGCGGGTCCTGGGGCAACCTGAACAGCAGATCGTAGAGGTAGCTCGAAGATCGAGCGCCCGATACCTACTCCTCGATGGCCCGCCCGTGTTGCTTTTGGATGTCGCTGGTGTCAGCGGCGACCAGGAGGCAGCGTCGTGATTCAGCTTTCGGTCGCCGACGTTCGTGCCGAACTCGCACGAGCGGCAGGTTCACACGCCGGCGGAGACGGAGAACCGTCAACTATGCTGCTGGGACGGGTGTTTCACGAGGTCTTTGCCGATCTCGTGAGCGCTGACCCTACCCGCAGCGGGCTCAGGATTGCCGCGGAGTGCAGCAGCGATCCGAAGCGCTGCGAGGAGCAGTTGCTCGACCATGTATGGCATCGACTCCTGGCACCGCGCCTGCTCCGCAATGGCGCGGTGCTTCAAGGCTCGAGCGCGGCGGTCATGATGCTTTGGAAGGCGGCTCAGAGCCTGACGAGCTGGCTGTCAGACATCGTCGGCGAGCTCATCGAGCAGCAACCTGCGCTTCGAGGAGGATGGGAACACCTGGCCCAGGCGCTGCAAGCCGAAGTGCCGCTGCGATGTGAATTGAAGGAGCCTGGCTGGGCGGAGCCCGTCCAGCTCTATGGGTTCGCGGACTCTGTCCTGCGCGTGCCCGGTCGCGAAGCGTTCTGCGCCGTCGAACTCAAGCTCGGACGGGCAAACCCAGCAGTCGACTTGGGACAGGCAGCGCTGTACCACCTGATCCTCACTCGGTCGGCTGCAGCTGCGCCGCGTTCGGCTCTGGCGCTGATGCGCTTCTCGCCCGATCTGGATGAAATGCTCGTCGACCACGGGGCACTCGCTCCGGCCAGGGAGCGGCTTCTCGAGCTGATCGGGCGGCTCGCTCAAGTCGTTCGTAACGATGCACCAGCGGCTGTCGCACAGCACGGGGGAACGGCCCCCGCAACCAATCCCGCGGAAGCTCACGTCGAAATCGGCAAGCGTTTGGTCCGGGCTTACCGAGAACACGGAGTCGGCATCGAGGTTCGGAGCACGCCGATGGCTGGTCCCCGCTTCCTGCGCTTCGACGTCCGGCTCACCGCCGGCATGCGTGTGGACGGACTTCGCAAGCGAACGCGTGAAGTCCAGCACCGCCTCGAACTCGGCAGCGAACCGTTGATCGTCCCCGAGGCGGGTCACCTGTACGTCGACATCGAGCGACCCGACAAGCAGACCGTCCTCTTCTCCAGTGTTCGAGCACAGTTGCCAGCAATCGATTCGCTCCATGGCTCGGCGAAGATCCTCATAGGAGCCGACGCAGCGCACGAGCTTCGGTTCGCCGATCTTTCCAGCTCGGGCCGCTCGCACGTGCTTGCTGCGGGCGCGACCGGGAGTGGAAAGAGCGAGTGGCTGCGCATGATGCTTGCCAGCCTGATCGCCTCGAACACACCGGATACGCTCCGCATCGTCACCTTCGACCCCAAGTTCGCCGCGTTTGCGGACTTGGAGAAGAGCAAGTTCTTGTGGAAGCCCGATGCCTACTGGGTGACCGGTGAGAGGCCGGCAAGCGAGCTGTTCCACGACCTGATCGAAGAGATGGAACGCCGCTATCAACTCACGCGCCAGAGCGGCACCGATAACCTGCGTGGCCACGTGGAAAAGACTGGCAAACCCCTGGCCCGGATTGTGTGCGTTTGCGACGAATACTACGCTCTGATCTCCCAGAATAGGCAGGAGAAGGTGCAAATCGAGGAAGCCGTTTCGCTGCTCGGAGCCAAAGCACGCGCTGCTGGCGTGCATCTCGTTCTTGCCACTCAGCAACCGAGCCGGCAGACCATCAGCGGTGCGATTCAAACCAATCTGCCGTGTCGTGTTGCGCTGTTGCTCGGCAGCCACATCGAGTCCAACATGATCCTGGGGGCACCCGGAGCCGAACGCCTGACGGGATCTGGGGATCTGCTGTACAAGGACTTCGGTGATCCGGTGCGCCTCCAGGCGCCCTACCTGACCGACGGCGAACGGCGGCGCTGGTTCAGAGCATAGGCTCCCGTGTCAATGACACCCGGCAAAACTGACAGCGCCACGCAGGCCAGGGCAGTCGAGCGTGGAGGTGCCTTGCATCGACCACACGTCGTTGACTTGGGTGCTGGTGCGCTCGACGTTCACGAGGAACACGGGGCATTGTGCAGGTTCGAGCACCTTGCGCGCGCCTTGCGCAGTGACGACGACGAGCGTGCCCTTGACCGGATCCTTGATCAGGCGCACCTCGGTTCCGGAATCTTTACTCGAGCTCAGCACCACCCCTGCGAAGCCCTCGAGTTGGCCTGAACCGCAGTCGTCGGGTTGGAAGGTCCACGATCCGAGCGGTGCGCTCGCCGTGAGTGCGCCGCTCACTTCGGATTTGGTGGCAAAGTAGAAGAACGCCAGCATGCCGCCGATGAACACCGGAATGAGCAGACCCAGGGCCGCTCCGGACCCGGCGCCAGCGACGGGTTTGCCATCGATCGACTGCGGCGTCGCGCCGCCGAGCTCACCGTCGACGGCGTAATCGACGAGGCCCAACGCCTTCTCGAGCTGCTGCTCCACGAACAGCGCTTGCTCCGCCGAAACCAGCGGCTTGACCAGATCGATCTCCTGACCATCGGTGAGCTGAGCTTTGACCAGGTACAGCGTGCCGAAGTTGGCCGCGAACAGTTGCTTCACTTGCTCGCGAGCCAGCCGGCGCCCCATGCCGAACAGCGACGGCATCGGCCCGTGCCGTACGTCGACTCCGGTCGCGTCCGCGCGAATCGTCGTGCTGTTCACGAACATCGCCGTGACGTTGTAGTCCCAACTCAGCACGAAGAGCGTGCCAATCACGGTCCAGCCAGTGAGCCCGTACGCCTGCCACGACAGCACCAGTCCGACGCTGACGCCCGCGCAAATGAGCAGGAAAATCCAGTGCTTCCCCCGGAGCCAACGGCGGCGGATCGTGACGGGGCTCCGAGGATCGTGTGCGCCGAACAGGCCGCCGCCTTCGAAGGACATGCCAGGCGGCAGCTCGATAGGAGGTCGGGCTCGGGGCAGCGGCTCGGCCGGCTGCGCTGCTGTCGCATGGAGCTGCGCGCGCAGCTGGGTCCGCACGTCGTTGAGGCGTCCGCATGCCGGGCACGATGCGATCTCGCGCTGTCGATCGATGGCTTCAGGAGGGAACGCGGCGTGGCAATAGGCGCAGGCGAGAGAAGAAGCGTCCACGCTACGACTATAGCGGCGTTTGGCAGCACGGTGGTGAGTTCATTTGACCTCCGGGGGCTGGGTGAGCAGCGCCTGCGCCTCGGCCGCGGCTCGTCGGTTCATGCGTCGCACGTGGCGGGGCGAGCGCTTGTGGTCCCGCAGCGCCGCTCTGAGCTGTTCATGAGCCGCCTGCCTTTCACCTAGCTGGAGCAGGTGCTTGCTGAACAGGACCACGTTCGGCAAGCGCGGGTACTGCTTCGCGAGGTCCGCTAGCAGCTGCCGCGCCTGCTCCGGTCGACCGCTCTTGATTAGCGCGCTGGCCAACTCGGAGTACGCGGCGAAGTCGCGGTAAAGCGGCGCGTCGGCCACGACCTGGGTCAACGGCTCGACAGCGCCAGCGGCGTCGCCTCGTTCGAGGCGACAGACGCCAAGGCCGTAGAGCGCGTCGACCTCGGCGGGCCGCGTCTCCAGCACTGCCGCGAAGTGTTGCTCGGCAGCGTCGTAGCGGCCGGCGTCGCCGAGTCCCTGGGCGAGGATCAGTCGATTCGCGACGCTCGGCGAATCGCGATAGTTGAGCTCGAGCTCCGACAGCGGGGTGGGGCTCGCCAGGAAGCGCAAGATCTGGTGACCGACGGCGCGCGCATCGTGATCGCGCAAGCGCACCATGAACAGATACAACAGCGCACCCCCCGGAACGCCGAGGATGATCCAGAGCCAGTAGCTCTCGGCCCGGCGCCGGTAAGCGTCGAGCAGCATCCACAGCTTGAAGCCGATCGCGGCGAAGGCGAGCAGTCGGAACACGGGGGCAACCTCCGCGCTCAGGGTGTCGCGCCTGCCACCGGAGGGCAAGCCCGCCCCTCATCCCGCAGGTGTTTCGTCCGTGACGGTGCGGGCCAGCGACGACAGCTGCCTGCGGCGGCAGCTGCCTGCTGACAGTACAGTCGCCGTGGCTACTTCACCTGCAACGTGCAGTTCGTCAGACAGCCGCCCTGACCGTTGAGCGGGCCGTCGTCGCACTGCTCTTTGAACGCCGCGTCCAGGAAGCCGTCGCCGCAGCGGTGCGGCAGCTTGCAGCCGAAGCCACAACCTTCTTCGCCATACCCGGCCGTGTTGTCGCGGCCGGCGTCGCATTCTTCGCTACCCGCGTCGGTCACACCGTCGCCGCAGAACGGGCCGAACTTGCACTCGGTGGTGCAGCCGCCGTACGCGGTGTCGCTGTTGTTGGGGCCGTCGTCGCACTCTTCGCCCGTGGTCGCAACGCCGTCGCCGCAGGTCGGAACGCACTGCGACTTGTTCGTCGAGAAGCCCTGCAACGTGAGCTGGTAGTTCGACTCGCGCGGGTGACGATCGGCGTGGAACACGGCAATCTCGTAGATCTTGCCCTCTTCGAGGCCGAGAGCCGCGGACACGCCGTCGCCCACTTCCACGGTGGTGCTGTCCACCGGATCAATCGCCGAAATCGTCCAGGTTGCCGTGCCCGCCGCGCCCGCGGCGGCGGCAGGCAAGACCACTTCGCCGGCCAGGCGCTCGTGAGGCGCGCCCAGGTCGAGCGCGATGCGACCGTTGATGAAGACGAACACGTCATCGTCACCGTAGAACGACAGCCGCTCCCCGCCGACGAAGCGGAACAGGTAACGCACCTCGCTGGTGAAGTAGAAGTTACGTTCGATACCGGTGACCGGGCTCACGCGGCCGCCGGCGCCGTCGTTCAGCGCCGGATCCCACTGCTCCCAGGGGGACTCGTCGTCTTGCGCGTCGCAGTCGGTGTTCTCTTCGATCCAGTAGGGCCAGATGTTGCAGACCTTGGTCCGGGGCTGATCTTCGAGCGGGAAGAAGCCGCTGTCGAGCTCGGTCCCTTCGCCCTCCGCGAGGTCGTCGTAAACGGTCTCGCCGTCGCTGCTGCTGAACTGGAACTGGTTACCGCCGATCGCCGCGAGCTCGAGCGTCCCGGGGACGGTGGTGTTCACGGTAGCGTCGTCGTTGAACCACTGCGCGAAGCTCGCTGCGCTGTCGATGACCTTCACCATCGCTTCGGTGCGTCGGGGTTGCTGCTCGCCACCGCTGTTGCAGGTAGCGCCGGTGGTCAAGATGCCACCCGGTTCCCAGTCCGTATAACGGCACTTGCAGGTCGTGGTGGCGCCCATCGTCGGTTTTCCGTCGGGCCCTAGTTCCGGGGCCGTGAGACCTTGGCAGAGGTCCGTCGAGTCGCTGCTCCAGCAGTCGGCCGAGGTCACCGCCGCGGGATCTTCCTTACCGCTGGCGTTCGGGACGCACTGGCGACTCGAGCTCATGTAGAAGAAGTCGGGGTGGCCGCCCGGAGCCTGCTCGCCGTCGAAGTCGCGGTAGGTGATGGGCAGCACCAAACACTCGGCCCCGTTCGAGCAGGTCTCGGTGTCGGTGTTCTCGACGGTGGTGCAGGTGAAGCCGCCCTCGGCTTGACAGGTGTCCGAGCAACCATCGCCAGCAACGGCATTGCCGTCGTCGCAGGTCTCGCCAGCGGTGGTGTCGATGTTGCCGTCACCGCACGCGGTGCTGCACGCAACGGTCACGCCCGTGGCGTCGCGGCAGGTCGGCTCTTTCGTGCAGGTCTTGGAGCAGCCCGTGCCGTTGCCGTAGAACAACCCGTTCTGCGGCCCCAAGTCGCAAGCTTCGCCAGTCTCTTGCGCGCCGTTGCCGCATTGGGCTTGGGTGCAGGTGGTTCCGGTGCACGACCAGCCAGGCTCCGTCAGACAGGTGCTGGAGCAACCGTCGCCGCTGTTCTCGTTCCCGTCGTCGCAGTTCTCTTGACCGGTGAGGACGCCGTCGCCGCAGTCGGGGATGCAAGGCTTGCCGGGCACGCGGCACTCCCAACCCGGATCGATCACGGTGCAGTTGCTCGAGCAGCCGTCGCCGTCGACCATGTTCATGTCGTCGCAGCTCTCGACGCTCGAGAGGATACCGTTTCCACAAACGACCAAGCTGATACAGGGCTGGCCTTCCGTCGGGCACATCCAGTCGAGCTCGACCTGACAGGCCATGGTGCAGCCGTCACCGGTGACCATGTTTCCGTCGTCGCAAGCTTCGCCGGACTGAATCTTGCCGTCGCCGCACTTGTCGCCGATGACGGTGATGCCGCCGGTGGTGCCCAACGTGGTCGCGTTCGACGCCGCGGCCGCGGCGTTGTTGCTGGTGCCACCACCCGCCCCGCCGTCGGGGCCATCTTGCGGGCGTTCGTTGGTCTGGGAGCTGCAGGCCAGGGAAGCGAGTGCCACCAGGCCAGTAAGGCTGGAAGAGAAGAAGCGAATGTGCGTCGACATGGTTCTCTGTGAGAGTCCGTTAGGAAGCACTCGGAAGCAAGGACTTCGTGCGATTTTCTCGAAGAAACCGCGGCAATGGAGTGGGAAAATTGCGGGCACGCGGCCCACGGCTTTTGAGTGGCTCCGCGTCGGCGAGCACCGCCAACTCGGCTGGCAGTCGGCGACGACTCTCAGTAGGTCGCGGAGGACGAGCGGCGTGGGCTCGAAATGCGCCCGGGAGTCCGGGTGGTTTGGACTCGCCGCACGCAGTGCGCCGCCGACGGGGCTAGCACGAGAGTTTGCGGACGCCGTGCTCGGGGTCGCGCACTCATTTGGGGATGACAATCTCTTTCTTGCACGCGGCGCTGCAGCCGTCCTTGTCTTCGTTGTTCCCGTCGTCGCATTCTTCGAATTCGGGCTGCCAGCCACCGTCGCCGCAGACGGGCCCGAGCTTGCACCCCGGAGCGCACTCGCCGTAGCCGTTGTCGTTCACCCCGTCGTCGCA
This sequence comes from Polyangiaceae bacterium, assembly GCA_025937785.1. GTDB lineage: Bacteria > Myxococcota_A > Polyangia > Polyangiales > Polyangiaceae > JAICQQ01. Next base: position 32,420 of record JAICQQ010000052.1, read on the forward strand.
CTCTTCCGAGTCGGTCGTGATGCCGTCGCCGCAGTGGGGCCCGAGCTGGCAATTCGCGGCGCAACCACCGTACTCGCCGTTGTTCATGCCGTCGCCGTAGTCGCACTGCTCGAATTCGTCCTGCATGATCGCGTCGCCGCAGCGCGGCCCGAGCGTGCAGTCCGGCGTGCACTGGTTGTAGCCGCCCAGGTTCTGAGGACCGTCGTCGCACTCTTCACCTACCGCGACGCTGCCGTCCCCGCAGTTCGTCGCGCAGTCGCTGCGCCCGGTCGAAAAGCCCGAGAGCGTGAGCTTGAAGCTGGAGCCCTCCGGCTTGCGCTCCGCGTGGAACATTTTGATGGGATAGACCTCGCCGTCCTCGAGCCCGAAGTCGGGCCCGGTCGTGGCATCGATCGTCACGCTGCCGAGCTCGGGCGTGTGGATGCCTCCCAGATCGACCGCGAGCCGGCCGTTGATGAAGACCCACATGTCATCGTCGCCCACGAACTCGAGCGTGGCCGACGCGGCGGCGTCGTAGCGGAACCAGTAGGCGACCTCGCTGGTGAACAAGAAGTTGTGCGCACCCGTCGGCTCGTAGCCTTCGGGCCAGTAGGGCCAGTCCGATTCCCAGGGCCAGCCATCCGCCAGGTAGACCGGCTGCGGTACCTTGGCTTCGGTGCGGGGCTCACCCGGCCAGGCATCCGCGAAGTCGTCGAGCGGGAAGAACATGGGGTTGCCGTCGAGCAGGAACTTCTCGCACGTTTGATTCATGCTGTAGCGACAGGGCAGGCAGTCGTCGGTCGTGCACGGCTCTGTCGAGTCGATAGGCTGTTCGCTGGGCGCGATGAACTGCTCGCCGTTCGGGCCCAAGCGGTTCACGAACCCGTCCTCCCCGTTGTCGAACAGCACGATGCTGCCGGGCATGGTGCGATTGTACTCGTTGTCGGTGTACCACTGCGCGAAAGTATCGGCCGACTTGATGCAAGCCCGGTTCCCCTCCGAGGTCGGCTTGCCGTCGGCGTCGAGCGTGTCGTCCACCAAGCCCTCGAGCAGATTGCAGTTCGGACCCGGGAAGTCGGTGTTCACCGTGTCTTCTTGAAAGTCGCGGAAGAGCCCCGGCACTCGCAGCACGCAGGCCCCGTTGACTTGCTCGCAGCTCCCGAGGCCGTCCGCGACGCAGTTGAACCCGTCTTCTACCGTGCATTCGCTGGTGCAACCGTCACCGTTGCGCAAGTTGCCGTCGTCACATTCTTCGTCGAGCACGATGCCGTCACCGCAGCTCGAGGTGCAGGGCTGGCCGCTCTCGCACTCGGGCTCGGCCTGGCAGCGATCGGTGCAGCCGTCGAACGGGGTGTCGTTGCCGTCGTCGCAGCTCTCCGCGCCCTCGGCGACGCCGTCGCCGCAAGTGGTAGGCGTACAGTCGCTGGGCGAATTCTCGCACTTGTACCCGATCTCCATCCGGCAGCGCGCGTCGCAGCCGTCGCCGACCTCGACCCCGCCGTCGTCGCAGCCCTCGTTCGGATCGAGAATGCCATCGCCGCACAAGAAGACCCGCTCGCAAGGCATGCCCTCCATGCGGCAACGGTAGCCCTTCTCGACCGACTTGCAGTCATCGGCGCAACCGTCCCCAGCTTCGACGTTGGCGTCGTCGCAGGCTTCGCCGGGACCGACGCTGGCATCGCCGCACACGATCGTCGACACGCAGGGCGCCCCCGCAGTGGGGCACTCCCAATACGGCTCGATGATACAACCTCCCGAACAGCCGTCACCCGGCACGCTGTTGCCGTCGTCACACGCCTCGGGCGGCTCCAGGTTGATCTCGCCATCGCCGCACGCTGGCGGAGCCGTCAACTCGCACTCGTCGGGAACCTCGACCTGCTCGCAGGGGTTCGGTACCTCTTGGGGGGGCAGCGTGATGATCCCAGTGCCCCCAGCGCTGGTCGCGCTGTTGCCGTTGTTGCTGACGCCCGAGCCGTTCGACCCACTGTTACTACCGCCGCCGCTGCCGGAATCGGCGCGCTCCTCGCTCGTGGCGGAGCACGCGACGAGCGCGACCAAAAGTCCCAGAGCACAAGTGCAAGTAGCAGCCAGCGGTGGTGTGTAAGCCTTCACGACGACCCCAGTGAGCCCAGCAAGCTCGATTGAAAAACCAATAAAGTATCGCCCAAGAACAGTAGCCGCGACAAGCGTCGGACCCGTGACGGCTCGGTTGGCTTTTTTTGGCGCCCGCGGAGCGCGCTTTGCGTCGCCCCCCGGCACCTCGAGAAATCAGTGAGAAATCAGTGCGCGGCCTGGATGAGCTCTTGCGGGCAATCGACCTGGGTGTAGCGGAAGTCGGGGTTGTCGGCGGCCTGGAACCAGTCCACGAACCACATGCACCCGTTGTAAAGCTCCGTCAGGCCCCGGCTGCCGAAGACGCTCTCGCACTTCTGGGCCACGCAGCTCTTCCTCGAGTTCAGGTCGTTGCCCGGGCATGCGGCGAGGAAGCCGCCGAAGCGCGCTCCTAGTTCTTCTGCGCCGACGTTCCACTGTGTCGTGCAGCCGTCGAAGTCGCCGACCCCACCACCCGGGATCAGCAGATCGAACTGGCCTTGCTGGATGCCACCGATGTTGGTGGCCATCACGATCATGTGCTTGTTAGCTAGCGCCGCTGCGCCGGGGCCGTTGCCGCCGTTCCCTGCCGTGCCGGTGAACTGAATATGGAAGCACGTGCCGCAGCTCACGCCGTTGATCGCGGCGAACCCAAAAGAGACTTCAGTGCTGTACGCCCAGGGGGCCATGGTGTGACAGGTGTACGTATCGCCGCCCGCCTCGCAACCGTTGCGCCGCATGTCGTTGACGCCGATGTCATTGTCGCTGATGTCACACGAGTTGACCGGGTTCGACGAGTTGCCGCTCCAGCCGCACGACGGCTTGCAGCAATCCCAGTAGCGGCTGGCCCACCCGTTCTGTCCACCTTCGACGTTGCCCCAGGGGTTGTCGTTACCGAGGGGCCCGGTCGTGCTGCTGCCCGTGGTGTTGACGGTTCCGTCGTTCGTCGCCGCGTTCGAGGCGCCGCCGCCGCTCGTGCTGACGGCGCCGGACGTGTCCGACGGGCAGCGATCGCAGCTCAGGTGGCAGAAGTCGGCGAGCCATTCGGCGCCGCATTCCCCCCACTCGGCCCAGGTGGCGCAGGTTTGGCGGTCATCGGGCGGCGTGTCGGTGCAGGGGGCGCCGCCGGTGGTGGGGCCCGCGCCGTTGTTGCCGTTACCGCCCACCCCATCGGTGGAGCCGGTGGTGGCCGTATTGCCGGTCGAGCCGACCGTCGCCGCGGCCGATGTCGAGCTGCTGGTACCACTGGTGACGCTGGAGACCGCGCCCATGGTCCCCGTGACGGTGTTGACCGTCGTCGTCACTGTCGTGGGGCCCCCCCCCGATGCGGGCCCCGCGGCGTTGACGGCGTCGAGTTCTTGAAGCGGATCGGTCTCGTACTCCGACGTCGAAGAACAGGCCCAAAAGCCAGCGGCGACGGACAGACCGATGAGCGTAGAACTGATACTGCGCATGAACACACTCCGTGAAGAAGCGAAGAACGGGATTCTCGAAACCGATCGGGGCCTAGAGGGATATCACGGCGACCCCTAAGAGCCCACCCAACCTGACATCGTTTCCAATCGCACGCTCTGACTAGATTGTTCTCGAACCGTCAGAATTCGCCCAAGCGTTTCGGCGTAGCAGCGCGATAGGGCGAACGATCACGGGGTGGCCTAAAACGCGAACAGCGCACCCCCCGCTGCGACCGCTGCGACTGTCGCGACCCATTGCGATCGTTTGGCTAAACCCAAGCCTGTTCATGAACCTCTCAGCGTTTGTCCAGCACCAAGGTTGTCTTCGCACGCGCAGACTTGTCCAGCACTTGCTCGAAACGAATCTTTGCCAAACGTCCAGCTGCGGGTCGCTCGCACCTCGTACCCTGCACGGTCACTGAACCGGTGTGCGCGTCACTTCATGATACGCTCGCGCGGTGTCTGGCACGGGTGTGCTTCCGATCGCAGCCCCGACTCGGAGGCTGGCCTGGACCGTCACCGGGACCGCAGCCCGTGCATCGCTGAAGGGCCTCGTCGAATTCTTGGTGGTCGGGGGCGCTACGCTGCTGCTGTTCCCGCTGGTGTGGCTGCTGCGTTGGGCGACCGATCTGGACACGTCCGAGCTCATCGTTGGCTTCGTGACGTTCCACGCCGCCGCCGTGATCAACGATCCGCATTTCTCGGTGACGTACCTGCTGTTCTACAAGAACGCGCGCGCCCGCTGGTTCGGAATCGAGTCCGACGCCGGGGCCAGCAGTGTCGCGAGCAAGAAGCAGCGCTTGCGCTATGTGTTCGCCGGTGTGCTCGTCCCGCTCGTGCTTGCGGGCTGGGCCATCAGCGCCATCGTGACCCGATCCGCGGTCAGCCTCGGGCTCATGATGCAGCTGATGTTCTTCTTGGTCGGCTGGCACTACGTGAAGCAGGGCTTCGGCGTGCTCGTCGTGCTCTCGGCTCGCCAAGGCATGTTCCTCAGCGCGCGCGAGCGCGGCTGGATCCTGACGCATTGTTTTTGTGCGTGGTTCTACGCGCGCGCCAGTCCCGCCGATCCCGGAAGGGAGTACCTCGAGCAAGGTGTCGTCTTCACATCGCTGCCGCACCCACCGGGCCTCGAAGCCGTGACGCAGGCAGCCTTCTGGCTCAGCACGCTGGGTCTCGGCTGGGCCCTCGTGAACGCCTGGCGCCGCAATCATCGCTTGCCTCCGCTCGCAGCGCTCGGCGGCTTCTTGGTGACGGTCTGGCTCTGGGTCGTCTACTCGAGCGTCGACCCACTGATGGTCTACCTGATCCCGGCGTTGCACTCGGTGCAGTACCTCTACTTCGTCTGGTTGATGAAGCGAAATGAAGCCAGGGCCCAAGAAGGACCACCGCTGTTTCGGCGCCCCGTCGCGGTACGAGTCGGGATCTTGGCGGTGTCCGCCATCGGCCTGGGTTGGTTACTACTCCACGGGGCGCCTACCTTCTTCGACGCGACCCTAGCGGCCTCCGACACCGAACGCGCGGGTGACCTGGGCGTTACACCCTACCTAGCGGCCTTCGTTACCTTCGTGAACCTGCACCACTACTTCATGGATTCGGTGCTCTGGCGCCGCGACAATCCCGAGACCCGATTCCTGAGCCGCGACCACGACGCCATCCCGCGGCCCGCCTCCGACACCGCCCGCGGCACCGCCCCAGACACCGCCCCGGACCCCGACACCGCTGGGCAGCCCGCGTGACACGGACGTTCCGACTCGTGGTACCGTGAATGCGCGCGATCCGCGCACGCCTGCAGTTCGCGCGCCTGCAATCCGCGTTTCATCCAGGGGAGGAACCATGCCGCATCCGGTAAGCTTTTTTCAGATCCAAGGCAGCGATCCGCGGACTCTCATCAAGTTCTACCAGAAATCCTTCGGCTGGCACGGCACGCCCGCCGCCGACGGCGGCATGATGATCGCAGCAGAGCCCGGCGGCATCCCGGGTGCCTTGGGCCCCTCGAGCGACGGTAGCGCTCACCTCGCCGTCTACATCACGGTCGACAACGTCACCCAACACCTCGCGCGCGCCAAACGCGCCGGCGCCCGCGTCGCCATGGAAGAAACCCGCTTACCCGCGGACCTCGGCTCCATCGGCGGCATCATCGATCCCGCAGGAAACTGGGTGGGACTGTGGGCAGCCCCGCCGCCACCGCCCGCTGCCCCAACCCCCAAGAAGTTTTCAAAACCACCGGCAACCACAGCGCCGACGACGAAAGCGACCAAGGCGACGAGGGCGACGACGAAAGCGACCAAGGCGACGAGGGCGACGAAAGCGACGAGGGCGACGAAAGCGACGAGGGCGACGAAAGCGACGAGGGCGACGAGGGCGACGACGAAAGCGACGAAGACGAAGACGACGGCGAAGGCGACGACGAAGACAAGCCCAAGGGCAAAGACGAAACCTGCACCACGCCGCACTGCCGGGCGCAAGGCGTAGAGTCTCGCCCAGCGCTGCATGCGCCCCGACCTGCATGCGCCCCGACCTGCATGCGTCCCGACCTGCATGCGTCCCGACCTGCATGCGCCCCGACCTGCATGCGCCCCGACCTGCATGCGCCCCGACCTGCATGCGCCCCGACCTGCATGCGCCCCGACCTGCGCGTGCCCTGACTGACAAAGGCGAAACCGCCTAACAGCGGGGCTCCGGAAAATCCTCCTGTTCCACCCACGACCGACCTGAAGCGCCTCACAACCACCCATGCGCGAAGAACGCGAGCCTACGTCAAGATTTCGTTTTCCATACTCATTGAAGGGTAACGGATGAATCGTAGACGTCGACTGCGCTATTATGCTGGGGCCTCGCTGGGACCAGCTCCGTGTGCCACCGAAAAGACAGGTGATGTTTCTGACCGGGCACAAAAGTGAACGGGTATCCAGAGCTCGCATGACTTGACCCTCGTGCGAAGGGTCGGCCCGCAGCGTGCTGGTCGGTGCCGGCCGGCACCCACCCCCCGGGTTGTGCGAAACCATCCAGTGCTGTTCTCGTCCCCCGCATGGAAGAGCGTGCGAGATCGAGTCGGGCGATGCGCACGCGGGCGTGGGCATGCAGCTCCCCGGGGCGGCCCCAACTGAAGTTGGATTTGTGCCTGCGCTGGTGAGTGTCACCATCGGTACCGGCGACGCACAAGCGTTCATCGATTCGTTGGTGGTTTTCGATGCACTTTTTGTTAATTTTATGTTGACCGCTTTTTGCTAGCCATCGTCGAGCTCTTCGCTGCTCGCGGCGAAACACGCTGTTGCTCGCGCATCGCGTGTGCGCCCGCGCGCTTTCGAAGGATTCGCCTCACCCGAAGGTGTTTTCCGCGCCGGACAGCGCGAGCGCGGCTCGTCGAGCCTCGAAAATCGTGGGTGTATGCTGCCGGGATGAACACACCAAACACTCACTCGAAGTCTACCGTGGGCGGGTCCGTCAGCGACGAGGCGAACTACCGTTTGGATCAGGTGTTCGATGCTGACCTGCTGACCGGCACGCGTCGTCTGGTAGGGCGATCCAACCAGGTACTTGCTGACCTGCTGGCTCATCTCGCGGAGGTGGAGGCGCGTGGCATTCATCGCCTTCGGGCATGTTCCAGCCTCTATAATTATTGTGTGTACGAACTGCGCATGAGCGAGGACGCCGCCTTCCGGCGTGTCCGCGCAGCGCGCGTGGCCCGACGGTTTCCCGTCATCTTTCAGCGGGTCGCCGACGGCGAACTCCACCTCACGGCGCTCACACTGCTGGCACCGCACCTCACCGACGAGAACCACCTCGAACTGTTGGCCCTCGCGAAACACCGGACCAAGCAGGAGGTGCTTCGCATCGTCCGCAAGCTCGATCCTCGACCCACGGTTCGCGACCGCATAGAGCCGCTAGGCCCCGAAGTCGTGGGCGTCCCCCTGCCCCGCGCGCCGGGTTGGCGAAACTTCGTCGAATCCTTCGCGTCCGGCGCGCGAGCTCGCCCCCGGTGACAGCCCGAAGGATTGGATCGACGGCGCCGATGCGGCTCCCGAGCGAGAACCCAGTGAGCCGGCGGCAGCTCCGGAATCGGAGCGCAGCCATCCATTAGGGAACGTGAGCACCGCTCACCCTGATCCCACCAGCGCAGGGACAGCCGCGCACGAGCGCTACAGAGTGGAGTTCACCGCGTCCCAGGAGTACGTCGATCTGCTCGAACGCGCGCGGGACTTGCTCTCGCATGCCGTTCCGAACCGCTCGCTCGAAGAGGTGCACCTGCGAGCACTCCGCCTACTGGTCGAGCGGCTCGAGAAGCGCAAGTACGGCGCACCATGCCCGAAGCCGTCGGTAGAGGACGCGCCGTCTGAATTCGCCGAACCTTCGACATGCACGCCGTCCGCAGAGCCTTCCGCGCACACGCAGCCCTCCGAGCCTCCGACGTCAGCGCCCAGCCCGGCGGTCGAGACAGCATCCACGCCGCCTCGAGCGGAGCGAAGCAAGACGCATGCCCAGCTTCCGCGCCAGCGCGGCGCGGCTTCGGTGCGACGTGAGGTGCGCGACCGGGATGGACTGCAGTGCGTCTTTGTCGATAAGTTCGGGCAGCGCTGTCGCGAGACACGTTTTCTGGAGCTCCACCATGAACTCGCCCACGCGCTAGGCGGCCGCGAAACTGTGCGAAACCTCAAGATGTACTGCCAGGCCCATAATACGCTGGCTGCGGAGCAAGACTTCGGACGCGAGTTCATTCGCGAGCGCATCTCGGAGCGCTCTCACCGACGCCGCTGATCGCGCCTGCGTGACTGTCTTCGACGCCGCTGATCGCGCCTGCGCGACTCATCTCACCGACGAGTCCGGGCTGCCCGTCGCAGACGGCCGAAGCCACCAGGCTGCACCCCGGCCAATGGAGGTTCACCAGACTTTGGCGTTGGTGCCTGAGGGCGTTGCGGCCGGCAGTATCGATCCGACGTTGGGCTGCAAAGTTTCAGAACGCGCTCATCGCCACAGTTGCTGGCTCACTGCGACCGCACCCGGGTTGCTTCAGGACGCTGTCGTCAACGGTTCGCTCGCGCTGCAAGCGCAATCGACTCAGACGAATAGGTGGCGTAGACGACACGCTATGAGGGCCTCGTGGACAGCTCCGGAGGCTGGGCGGCGCGAGCAGGTGCCGTGCGGACGAGCTAGATGGCGCAGACGACAAGGAGTGAACTCGTGGCCAGCTCCGGGGCTGGGTCGGCCCGAGCGACAGCCTTGTCGCGTCGGATGATTCGATGATTCGTCACATCTCCTTTCTGACGTCCTACGAGTTCTTGAGTTCTTCTTCATGGCCCCGCCGTACGACTGGAGGCGCATCACCCCGAGGCCTAAGCGGTGCGAAACTAGGTTGTCTACGCATGCTCCGTGCCGCGCCATGGTGGTGATCACCGCAAGAGGACGCGGAGGACGCAGAGGACGCAGAGGACGCAGAGGACGCAGAGGACGCAGAGGACGCAGAGGACGCAGAGGACGCAGAGGACGCAGAGGACGCAGAGGACGCAGAGGACGCAGAGGACGC
>JAICQQ010000326.1 GCA_025937785.1 Polyangiaceae bacterium
TGCCTTCGGGCCTTGAGCACAAGTAAGAGAAACGGACCGCCGCAGTGAGCACGGACCGAGTTCCGAACCGATGCCTTCGGGCGTTGAGCACTTCAAGATGGCGCTGGGTCCAATGAGTGCACGCAAGCCGAGTTCCGCACCGATGCCTTCGGGCGTTGAGCACCCCCAAGCGCCTGGGTCCATCGTGTGGCTCGACGAACCGAGTTCCGCACCGATGCCTTCGGGCGTTGAGCACCGGTGGCGTTGGTATGGTCGGCATGGTCGCAGCGGCCGAGTTCCGCACCGATGCCTTCGGGCGTTGAGCACCCTTCAGCGGCAGGCTGAGTGTGATCCACCCGGCGGCAGAATAGTGATCCACAGCTGCCGCGCTGCGAGGCAGGATATTGAGCCAACACCTGCCGAGCCGCGCCGCGACAGCGGGATGGCAGTCAGCAGGGCGGAGGGCGGCGCGGTGCTCGCCACGAGGTGGGACCTGGCCACGCAACAGGGGCAGCACTGGTTGGTGAGCAACTGGCGCTCAGCAGGTGTCGGTCCCACCTCGTGGCCGAGCTCGAGGGGATGGCCGCACGTGGTGCTGGTGGCACGACGTCGTCACCATGAGCAAGCGGTGCCGGTGTACCGAGTGTCGGAAGTGTTTCACAGCCGATCCGAGGGTGGGCGAGCGGCAGCGGACGTGTAGTCGACGCTGCCGATTGGCTCGTCGCCGTAAACAGGCCGCACGCCGGCGTGGTGCGGATGTGGACGGTCATCGAGTTGAAGAGCGGCTACGGCAGCAGCGCCATCGAGCGGCTCAGCAAGGGTCGAGCCCGGTGGAGGTTGGCACGGTGGCGCTGAGCAGCGGCTCCGCGGAGGCCCAGTGTCACGCGCCGGCTTCGGCTCACAAACATTGGGAACCGTTCCGGAAATTGGTCGAAATCGTGGACAAGCAGCTGGCCCTGTCACGGACCGAGTTCGAGCGGCGCCACGCACGGATCCGGCACGAAATTCGCCGGATGGCGGGCTCACCCGAGGCCCAACATGGACCGTGAGTCGGCTTGTCACGGACCGAGTGCCGTTAGCAAGCGATTGAAATAACTATAGAAAATATGCGAGCACGTGGACAGCGTCACGGACCGATATCGATCGGCGGGTCACGTTCGTCGTCAATGCTGGCCCATGACGACCGCAGGCAGTGAGCGCACCATGCCGATCGCCGAGCTCGGCGACGAGTTGTCGGCGCTGCGCATGTGCGAGCCATCGGCGGTCGAGGCCACACGCCGCTCGCTGGTGCGCCACGGACAACTGACGCCGCTGATCGTTTACAAGGGTGAGGTCAGTCTCGGGCTCGAGGTGATCGATGGGTTCAAGCGACTGCGCGCGGCGCAAGCCCTCGAGTGGCGCGAGCTCACCGTCTCGGTTGTCCCCGTCGCTAGCGACATCGATGCCAAGGTTCGGATCGCTGAGCTTCACGACGGACGCGGACTGACCGAGATCGAGGAAGCTTGGCTAGTCCACGCGCTCTGCCGCGAGCACGGTCTGGCGCAGGGCGCCGCAGCCCAGCGCCTCGGGCGTCACAAGAGTTGGGTCAGCCGGCGGTTGATGCTGGTCGAAGCTCTCGACCCAGCGGTCCAGGTTGACGTCCGTCTCGGCCTCGTAGCCGTGCGGACGGCGGTAATCCTGAGTCGGTTGCCACGTGGCAACCAGCCAGCAGCCGCCGAGCTGGTCGTGCAACGAGGGATGTCCGTACGCCAGACGGAACAACTCGTGTCGGAGTTGCTCAAGGCCGGCTCGCCCGACGAGCTTGCCCAATTGCTTGCCGCATGGGCGGACGGTCAGCGGATGCCGATCGACCGCGATACTCGTCGCCGCCGCGCGCGCACCGAGGCGGAGTGGATGATGGCAGACATCGCAGCCATCTGCCGCATCTCCGCACGCCTGCAGTCTCGCCTGCTCGGCACGCCCCTGCTCGCGCTGGGAGAGCGGCCCCGTGAGTTGGTACTGGCCGGTTTGGACAGTCTCGAGCCGGTGCTCGACGCCCTGACACAAACAATCGCGCGTGTCGGTTCAGCGAGCCAGGCGACTGGGGCCGAGACATGACGGCTACCTGGCGCACTCGCGAAGAGCTCGTTCACCAGATCGTGACGCTCGCTCGGCAGAAGACGTCGCAGCGGGCCATCGCCCGAGCGCTCGGCATCAGCCGTAACACCGTCAAGGTTGTACTTGCCACCCAGGCCACCCAACGCGAGCAAGAGCATTCGGCTCTGGCGGAGTCGCGGCCGTCCAAGAGAATGCCGCGGCCGTCCAAGGTCGATGCGTTCCGCGCTCGCATGCTTCAACTACTCGAGCAGTACCCGGACATCACTGCCCAGCGCGTGTTCGAGCGGTTGCGAGACGACGACGGTTTCTCCGGCAGTTACTCGGCGGTCAAGACCCACTTGCGACGCCTGCGCCCGCCGCAGAAGCCCGAGCCCAGCCGCGTCGCCCCCGAGTACGGCCCCGGCAAAATGTCCGAGAGCGACTGGTCACCCTATGTCATCACCTACACCGACGGCCAACAGGACAGGATCGACCTCTTCTCTTACGTGCTGCCCTACAGCACCAGGAAGTTCTACGCCAGGTACACGAGCTGCGACTTGCACGCGCTGATGGACGGCCACACGCGCGCCTTCGCCCGCTTCGAAGGCTGCGCTCACGAGTGCAAGTACGACAGCCAGAAGCCCGTCGTGCTGCGCTGGGAAGGACGACAGCCGATCTACAACCCGCGCTTCCTCGCCTTCGCCGCGCACTACGAGTTCAGGCCGGTCGCCGTGCGCGGCGATCCGAATGCCAAACCGCGTGTGGAACGCGGATTCTGGGAGTTCGAGCGCTCATTCCTCAACGGCCGCTCCTTCCGCGATCGCGATGACTTCGATGCGCAGCTCGTTGACTGGCTCGACCGTATCGTCGATCGACGCCCCCGTTTCGGCAGCACCGCACTCCAGCGCTTTGCCGAAGAAAAGCCCCACTTGCTGCCACTGCCGGCTCACCCCTACGACACGGCCCGCGTGACCTATCGCCTGTGCAGCATCGATGGCTTCGTCGATTGGCAAAGCAATCGCTACGCCGTGCCCTACGACCACGTCACCGATCTGCTCCCAGTTCGGATCACCCAGCGCGAGCTGTTCGTCTACGCCGCAGATTTGCGCTGCATCGCGCATTACGAGCTGGCTCCGCGGGGCGCCGGACTCAAGCTCGACCCTCACGGCGTTCACCCACGCCCCGAGCGGCGCCCTGCCATCGAACTTGAGCAACTGCGAGGTGCATTCGAGCAAATGGGAGAGCAGTCCCTCTCGTTCTTCAAGAGCCTCAGCATGGGCCCCCCGCGTTCCTGGAGTCATGCCGCACGGCGCATCCTGCTCCTGCGCGAGCGCTACGAGACCGACTCCATCGACGCTGCGCTCGGGCACGCCGTCGGCTACGGCGCGTTCACCGTCGAAGCCGTGGAGCGCATCCTCGCGGCACGCCATCGCCCGCGCACGCTCGACGAGTACGTCACCGAGGATGCCGCTCAGCGCATCGAGGCCTCGCTTGGCGAATCACGCGCCGGTCCTCGCGATCTCGGTGAGTACGACCGCTTACCCGCGCATGGACTCGGCCCCCGTGAGCCTGGCCGCCCTCGAGCTTTTGACAAGGAGCAACCCCTATGGCCGGACGCAAAGGCAACAACAACAGCACCGGAGGCAGCGACGACGACATCATCGTCCGTCTCCGACGACATCTCGCCTTCCTCGGACTGACTCGCACCCTCCAAGAGCTCGATACGCTGTTCGCCTGGGCTACCAAGGAGCGCCCGGGGCACGCCGCTCTCCTCGAGCACGCTCTAGCCCAAGAGGTCGCTACCAAGAGCGAGCAGCGCATCAACCGTCGCGTGCAGACCAGCGGCCTTGTCGAGAACAAGACCCTTGAAGCTTTCGACTGGGACTTCCAGCCGGGCCTCGACAAGTCTTTTATCGTCGAACTGGGCCGCCTCGACTTCGTTCGTCGCCGCGATGACCTCGTCATCACAGGCAAGAGTGGCACCGGCAAGAGTCACATCCTCAAGGCCTTCGGCCTGCGCGCCTGCCAGCAGGGCTTGTCCCTTCGCTACGCCCGCTGCGTTGACCTGCTCGACGACCTGCACGCAGCGCTCGCAGACAACACCTATCAGCGGCGCATCAAGGCCTGGGCCCGGCCTGACTTTCTCATCATCGACGATGTCGGGCTCGGCCAGGTCAGAAAGCGCGATGACGAGCCCACCGCCGCGCACACCCTCTTCAACCTGATCGACCGCCGACACGGAAAGCTCTCGACCGCCGTAACCAGCAATATCAGGCTGCGCGACTGGGGCAAGTACCTCGGAGACGCCACGCTTGCCACGGCCATCCTCGACCGCCTCGCTATGCACGCCATCCGCATCGACATCGACGGCCCCAGCTATCGCCAGCGTATCGCCAGCCAGCGCGCCGATAAGCGCGGTGTCCCCCCTTCCGACGACTCACAAGCCTAGACCGAACCGAGCAACCCGCGACGGCGGCATGGATCATTATCCTGCCGCCGTTTTGCCGTCCATGCGACGCCTGGTGGATCTCCCCCCTGCCCAACTTGGATCAGTCTTAGGCTGCCGCCGAAGGGCTGTGCGCGCGTCGAGCCAAACGTCAACGGCGTCCTCCGTGTCGACGTCCAGCTCTTGACCCGCGGCGAGCGCTGTGACGCCGGACGCAATGGGTTCTGGGATCGAAGCGGCGAGGGTCGCGAATGCCTGCGGACGTTCGGCAACCACGGCACGCAGCTCCGTAAACCCGAAGACGTGGTCCAACGTCCAGCGTAGCTCTGCGTCGTCTTGCGGTGTGGTCGCGTCGGATAGGTGCGCGAGGGCGAGCCGGCCGATGATGGGGTAGTCCGCCGGGCGCTGAGTCTTCTTGATCTCCACGAGCTCCTTGATGCCGACTGTGGGTAGCTTCCCGAAGTCGGTTTCGAATTGGCGAGCACGCGTGCTGGCTTCGAAGAAGCTGCCGACACGCGGCGGTTGTCCCATGACATCCAGGTAAAATTCCAACCCGCTTACCGCATCCGGAACCACGAAATGGAACCCGTGACCTCGGAGGAAAGGCACGACGTCGAGTGCTGGGGTGAGCTTGTAGTAGCGCGCCCGGGAGTAGCGCAGTGCCTGGACGAAGCGGTGGATGTTGTCCGTGTCGGGCTCGACCCAGATATCGACATCCTCAGAGAACGTCGCCGCTCCGTAGAGTATCGTCGCTTGCCCGCTGATAAGTAGATAGCGGACTCCGCACTGCTCAAGGCACTGGAAAAAGCTTGCGATCATGCGCTGCCTGCGGATCGACCAGCCGACTGTACAGCAGCCAGCTGCGACGGAGCCGTTCGGCGGGTGAAAGCTTCCGCCACACGCTGGTCTTGAACGGCTCGAGCGCGTGGGCCGCGTTGATCGGTACGGGCGCCTGTTCTAAGACACGGTGGGACACGACGGGAATATGCCACCAGCACCCCACCTAAGCAACCGCGCACACGTGGGGAGGTGGTACTGCCGCTGCCGCAGTACCAGTTCAAGTACCACCTGGCGTAACGCGTGGGTCGCCCGCGTAACGCCAGGTAGTTGCAACTCTATGGGTCTATGGGTCGAAACGCCTGGTAACCACTGGTGCTCCCACGAGTGCGCGCGCTGAGGCCTGCTCCCTCAGGTGGCCGCTGACTGATCGCTCGACAACTCGGCTAACCTTGGAGCGACACTTTTCCACGAGCCACGACGGCCTCGCGCAGCAGCGAAGGGCCGTGTGCGTGGCGTGCAGACAAAATTGCAAAGCTTGGCGGCCTTTGCGTCTTGGCGCGCTTGGCGGTGAAAATAAAAATGCTTCGGACCGCCTCGGCGTTGCGGAAGCGGACACCGATCGTGCAGGGATGACCTTCGGTCGTGTCGTCGAAGGTGGCGGCCTAACGGCGGACGACGACGTAGACGGTGCTGTCGCCACGGTGGACCAGGAGCAGGGCGATGCCGGAGCGCTGCTTGTAGAGCTGCGCGAAGGCTTGGACGTCCGCGACCGGCTTGCGGTTGACTTCGACGATCACGTCGCCTGGCCGGAGGCCGGCTTTTGCGGCGGGACTACCAGCTTCGACGTCGGTGACCACGGCGCCGCGGGTGACATCACCGCCGATGTTGACGCGCTGCTTCAGCGCGGGCGCCAGGTTCTCGAGCACCAAGCCGTCGAGCTTGTCTTGCCCGGGCAGATCGGGCGACGCGCCAGCGAGGCTGGGATCCGTCGGCATTTCACCCAGCAGAACCTGAATGGTTTGGCGCTTGCCGTCGCGCATGATCTCGAGCGGCACCTTCTTGTCGGCTCCCTCTTGCGCCACCAGGTTCCGCAGCCTGCCAGTGGTGTCCACCTTCTGGCCACCGACGCTCAGCACCACGTCGCCGCGCTTCAACCCCGCCTTGTCTGCCGGCCCACCCAGCTTCACGTCCGAGATCAGCACGCCATCTGCGCTCGGCAGCTTCATCGCCTTCGCCAGCTCTTGATCTACCTCTTGAATGGCGACACCGAGCCAGCCGCGCACTACCTTTCCAGTTTGCTGCAAGCTCTGCATGATGGGGCCGGCCATGTTGGACGGGATCGCGAAACCCACGCCCTGGTAGCCGCCGCTGCGCGAGAGAATCGCGGTGTTGATGCCCACCAGCTCGCCTCGCATGTTGATCAGGGCTCCGCCGGAGTTGCCCGGGTTGATCGCGGCGTCGGTCTGGATGAAGTCTTCGTAGTCCACGATGCCCAGGTCCGCCCGCCCTTTCGCGGAGACGATGCCCATCGTCACCGTCTGGCCGATGCCGAACGGGTTGCCGATAGCGAGCACCACGTCGCCCAGGCGCAGCTGCGACGAGTCTCCGAAGGTGACGGCGGTGAGCCCGGAGACGTCGCCTTGCAGTTGCAACACGGCCAGGTCGCTCTTGGGATCGGTGCCGAGCACCTTGGCTTCGAACTCGCGCCCGTCCGAGGTGGTGACGGTGATCTCGTCCGCCTTTTCGACCACGTGATTGTTGGTGAGAACGACGCCGGACGCCGACACGATGACACCGGACCCCTGCCCTTGCTCGCGCCGCTCTTGCGGGCCACCGTTGCCCGGACCGAAAAACCAATGGAACGGCACGCGCTGCTGCCGCACGCGCGACGACGACACGTTGACCACCGCCGGCAGCGCTTTTTGCACCACGTCGGCGATGGAAACCCCTTCCGCCTGCGCCTGGGCCAGGGCCGGCGACGGTAGAACCTGCACTGGTGCGGCCGCCTGGCCCGGGGGCGCGGTGCCCTGGGACTCTTTAGCCGGAGGATTGGTGGCCGGCGGGGTACACGCCGCGACGCCCGCGAGGGCGAGGGCGAGCGCCGCCAGGCCCCGTTGCGAGCGAGTGATGCGAAATTGCCTTCCTGAGAGCATGGGCGGCATCCTATCTCATCCAGGCAAACCCGCACGCGGGTCTGGCTATTCCTGTGCCAGGACCGCGTCGATTGTGTCAGGGGTCCAACTGGGCGAGCCAAAGGGCCAATTCGGGGAGGGGCAGTGAACGGCTCACCACACCCGCCCGGACGGCTGCGCCCGGCATCCCGTAAACCACCGCGGTCGATTCGCTCTCGGCGATGACGGTACCGCCGGCTTCCACGATCTTACGCGCCCCCGCCA
>JAICQQ010000027.1 GCA_025937785.1 Polyangiaceae bacterium
GCTCGCACCGGAACGGCACTGAGAACACCTTCGGATGAGGCGACGCCTTCGAAAGCGCGTAGATACACCCGCCATGTGCGAACAACAGCGTGTTTGGGTGCAGGCGGCGAAAATCGGGGTCGATGCTAACGGAAAGCTGTCAATCCAAAAATAACGAAAGAGCTGCCTCGCCCTACTCATCGGGGCACCCACAAGCGCCGGCACAATTGCCGATTTTCGACGGCGTGACGCCCGCGTCGTATTCTTCCCAATTCGACCTTTAAGGCTCCGCCCTGCTTTAGGGCTCCGCCATGCGTTAGGGCTCCGCCATGCGTTAGGGCTCCGCCATGCGTTAGGGCTCCGCCATGCGTTAGGGCTCCGGCATGCGGTAGGGCTCCGCCCTGCGAAAGGGCTCCGGCATGCGGTAGGGCTCCGCCATGCGGTAGGGCTCCGTTATGCGGTAGGGCTCCGCCCTGCGGTTGGGCTCCGTCATGCGGTAGGGCTCCGCCATGCGGGCAAGGATCAAGCCGGACGGTGAATCAGCAAAGAGGCAACTCAGGCGTCAGGCAAGAGGCAACTCAGGGCGTCAGGCAAGAGGCAACTCAGGCGTCAGGCAAGAGGCAACTCGTTTCGAGCACATGTAATTCATGCCTGGTATCGCCAGCTCAGCCGGCGAGGCCAACGGCGACGCTACCTGTCGACTCGAACCAAGCAGCGTACCGAAGAACGCTTTCCGCTTCCCAAGCCCCGCATCACACATCCCTGGCCCGAGCACAGGTTTCGTTGGCCCGTAGACTGGAGGTGGGAGCCGGGTGCGGGAGATCCGCTCGCTGTGGCTCTGTGCGGGGGAGCGGTCCGAAAGGGCCGTCCCTACCGCGACCAGCCCGCCTTCGTCCGCCTTCGTCCGCCTTCGTTAGCGTGGTGCTCTCGTTCCCTGTGCTGCTCGCCGGCTGTAGTCCTCGAGTCGCCGGAAGAAGTCGCTCGTTTGATCCGGGTTCACCAGGAAGCTAAAGCGTCCCATAGAGCGCTCCACGCGCATCAGCTGCGCCAGGAACTCGAAGACCGCATTCGCGGCGTCGAGCTCCGCCACCACCGACTGGTTCTGTGCATCGATCAGCTGGATGATGGGCGCCGTGCCCTCGCGGTACTTGTCGGTCACCAAGTCCAGGTTCTGGCCCGCTGCGGTCGCGGCGGCTCGGGTGAGCGCGATGGCGCCGAACGTTGCGTTGGCCTGATACAGGCTCACCCGCAGGCGGCGTTCGATGTCGCGCGCGATGGACTTGCGCTGCAGCGTCAGCTGCCCGCGCTGGCGCTCGACGCGGCGCAGCTCCGCGTTGTGGCCCCCACCTTCGAGCAGGGGCAGCGAGGCGGACACCCCCACTTGCCAGTCGAGGCTGTCGGGGGTCTCGATACCCGCGATCGGCTGTGGGTCGGAGCCAGCGCCTGCTTCGTAAAACCGTTGTTCGATGCCAGCGGTGGCGACGAACGTGGGCAGCACGTACGAGCGCTTTTCGGCCGTCACGCTGCGGGTGGCAGCGGCCAGTGAGGCATCCACCGACGCGAGCTCCGGCGCGAGGCGGTGGCTCTCTTGCGTCATGAAGTCGCTGAGCACGGCGAACAGGTTGGGGTCTTCGAGGTAGCGGTTCAGCTTTTTCCCGCTCGTGAGCAGCGAGCTGTCGTCGATCGCGAGCTCTTTCGGGACGACGGCTTGCTCCGAAGGCCGGTTCAGCAGCGTGTTCAGTTCCACGCGCGCGGCCCGCGAGATCGCCACTGTCGCAAGCAGGCGATTCTGTGCGTTGGCGACCTGAGCCTCCCAGCGATACACCTCTTCTCTACCGCCCACGCCCACCTTTTCGCGGACGCGCGCCAGCTCCAAGTTGGAGCGGGAGAGCGCCAGGTCTTGTTTCTGAACGTTGATGGCGGTCTGGGTGCGCAGCAGATCGAGATAGGCGAGCGCCACCGAGAGCACGACGTCGAGCCTGAACGCATCCTGGTTGCGCTCGCGGGCCCGCTGCAGGTGCTTTTCGGTCGTGAACGAACCCCAGCTGCGTTCGTCGTAGATGGTCTGTCGGAGCTGCGCCGACCAGCTGGCGCTGCGCTCCGCGCCGTACAAGAGCGTTCGGTCTTCGTCGATCCAACGTGCGCCCACGCCCACACCGAGCTGCGGCAACAACGCCGAGCGCGCTTGGTTGACTTGCTCGGCGGTCGAGAGCAGGCCTTCTTTAGAGGCCGCCAGATCGAGATTGGCCTTCATGGCTTCTTTGACCGCGTCGGCCAAGGTCAGGGACCGGCCCGTCTGTCCCGCCAGCGTCCCGACCGTGGTCACGTCGAGCAGGACGGCGCTCTCGGGCACGACACCGATGGCGCGCGCCACCTCGGCGTTGAAGTATAGCTGCTCAGACTGCTGAAAGGCCGTGAGCAACGTGTCCGGGGGATCCCCCAGCACCAGGCCGCGCAGGTTGAGCGCGGTGCGCCGCGCTAACTGCACGACATCGTCATTCGCACCCATGCCAGCGAGGAACCCGAGCTTCACCCCCGCTTCGCCGGCGAAGCTGAAGCTCGGCAGGCGCTTGTCGCGCAAGCCTTGGGCCAGCTTCTTCAGCTCGTCCTCGGAGATGCGGCGGAGCGCCGTGATGTACAAGGCGTCGACGTCTTTCGGCAGCACGTCGAGCGCTGACTGCGCCGTGTCGGCGATGGGCACCACCACCACCGGTACCCCGGCAGTCGTGCCGGCCTTTTCGACCGACTTCTGCAGCAGCGGCAGCGCGTCGAGCAGGAGCTTGTCGACGACCACGCCGAGCTTCGTGAACTTGGCGAACTTCTGGAATGCTTTGAGATCGCGCGCCCAATCCGGAGACCACACGACGTAGCTCAGGTTCTTGCGCACGATCTGCTTCGGCAGCTGTTGCAGCTCGAGGTCGACGACGAACGGAGCCAAGAGCGGCTTCGCCAGTTCGGTGCGCTGCACGGCCAGGTTCGACGCCAGCACTCCCTGGGCGATCACCACGTCGACGGCGTGGTCGGCGAGCAGTTCGTCGAGCGCCTTGTTGACGCAAGCGACCGTGTAGTCGCACTCCTTGGTTTTGTCCGGCGGAAATTCCGCGCTGAACTGAGCACCCAGCTCGCCCGCGGCTTTGCGGATCGCGGCGTTGACCGCGTCGCTGCTGGCGGACTTGCCATCCAAAAGCACGCCGACCTTGGCGACGGTTTGGGCCCACACGGTCGATGACCATAGGGTCACCATAGCCACGCTCCACGCCACAATGACTTTAGCCACACTGCCTCCGCTGCCCCGGGCTGGGGCGTGGCCCTTCTTATTGCCGATCCCCATGGAAGGCAATGGCCGTCAGATGACCGTCGTCAGTACTTGTAAGTCGACTGCCGCTCGAGCTTGAAGGCCACCTGAAGCTGCCCCTCCGGGCCGGTGACTTGGACGGTCGCGTTCTGGATGAAATTCGCGCCGTGGTATTCCATGGTCGCGGGATCGATGAGCAGCGTGTCCTCGTGCTTGATGTCCATGCCGGTCACGTCGACGACGTTCGGATCGCCGCCCTTCGCTTGCACGTCGGCCTTCACCTGAGCGGCCACGGAATCGCGAATCGCTTGGCGGTCGGCGTCATACTGGCGCACGACGCGCAGGCAGCTTTGGGGCGCACAGGCTTCTTCGGCAACTACGCGAATTTCCTTGGTGCCACCGGTGAGCGGGTCGTTGGCCATCCATTGGCTGCCCACTTTGCTGGGCCGCCCGACGAAATCGGCGTGCCGCTCGAGGCTGCGGGCCACACCGAGCGCCTTCAGCCGCTCTGCAGAGAAGATGCGCGCGATTTGCGGCCTCGCCTCGGGCGACGCCAGGTTCACGAGCGCTTCCGAGAGCTGGTCCGTCCCCCGCACGTCGACGACGTTGCTGTCCTTGTCGGTCACGATGTCGACGGCGACCATGTCTTCCTTGATTTCGTCACCTTTCAAGAGCTCGAGGCCGTTGATGTTGATCTTGAGCCCGACCAGACGCTGCGTCGCGCGAAAGGTGTTGGATTCTTGCTTCGTCACCACGTCCCACTCCATGATCCACTCTTCGGAGCGGCGCATGGGCGAACCCGGGATCGACACCTCTTCGTAGCGGCGCTGCGTGTGGTGAAAGCGCTTGTCCAACACTGGAGCGTAGGTGAACGTTTCGGGTGCGGTCGGAGCCTCCACCCCGGTCGGCGCGCTCGCCGCCTCCGCACACGCGACGCCGGCGAGCAATAGGAAAAAGGGTGCAACTTTGGTGAGCATGTTCATGAGGACCTCCCGAGCTCGGGCTCTGTAATCCCAGCGCATGCCGGAATCAAGGCGGGTACCGGTCGCTTCCGACGAGTGCAATGTGCTCGAACGCAGCGCAGTGTCAACGCCGGCCGGCCGAGCGAGGGCGCCAGCGCCGCTCACCCGCGACAGCTCTGGAAAAGCGCTCGGGCTAGCTGTATGCGAGGTGCAGGTGCGGTGGACGACCGTTGGCGCATGCCCGCGGTGACGCACCTCGAACACTGAGGGAACCACAGTGAGAACACTTGCATCGAAACGGCAGCCCGAGCTGCTCTTGTTGCTGGCGCCATTGACGATCGCGGCCTGTTATCCGGAGCCGCTGACCACCGGTGAAATGGACGTGGTCATCACGGTCAAAGACTCGGGACGAAACTACGCCGAGTTGAAGACCTACGCGTTGCCCGATCAGGTGTTCGATCTCTGCGAGATCGCAGCGGAGCTGGGCGAAGGCGGCGCCGCCGGCGGGTTCGGGAGCGACGACGACGACGACGAGTGCGAGGACGTGAGCCACCGCTACGACGACGAGGTGCTCGACGCCATCGCAGACAACTTGGAAGCGCTCGGCTTCGTCGCGGCTCAGTCCCCCGAAGCTGCCGATGTGGTCGTGTTCCCCGGTATCACCGCACAAGACAACTGGTACGTGTACACCCCGTACTGCGACTACTGGTACAGCTACTGGTATCCCTACTGCTGGTATTACCCGTGGACGGCCACGGCGGTGAACTACCCGGTCGGGTCGCTCGTGCTGTACATGCTGGCGCCGGTCGAAGCCGACGACGTCGCTCTGAAGATGCCCGTCGTATGGATGGGGGTCGTGCGGGGGATCCTGTCGTCGTACGCCGACACCAACGCGGAGCGGGTCGAAGCGGGTATCGATCAGGCGTTTGCCCAGTCGGGTTATCTCGGAGGAGGGAAGTAACGTGGCAAGATCGACGAAGCTTGGCACGCTGGTGGGCGCACTGCTGATCTCGAGTTGGGCGTGCCCGGCACTGGGGCAACCCGCGGCACCCGCGGGACCGCCACCGCCGGTCACCGAAGCGGCGCCTACTGCACCTCCTGGAAATACAGCGCCGGGAAGTGCAGCGCCCGCGGCAACCCCGGCGACGGCGCCCGCGCCAGCCGCAGCGATGCCGGCGAGCTCTGCACCCGCGAATGCACCGGCTGCGGACGCACCGCCTGGCTCCGCGCCCCCTGTGGGCTGGGCCGTCGCGACGGACTCGCCCAGCAGCTCCGCCGCACCTGCGGGGCCACCACCACCGATGGAACCGCCCCCGCCCCCTCACGCGGGGCGGCGAGATCCTCTCTCGCTCATCGCCATCTACTACGACACCGCCGCGCCCGTATCCGACACGCGTGACTTCGGCGGAGGCTTCAGCTGGGTGGGGCTCTCGTTGGACGGGCGCCAGCGGGTCTACGAGCGCTTCGCCCTCGGCGTGTCGCTCGCGTGGCAGCGCTTCGACTACAAGTCGCTCGAAACCACCACCGTCGGGGATGTCACCGTGACAGGTGTGCAAGCGCGGCAGCAACAAGTGTTCCCCATGCTTGCCACGGCACACTACTCGTTCCGCGACGACCCGGGCGAATCGCTTCCCTTCGTGGGGCTGGGTGTGGGTGCGTACTATGTCGATCGCCTGCTCGACGTGGGGCCGGCCGCGAGGTTCACCGATACCACCTGGCAGTTCGGGTTCGCGCCGGAGCTGGGCATTGCCTTCCCCGGGTGGTCGGGGGCGCTGATGATCGCTTGCAAGTTTCACTACGCTTTCAAGACAGACGACACACCCCAGCAGACGTATTTCAACTTCAATTTGGGAGGCGCATTTGACGACTAAGCATTGCCTAACTGATCTACGAGGTGCCCGCCGCCTCCTGACGAGCGGGTTTGCCGCAGCCGCGGTGCTGAGCCTGTCCGCCGCGAGCTGGGCGCACACCGAAGGCACCGTGGCGAGCCCCGAGCCTTGCGTCTGCGACCCGAAGATCTGCACCCCGGGCGCCGGTCTGCCGGATCCGAACGCCTATCGCCATGACGGGTTCTTCCTGCGCCTGACGCTGGGCATGGGCTACATGTGGGGCCGCGGGGCGCCCGACGCGGAGCTCGACGGCTACGCGGGTGCCATGAGCGTGTCTGCGGGGTCGATGGTTTCCGAGAACCTGGCGCTGCACTTCGACATGAACGGCGCCAACGCATTCCGCTCGGCGCTCAGCATCGACGGAGCCGAAGACCAGACGTACAACGCCGTGTTCCAGACCACCGGTGTCGGGCTCGGCATCACCTATTACCTGATGCCGGCCAACGTCTACGCCTCGTTGGGGCTCGGGGCGGGTTGGCTATACACGACCGCTTACGCGCGCGTGGGCGAGAACTTCGTGCTCACCGGGCACGAGTCGAGCAACTTCGGACCCGCGGTCACGCTGGCCCTCGGCAAAGAATGGTGGGTGTCGCCGGACTGGGGTGTGGGCATGACGGGTGTGTACCAGTACCTCTCGGTAAACGGCGAAGATCTCGGCAAGTACACGGTCGATGCGGTGCACCACGTCACGGTGCGCGTGAGCGCTACCTTCAACTAGTGACCGGCGGTCAGCGGCCGCCCCAGGCGCAGCGCACTCGAGCGTGCACGGCGGGTCATGCTAGACTCCCTCGCAGAACAGCGAGGTGAAGCGATGCGGTTCAGCAAATATCCCCTGCTCGTCGGTGGCGCGCTCGCCGGCGTTTGCGGCGTGGCCGCGTGTGGCGGCGGCACCATTTCGTACCGGCACGTCGACACGCCCACGATCGAGACTCACGCTTACGGCGCCCCGAAGCAAACCCAATACACTCCCGAGTTCGAACCGGACAAGGAGCTGCTCGGCATCACCGTCTACGAACACTCGACGTGTGACAGCATCAAGGTGCAGGTGGTCAACCGCACCCGCGAGACGCTGGAAGGTGACCGCGTCATCAACGAGACCCCACTCGGCAAGGTGCAAATTGCGGAACAGGTGGACGGCAAGGTCACGTGCGAGCAGCGCTTCACGCGCGAGGCGCAAGTTTCGCTGAAGGTCGGCGAAGCGGTGTACCCGATCGGCAAGACCAACGCCGAGGGTCGGGTGGGCGTGAACCTGGCGCGGCGCCTCGACCCAGACGTCTACGGCGCTCCCCAAGGGGAAGTCGTCGTGCTCCTCAAGCCGCAGGGGCAGGTGGCGAACCGCGAGATCGGCCGCGTTCCGCTGAGCGAGCTCACGGCGCGTGAACGCCGCATCGCCGAGCTGGTAACCGAGCTCGGACAGATCTTGGCGAAGGAGCCGGAGGCGATGACGCCCGACGAGCTGACTCGCTCGTATCAGCTGTACGCGCAGCTCCGCAGCATTGCCTGGTACGACGCCAGATTCCAGGGCTTGCAGCTCCGCTTCTGGGAGGTCTGGCACAACCGCAAGCAGATCGAAGCGACAGAAACTCTGAGCCGCAACCTCGAAGCCCTGGAGGGCGCGAAGGACCTGCTGCGTACCGCAAGTGCCGCAACCATCCCGCTCTTCGCCCAGGTCGGCATCCAGAGCGGGCTCGTGAATGATCGCATGCTCGAGTGGGCTCGCTGGGAAATGCTCGAAGGCTTCCACGAGCACCCCGAACTGTGCGAGAAAGAGTTTCGCTGGTCCGGGATGCCCGACTACATCGGCATCGAGCAGCAGATCGCAGGCGGCTATCTGCACTTCGTGTACGGCGACCCCTTCGAACGCGAGATCGGCGACATGTGCCGGCGCGTGCGGCCGCGCGCCCGGCGCTAACGCGGAGCTAGCCGCCCTTCACTCGGCGGCACACCCCGCCGCGAGCCAAGCGCGGACGTGGTCGAGGTGCCGCTGCTCGGTGGCTCCGGCGTGCTCGCACAGGTCGACCAGGTCGTCGATGCCGTCGTTCCTGGCGGCGTCGCACAGCAACTGCCAGCCGTCGTTGTCGACCAACTCGGCGATGAGGATACCCTCGAGGCTTTGCAGGAGACTGGTGCGTGGATCGGTGACGATCTTCAGCACCCCTTCCGTGGCTACCGCCGCTAGATTGGCGGAGGGAGTCACCGCGGTCGGGTCACCACCGAGCGAGATCATGTGTTGCTCGAGCTCGGCGAAGTGTCGATGCTCCTCGTTGAGAATTTCGAGCAGCGCCTCGCGGGTTGGGCCTCCGTCGAAGCCGCCATACGCTTCGTGTTTGGAAATCAGCGCCTCGTAGAGACGGGTGCCGGTGCGCTCGAACGCCAAGCGTTGACCCAGCTTGTCCATCAAGGTGGGCGGCGCGCCCGCACCCAAGGCCGACTTGAGTTTCTCCTTGACCTCGACGGGTTTCGGAATGCTCCCGACGGGATGGCCCTCTTTGGCGTACTGCACACGCACTTTGCCGGCTCCTTCTCGTGTGCCCACGCTCGTCGGCGGAAAGTTCTCCATGCCGCGTTGCATCTCTTCGGCGCGGGTGGAGCTCCGACCGATGCCAGTGACGTTGTCGCCCAATGGTGCGCTTTGATTCATGCTGCCCCCCGAACTCGCTCACGTTCCATGCTGGTTGAAAGTTCAATCTGTCCCGGACGCCGCAACCTCAGCTCCGTTCCTGGCATCCAGACGTAGTCAGCGGACACGGTATCCGACGGCGAACCCTCGGAGTTCATGTGCTGACGGTAGTCGCGCGTTGCCTGGGATTCTTCGCTGCGATTCACGAATGACGCCCCCTGTGCGCTCAGCAGTACTTCTTCTTCCAGCGCCTGCCGCACGAACTCGCGGTGAGTCTGATACTCGATCGGGTCAGGCAATCGCTCTGGCAAGATCTCGCTCGGATCCCTACCTTCGTAGCGCTGGAATAGCTCCGCTACGTGCTGCAGTTGCCCCAGCTCGTAATCCAGAAAGCGCTCCCAGATCTGCTTGATGCGCGGGTTGCCCTCCGACTCGACGCAACTATGGTAGTTGTAGACTTCGTTCGCTTCGTGCAACAACCATTTTTCCAGCCACGTCTCCTCGGCGTCGATGATCGATTCGTACTGGGTGACGTGCTGTTCTTCGATCGACGCAATCTCTGCGTAGAGCTGACGAGCTAGGGGGTCGCTGAAGGTCGGTCCCACGGTCATGTAGTAGTCGTGGGTCTGATGTTCACCGGCCATGATGGTCAGAGCGTTGAGCTTGCTTACGAAATGCGCCTTCCGTCTGTCGTAAGGTGTCCTGAGGTCATCCTCCGGATGTCGATGTTCGATGGCGGTGGGACGCCCCGGGAGAATATCCGAATAGCTCTGCAGGAGCGCGTTGGCGTCCCGGCCTTCGACCCGATCCATCAGCGCGGCGTAGCGGTACATGTGATCGAAGTCTTCGAGTAAGCCGAAGCGATAGACCTGGGCCAGGTAGGGGTCCGGCTCCGCCATGGCGACGCTCGCCGTGACCTCGATAGCGACTTGCTCGAAGCCAATGGTGGTTTCGAGCGGTGACTGATCGGCCGGATTCAGCCAGTTGATTAGCGTTTGCTGGTGTTGCTCGATGCGACGGACCTTTGCGAGCTCGAGCTGCAACTCACGGTTCATCCTCGCGCAAGCGTGTCCGAAGCGCACGGCTTCGGATTCGATGCCGTTCATGAGGATCACCCGCACTCGTGTGAATGCGTCGTCGTCCAACTTGCTATACGGCGCTTGCACCAGCTCCCGCCAGGTGAAGCGCTGTTGATGAATGGGGGTTCCCCGGTCTTTCAATAGATGGATGCTCATGCTTCCTCGCTGTGTTGGTCGCTCGTGAGCCGGGCCTTGAAGCACTGGGTGTGCCAGTTGAACTAATTATTCCCAACTACTCGTTAGCGCGCCTATAGCGAGTCGAGTGACGTGTGGAGCCGGAACCGATGTGACACGCTGGGGCGACCGGGCGCGCCCCGAAACCCTCATCCGAAACCCTCATCCCGCGTGGGGTCGCCGCCGAGAACGCCTTCCACGGGTCGCCGCATTCCGGTTTGCTCGCCGCTTCTAGTCGGTGCACGCGCTGTGCCCTGGTCCTTCATCGGAGCGCGGGTCCGAAGTCTCGCAGGAGACGGCATGTGCCTTGCACTGCGGAAAATCCGCATGAGTCTTTCGCCGCTCGTTTGCTTGTGTCACCTGCGTTGGGCGTTCACCTTTCAGCGCCCCAATCACCTCATGGTGCGGTTCGCCCGAGAACGCACCGTGTATTACGTGGAGGAGCCGATCTTCGGAGCGCCCGAAGGCTCGGATTCGGAGTCGGAACTTCGCGTGCGTGAGGTCGTTCACAACCTCTGGGTGTGCACCCCGCATCTGCCCGCAGCGCTCGCTACAGATTCCGGGGCGGCCGAGCTGGAGGTGGCCGAACTGCTCTCGGGTTTCCTGCAGCAGCGGGGCGTGTTGCAGCCTGTGCTCTGGTTCTATACGCCCATGGCGCTGCCGCTGACGGCGGCCGTGACGCCCAGCGTCGTCATCTACGACTGCATGGACGAGCTCACCTTGTTCCTGGGGGCACCGAAGGAATTGATCGAGCGCGAACGCGCGCTCCTCGCTCGCGCAGACCTCGTGTTTACGGGCGGTTACAGCTTGTATCGCGCCAAGCGAACCCAGCATCCGGCCGTGCACCCGTTCCCCAGCAGCGTGGACGTGGAGCATTTTCGATTTCCTAGCAGCCAGCTCCTCGCCGACCCGGCCGATCAGCAGAACATTCCTCACCCTCGCGTCGGATTCTTCGGCGTCATCGATGAACGCATGGATCTCGAGCTCTTGAGCTACGCGGCGCAAGCACGGCCGAACTATCACTTCGTGTTGATCGGACCGGTGGTGAAAATCCCCGAAGTTTCGCTGCCCCGCGCCAACAACCTGCATTACCTGGGGTCTAAACAATACGCGGAGTTGCCCGCCTACTTGCACGGCTGGGACGTCGCGATCATGCCGTTCGCGCTGAACGACGCCACGCGATTCATCAGTCCGACCAAAACGCTCGAGTACTTGGCGGCGGACAAGCCCGTCGTTTCGACTGCCGTGGGCGACGTGGTCATCCCGTATGGCGACCGAGGGCAGGTCATGATCGCCGATCGCAAGGGTTTCCCCGACGCTTTGGACGTCGCGCTCGAGCGAAGTGCGGCTGAGAACCGGGCCCGCGCCCGGCAGGCCCTCGAGGGCACTTCTTGGGATCGAACCTGGGCAGAGATGGCGAGCTTGATTCGAGGTGTCGAGGAGCTCCAGCAACGGCGGCTCGACGACACCGTCGAGAACTTTCCGAAACCAGCAACCCTCGAAAACGGTGCAGAGGCGAGATGTACGACTACTTGATCGCGGGGGCCGGCTTTGCCGGCAGTGTCTTGGCCGAACGTCTGGCGCACGCCGGCAAGCATGTGGTGCTTTGCGACAAGCGCCCGCACATCGCCGGCAATGCCTACGACCACTTCGATGACGCGGGTGTTCTCGTCCACAAGTACGGCCCGCACATCTTCCACACTTCGTGCCGCCGCATCTTCGACTACCTGTCGAAATTCACGAAGTGGCGGCCTTACGAGCACCGCGTACGCGCCAGCGTTGACGGTAAGACCGTCCCGTTTCCGATCAACATCGACACCGTCAATCAGCTGTACGGGCTCCAGCTGACCGCGGAACAGGCCCCTGGGTACTTCGCCAGCCTGGCGGACCCCAGCGCCGCAGGCCGCACGTCGGAGTCCGCCGTCGTGAGCAAAGTTGGACGCGACCTGTACGAGAAGTTCTTCAAGAACTACACTCGCAAACAGTGGGGGCTCGATCCCTCCGAGCTCGACGCATCGGTGGCCGCCCGTGTGCCCGCCCGCATGAACCATGACGATCGCTACTTCACCGACGAATTTCAAGCGATGCCGCTGCATGGTTACACCAGGATGTTCGAGAACATGCTGGACCACGACAACATCACGCTGGTGCTGAATGCCGACTATCGGGAGCTTTTGCGCGAGATGCGCTTTCGCGAGATCATTTATACGGGGCCCGTCGATGCATTCTTCGACTACCGCTATGGGAAGTTGCCCTACCGTTCGATCGACTTCAGGTTCGAGACGCATCCTCGCGAGCGGTATCAGTCGGCGGCGGTGATCAACTACCCCAACGAGCACGACTACACGCGGATCACGGAGTTCAAGTACTTGACCGGTCAAATGCATCCCCACACGAGCATCGTGTACGAGTACCCCACGGCGGAGGGCGACCCGTATTATCCCGTGCCACGCCCCGAGAACGCGGAGCTGTATGAGAAATACAGAGAGCTCGCGAAAGCGACGCACAACGTGCACTTCGTTGGCCGGTTGGCAACGTACCGCTACTACAACATGGATCAGGTCGTCGGTCAGTCGTTGGCGTTGTTCGATCGCTTGACCGAGAACGAAGAATCGGAGCCGCCCCAATCGCAAGCGGCGTAACGCGGAAGCATCCTCGCGGCTTGGTTCGAGCTAAGGAGTTCCGCTGTGCCGAGTCACGAATCCAGTGAGCTAGCGGATCGCCAGGGATCGGGGACGCGCGGCTACCCCAGGCCCCAGCTGCAGCGCAGTCAGTGGCAGAACCTCAACGGCGTTTGGGACTTTGCTCTGGACGTGTCGGAACAGCTCACGCTGCCCTCGCAGGTGACGTTCGACTCGACGATCGTGGTGCCGTTCGCGCCCGAGACGGCGCGAAGCGGCATCGGCGACCAGGGGTTTCGCAAGGCGTGCTGGTATCGCCGGCGCGTGCACATCGAACCCCTGCGCGAGGACGAACGCCTCATCTTGCACTTCGGCGCCGTCGACTACGAGGCCGTCGTTTTCGTGGACGGTCAGTACATCGGCCAGCATGAAGGCGGTTATACGCCCTTTTCTTTCGATGTGACGACGGCGCTGCGCGGCGCAGCGAGCTTCGAACTGTGCGTGCGTGTGGTGGACGACCCACATGACCTGGCCAAGCCGCGCGGCAAACAAGACTGGCAGCTCGCACCGCATTCGATCTGGTATCCGCGCACCACCGGGATTTGGCAAACCGTGTGGTGCGAACACGTACCCACCACACGGATTTCGGGGTTGCGCTGGATCCCCAACATGGAACACTGGGAGTTCGGGATGGAAGCGCTCATCACGGGCAGCTTCGACGGCGAGCCACTATGGCTGCGTGTGGAGCTGCGCTCGAAGGGCATGCTGCTCGCGGAAGACCGTTATCGCGTCGTCTCCGGCGAAGTACATCGGGGCATCGAGCTGAGTGATCCGGGCATCGACGATTTTCGGAACGCCCTGCTGTGGTCGCCTGAGTCTCCGACCATTGCTCGCGCGGAGCTCGAACTATCACGCAGCGACGGTACGGTCATCGATCGCGTCAAGAGCTATACGGCGCTGCGTTCGGTGAGCATTCAAGGTGATCGGTTCGTGCTGAACGGGCGCCCCTACCCGATGCGGCTGGTGCTCGCTCAAGGTTACTGGCCGGACACGGGCATGACCGCGCCCGATGACGCCGCGCTTCGGAAGGACGTCGAGCTGGTGAAGCGCATGGGCTTCAACGGGGTGCGCTTGCATCAAAAGATCGAAGACCCACGTTTTCTTTACTGGGCCGATCGCTTGGGTCTGCTCGTGTGGGAAGAGATGCCGAGCGCGTATCGCTTCACCAAACAATCGATCGGGCGCTTGTGTCGCGAGTGGACCTGCGCCGTCATGCGCGACATCAGCCATCCGTGCATCGTCGCCTGGGTGCCTTTCAACGAGTCTTGGGGTGTGCCCAACCTGCCCAAGAGCGCCGCGGAGCGTCACTACGTGCAAGGGCTGTATCACTTGACGCGTTCGCTCGACGCCGAACGCGTGGTGGTAGGGAACGACGGCTGGGAGACGACGGCGACGGACATGATCGGCATTCACGACTACGACAGCGACCCCCAGCGTATCGCACGGCGCTATTACCAGCCAGGTGACCCCAAGTTGCTACAGCGCGAGCGCCCGGGCGGAAGGCTCTTGGTGCTCGAAGGCCACGCGACGCACGGCGCTCCCATCGTGTTGTCCGAGTTCGGTGGAATCACTTACAGCTCGGACCCGAACACATGGGGCTATTCGAAGTGTCGCACCAAGGCGGATCTTGCCCGGCGCTTTGGCGAACTGCTCGCTACCATCAACCGCTTGGAAACCTTCACCGGCTATTGCTACACGCAGTTCAGTGACACGTACCAGGAAGCCAACGGCTTGCTGTTCGCTGACCGCACTCCGAAGCTTCCGCTGGCCGAAATTGCGAAAGCGGTGAGTCCGGACTGGTTGGTGTCGCCCGAAGCCATCGGCCTGCATGACGGCGTTCCGGACAGCGAAGTGCCGGAAAGTGTGGGGCTGGACAGCGACACCGCGACCGCCACGGCGGTATCGGACGACACCCTCGAGAGCCTACCGTCCGAGGATGAACGTGACACCTGACCAACGAGCTCGAGAGCTGTTCGAGGCCACTTACGGTTACGCGCCGTTGCATGTGGAATCTGCGCCTGGCCGCGTCAACCTGATCGGTGAACATACCGACTACAACGGTGGCTTCGTGCTGCCGATGGCGCTGCCACAGCGCACGGCTGCAGCGCTGGCCATCAATCAGTCGCGGCAGGTTCGCTCCGTCAGCGAACAGCTGCCGCGCGCGGTGGCCTCTGCGCTGGATGCACCGAGCGGTCTTCGCATCACGTTCCAGGACTATCTGCGAGCGGCTTGCTTGGCGCTGGCAGAGAAGGGTCAAGCGGTGCCGGGCGTCGACATTGCAATCAGCTCGGACGTACCGATCGGCAGCGGCCTATCTTCGAGCGCGGCGCTCGTCGTCGCCACATTGCGGGCGCTGCGGTCGGCGCTGGGCCTCGGCTACACTGACTTGGGGTTGGCGAAGATTGCCCATCGCGCGGAGCATTCCTTCGTGGGAGTGCCGGTGGGGGTGATGGATCCCATGGCGTGCAGCCTGGCGGTTCCGAACAGCGCGCTGCTCCTGAACACGCGCAGCTTGGAGTTCGAGAACGTCGCGTTTCCACCAGAGCTGGAGCTGGCCGTGATCGATTCAGGTCAGCGCCACGAACACGCGTCTGGAGAGTATCGAGCCCGACGTGCCGAGTGCGAGGAGGCGGCCGCTGCGCTCGGCGTGAGCTTGCTGTGCGAGCTCGGTGAAGACGCCATGGAGCGTGTGGACGTTGCGGCGTTGTCCCCCAAGCTCCGAGCGCGGGTTCTGCACGTACTGTCGGAGAACGGTCGCGTAGCTGCTGCGGTCGACGCGTTGCGCCGAGCAGACGGCGAACGCTTGGGACGCTTGCTGGCAGCTTCGCACGCCTCGTTGCGCGATGACTTTCAAGTCTCCACCCCGGAGATCGACGCTCTGGTGGAGACGGCGACGGCTGTCGTCGGCTGCCTCGGAGCGCGCATCACCGGAGGTGGCTTCGGCGGTTCCATCGTGCTCCTCACCCGCAAGGGTAAAGCCGCCGACGTGGCGCGTGAGGCGCTCGAGAAGTCGGCGCTTCGATTAGCGCACCTGGAGCCGCGCGTCGTCGTGCCTTTGTCCTCAGCCGAAAGCCAAGCATGAACCAGCTCGAATGGTGGGGGGGCGTCGAATGCACCATAAACCGAGTGGGCGATCGCTACTTCGAGCAGCTGCATCGCAGCGGGCACGCTGGCCGCATCGACGACCTCGATCGTATCGCGGCTTTGGGCATCGAGCGCCTGCGCTTTCCCGTCTTGTGGGAGCACGGCTGGTGCAACCAGCGCAAGCGCTACGATTTCTCCTGGGCAGACACCCGCATGCATCGGCTCCGGGAGCTCGGCGTCGAACCCATCGTCGGCCTAGTTCACCACGGCAGCGGCCCGCCGCACACGCACCTGCTCGACCCCGCGTTTCCGGCACAGCTTGCAGAGTACGCGCGCAGCGTCGCCGAGCGCTACCCCTGGGTTCGTTACTATACCCCGATCAACGAGCCGCTGACGACGGCGCGCTTTAGCGGATTGTACGGTCATTGGTATCCGCACGCGCGGGATCCGGCTGCGTTCGCGCGCGCCTTGTTGACCGTGGTGCGCGCGACGACGCTGGCCATGTCGGCCATCCGTTGCGTCAATCCCAGCGCACAACTCGTTCAAACCGAGGACATTGCCACGGTTTTTGCCACGGAAGAGATCGAGTATCAGGCCGCCTTCGAGAACGAGCGTCGCTGGCTCGGGCTCGACCTTTTGTACGGTCGCGTCGATTCGCATCACCCGATGTACGGGTACCTGACGCACGTCGCCGGCGTCACGCCGGCCGAACTGAAGGCGTGCGCCCGCGCAGCGACGCCCCCGGACCTGCTAGGCATCAACTACTACGTCACCAGCGACCGATTCTTGGATGAACGCCTCCAGCACTACCCCGTCGCGCTTCACGGGACCAACGGCCGGCATGTGTACGCGGACGTCGAAGCGGTGCGCGTCTTCGGACCGGGAATCGTGGGCCACCGTGACGTGTTGGAACTAGCTTGGGAGCGGTACCGCACGAAGCTCGCAGTGACGGAGGTGCACCTCGGCTGCTGCGAAACGGAGCAGGTGCTGTGGCTGAACGAAGCCTGGCGCGCGGCTGTCGAAGCGAGGCGCGCGGGCGTCGACGTTCAGGCTGTCACAGCCTGGGCGCTGTTCGGAGCCTTCGATTGGAGCAGCCTGGTGACTCGCGAAGACGGTCACTACGAGCCCGGCGCGTTCGACGTCCGCACCTGCCCGCCGCGACGCACGCGGGTAGCCGACGCGATCCAGGCGTTGGCCGGCGGCGCTGAAGCGCCCACCGATCCTGGGCTCGGGTGGTGGCGCAGGCCCGAGCGCTTGCTGTATCCCGTGTTCGATCCGGTTCGCGAAACCCGCCGCCGGACGGGGTGAGCAGCCTGGCGGCTGGCTGAAAAAGGTCCAGGGCGCGCACGCTGGATGAGCGGAGCGGAAAAGTGCGTAGAATGCCGCCGCACCCCATGTTGAACGTCTTGGCGCTGCCGGTGTTGCTGATGCCCGGGGCCGCCCATGCACCGCGTTGGCTGGACGAGGCAGCTCAGCGCGTGGATGTGTACGGGCGTTTGGATGGACACCTGGCCTTCTCGGAGCAGGACATCCAGTTCGCCAACAACAGTAGCCGCGTGGGCGTGATGGTGGAGCAGCCCGTGCGCGGCGGCCTGACCGTGTTGGGTCAAGGCGAATGGCGCATGAACCTGGGCTTGGGAGACACCAGCTACAACATTTCGGAGAACCCGGATACGGGGCTGGCGACGTTCGCAGCCACGACCAATCAGGCGTTCTCGACCCGCCTGGGCTTCGTCGGTTTGCGCTTCGGCAAGTTCGGCACGCTGACGTTCGGCAAGCAGTGGGGCGTCTACTACGACGTCACGCAGTGGACCGACAGCTACGTGGTGTTCGGCGCGACCGGCAGCTCGACCTTCAACGCGGGTACGGACGGAGGCCAAACCGGTGAAGGCCGCGCCAACGACGCGGTGGTGTACCGAGCGGCGCTCGGTCCGCTGCGCGTAGGAGTGCAGGCGCAGTTCATGAGCGAACGCTCCGCGAAGCTCGACGGCTTCGGCGGTTCACTCGTCTACGACACGGGCTTCGGGCTGCGCGTAGGCGTCGCGTACTCGCATGCGGTACTGGATTTCAGCTCCAACATCGCGGGTTACGATGGTGGGGATGCGCAGGCGCTCAGCGGTGGCATCGTCTTCGACGACGCCGGCTGGAAAATCGCGCTCTTGGGTACCTGGACGCACGACCATGAGCTCGTCGCGACCCCTGGCGCCACGGTGATGTTCGACACGCGAGGCAGCGAGCTCTTCGTCTCGCGGCGCATCGAGGACCTCGTGATGCTCACTGCCGGCTTCGATTGGGCCATCCCCCAGGATCTCGACGCTGCTCTGGTGAATCCCGACTACGGTACCCGCGATTTCTTGGCGGGCGTGCGCTGGCTGCTCGATCCAAGGGCGAGCTCGTTCGTCTACATCGAGGCGCGCACCGGCCTCAGCCGCGACGCGATCGGCGAACGTGCCGAAGAGCTGGTGATGCTCGGCATCCGCTTCAACTACTCCCTCCGGAAGAGCCTCGGGCTCGACCCCATGTGAGTGGCGCTGGGATCCGTCAGCCAGCGGCGGGGCGACCAGCGCTCGATCAGAAGGCCACGTAGGCGCCGAGCGAGGCTTCGCCTTGGAACGTGGCGGTGGTGTCGCCGACGACGAACAAGCATTCGCCGTTGCCCGGGCAGAAGATGGTGCTCTCCGAGCTGAGGAAGGTCGACAGGAAGCGGCCTTGGAGGCGAATGCCGAACCTGTCGACGATCGCGATCTTCACTCCGGCGCCGAGCACCACCGAGAAGCGCCATTCGTCGCCATAGTCATCGGCCGCGAAACGCGTGGCGCCCAGGGTCATCATGAAGAACGGGGCCAGGCGCGAATAGTCCGTGGCCCGAAAGTCCATCAGGCCACCGATCTGGAAGTACTCGACGCTCATGTCGAACAGCTCTTCGCGCGGAGTTCCCGGTGCGCGCAGGCCGAGGTTGGTCTGTTGCCGCGAGTACGAGAGCTCGCCGTAGCCGCCGCCGTGCACGCGCGAGCTGAACGTCGCGCCGAAGCTCGGCGCGCTCGCGATGTCGAGCTCGCCGTTGACGGCACCTTCGGCCTGCATCTCTTCCGACGCCTCGACCTCCGTCCCGCCGCCGAACGTGTAGCCGATGTGCGGTGTGAGCTCGAAGTCGTAGGGCTGCGCCAGTGCCGGCGCCGGAATGAACAGCACGCCCAGCGACGCTCCGAAGGTCCAAGCGCAAAGCGTGCGCGGTGCGAATGATTGCATCGAACGGTGTCCCGTTCGCTCCTCTACCATAAGTCTTCCCCTCGCAACTGCTCATACGTGGACCTGCGCTCTGCTGTCGAGCCGGTCCCGCGTCCGGCCGTGGCGTCGACGCTGCGGCCAGGCCGCCCTCGCTCTGGATACGGACCTATGAGACAGTGTGCGTCATGGGAAATGCCGAAGCGAGCGCTGACGATCGTTATCGTCGAATGGCGCAGATCCTCCACGACGTTGCCAAGCCGATGCGCGTGCTCGCTGCGCTCAACTGGCCGGGTGAGCTGCGCACACAGTTCTTGGCGACCGAAGGCAGCCAGCTACCCGCGCCCAGCTACAAGCCCATCGATCCGAAGCCGGTGATCGACGGCGTCGCCGAGGTGCGTCGCTTGCTCGGGTCCGGCAACGAGGTCGTCGACCGCTGGTTCGAGCGGGAGGCGGACTGCGTCGAGGCGACCGCGCGCATGCTCTCGACGCTGGGCACTCCCGACTTCCACACTCATAGCGCTCAGCTGTACGGCGTGCCGAAGCGCCCGATGCCGCTCGACCCCGCGACGCCACTCGGGCTCGCCGAGCAAGTGCACCAGTCGATCGCCGAGCTCACACAGGTCAAGTTGATACCCACCGCCAAGCGCGACCAGACCTCGGCGCAAGTAGCCGCGGAGATCGAGGTCGAAGTGAAGCGGCACTTTGGCGAGGTCGCGCCCAAGATCGAGATCGTGGCCGAGCTGTCTGCCAACGCGCTCGCGACGTCGAGTCGCATCAAGATCCGCCGCGATGCGATGTTCACCCGTCGCGATGCGGCTCAGCTGCTGCATCACGAAGGCTACGTGCACGTCCTCACGGCGCTGAACGGTCAGGCGCAGCCCGACCTGCCGAACCTGGCGATCGGGCACCCTGGGACCACTCGCGCTCAGGAAGGCCTTGCGGTCTTCGCCGAATTCGTGTCCGGCACGCTCGAGCTCGACCGCTTGCGTCGCCTCGCCGACCGCGTGGTCGCAGTGCAAATGGTGTGCGACGGCGCCGATTTCATCGAGCTCTACCGCTGGTTCCTCGAGCGCAGCCCTTCGCGCGAGCAGGCCTACGAGTCCGCGCGGCGCATCTTCCGCGGCGCGCCCCTCACCGGTGGCGCCCCGTTCACCAAAGACTGCGGTTACATCGCGGGGTTGCTCGGCGTGAAGACCTTCGTGCGCGCTGCCTTCGTCGCCGATCGCGCCGATATCCTGGGCACGCTTTTCTGCGGCAAGCTCGATCTCACGGCGATCCCCGCGCTCTCGATCCTGCGCAGCCGCGGGCTATGCCGCCCGGCGCGGTTCCTCCCGCCCTGGGCGCTCGATCCGGGCTGGGTGCTCAGCTACCTGACGCTGAACGCGTTCATGTCGCGCGTCGATCTGACGGCTGTGAGCGAGGCCCTGCGCAACCTTCTCAGCGAATGCCCGCGCCTCCAGGTGCGCACCGCCGAAGAGGTGCTCGCGGGCGCCCACTAGCGTGCTGGCGCTCTATAGAATGTGGAAGCTCACGCCGGCGCTCGGCCCCGTGAGAAATAGCTCGAGGGTTTCGACCTCCGCCTCGGCCTCGTGCTTGAAGTAGACCTGGTAGTGCTGCCAGCCGCCCCACACCGAAAACCAGTTCGTGATCATGTAATCGACGGTGGCCGCGGCCCAGAACGCGACATCGGACGAGACGCCGAAACCACCGACATCCAGGTGAGTGCCGAAGCGCCAGTCGTCCAAGCGCAACTCCATGCGCGCCCCCACCAAAGGGTCGGTCCAACTGTAGTCCCCCTCGATTTCGGTGCGCTCGCCCGTGCCGAGCCCGATGCGGTTGTAGCGCGCGCCTGCGAGCGGTGAGACCGCGAACTGCCACTTGGGCTCGTTGCGTCTGAACCTCCAGGGGCCGAACTCGTACATCAAGATGCCGCGCGCGACGAAGCCGGAACTTTCGACCATCACGTCGGTCTCCTGGCCATCCCGGCGCAGGACGGTGTCCTCGAACCCGATGCCGAACGCGTCGGCACGCACCGCGAGATCCTCGTAGCCTATCTCGAGGCTCCCGATCACGACCCAGGCGACCTCGGTCTCCGTTTCGATGTTCTCACCGAAGGTCGAGTCTGACTCGATCGTGGTTTCGAGCCCCAGGAACGGTAGCCACAAGGGGACCACCGCGTCGAGGCGGAGCGGACTGTCGTCGCCCGCCCAGCCTTCGTCGGCGGCAGCGTTCGTGACGGACAGGAGTAACGTTCCCACGAGCCCGAACGCTCCCAATCGTTCGCACCGGAGTTGGCTATGCATTTTCTACCGAGCAAGCAGCCACGCGAGTATTAGCCGAGGTCGCTACGCGAGCGCAATTCTTACCGGAGGTACCCGCCATATTTCTCGGCAGTACTCGCCGATGGCGCGATCGGACGAGAACTTGCCGGAGCGGGCGGTGTTCAGGATCGACATGCCGGTCCAACGCGTCGTGTCCTGCCAAGCTTCGCTGACGCGTTCTTGGCAAGCGACGTACGCAGCGAAGTCGGCCAGCACCAGGAATGGATCCGATTCGCGCAGGTTGTCGAGGAGCGGCCGGAACATATCGCGGTCTCCGCGTGAAAACTGGCCGCTCTCGATGCGATCGAGCACCTCGCGGAGTTCGGCGTTGGCGTCGATGAAGTCGCGCGGCCGGTAGCCTTCGCTCTTGACGCGCGTCACCTCGTCCGCGGTGAGCCCGAACAGGAAAAAGTTGTGATCCTCGACTTCTTCGCGGATCTCCACGTTGGCGCCGTCCAGCGTGCCGATGGTGAGCGCGCCATTCATCATGAACTTCATGTTGCCGGTCCCTGAAGCCTCTTTGCCGGCGGTAGAGATCTGTTCCGACAGATCTGCGGCTGGGTAAATGTCGTGGGCGCTCTTGACGTTGAAGTCCGGGAAGAAAACCACCTTCAAGCGGCCAGCCAGGGCCGGGTCGTCGTTGACGTTCTCGGCGACGCCGTTGATCAGGCGGATCATCAGCTTGGCCATGTGGTACCCGGGTGCCGCCTTACCGCCGAAGATGAAGCAACGCGGCGCGTGCCCGAGGTTCGGATCCCGGCGCAGCCGCTCCGCGAGCGCGATCACGTGCAGCGCGTTCAGGTGCTGGCGCTTGTACTCGTGGATGCGCTTCACCTGGATGTCGAAGAGCGCGCTCGGGTCGAGCTTGATCCCCGTGAGCTCGCGCACACGCCCCGCGAGGCGCTCCTTGTTCAACCGTTTGACGTGGCGCCAGCGTTCGTGAAACCCGCCATCTCCGGCATGCGTCTCGAGCCCGCTCAACTTCGCGAGATCCGTGGTCCAGCCGCTGCCCAGGGTCTCGTCGAGCAGCTGCGCCAGGCGCGGATTCGAGAGCCGCAGGAAGCGTCGTGGCGTCACGCCGTTGGTGACGTTGCAGAAGCGCTCGGGCCAGAGCTCGGCGAAGTCGCGTAGCACCGTACGTTTCAGGAGGCTCGAATGCAGCTCCGCCACTCCGTTCACCGCGTGGCTACCCACGGTAGCCAGGTGCGCCATGCGCACGCGCTTGTCTCCGGTCTCGTCGATCAACGACAGCCGCGCCACGCGCGCCTCGTCACCGGGAAATCGCGCGCGCACCTCGTCGAGGAAGCGCCGGTTGATCTCGTAGATGATCTCGAGCGGGCGCGGCAGCAAATCGCGGAAAAGCGGCAAGCCCCAGGTCTCGAGCGCTTCGGGCAACAGCGTGTGATTGGTGTAGGCCAGGCTCTGGCACGTCAGGATCCATGCCTGATCCCAGCCGATCCCTCGCTCGTCGACCAAGAGCCGCATCAACTCGGCCACGGCAATCGAGGGATGGGTGTCGTTCAACTGCACCGCGAACAGCTGGGGAAAGCGCGCGATCGGCTCGCCCATGGCGTCGAGCAGGTGCAGCATGTCTTGGAGCGAGCACGAAACGAAGAAGTACTGCTGCGCGAGGCGCAAGCGTTTGCCCGCTTCGGGCTCGTCGTTGGGGTACAACACTTTCGAGAGCGTCTCCGAGAGCACCTTCTCGTGCACGGCGCCGTAGTAGTCGCCGCGGTTGAAATCCTGGAAATCGAACGACTCTTCGGCGGCGCTCTTCCACAGGCGCAAGGTGTTGCAGGTGTTGACGCGATAGCCGAGCGTGGGAATGTCGCAGGCTACGCCGCGCACGCGGCGCGCCGGAACCCAGCGCACGCGGTAGTTGCCCTGTTCATCGCTGAAGGTCTCGCTGTGGCCGCCGAAGTTGACGGAGTAACAGACATCGGCGCGCGTGAGCTCCCACGGGTTGCCCTGATCGAGCCACTGATCGGTCACTTCGACTTGCCAGCCATCCTGGATACGCTGATCGAAGATGCCGAACTCGTAGTGGATCCCGTATCCGATCGCAGGCACCTCGAGCGCCGCGAGCGAATCCAAGTAGCAAGCCGCCAAACGCCCGAGCCCCCCGTTCCCCAGACCGGGTTCTTCCTCGAGCGCGAGCAGCGCATCCAGGTCTTGCCCAAGCGCTTTCAGCGCCTTCCTCGCGTTGTCCTCGATGCCGAGGCTGAGCAGGTTGTTGGCGAGCTGGGGTCCGAGCAAAAACTCTGCGGAAAGGTAGCAAGCGACCTTCACGTCGCGTGCCACGTACGTCTTCACCGTGTTGGTCCAGCGCGCGAGCATGCGGTCGCGCACGGTATAGGCGAGCGCCCGGTACCAGTCGTTGGGCGTTGCCACCTCCGGGTAGCGGCCCTGCAGCGCAATCAAGTTGTCGACGATCGCGCGTTCGAGAGTGTCTGCAGCGAGCCCAGTGCGTGTCGGTTCCATGATCATACCCCCGTATCCTTGGTTGACTCGTCAGCGCGTGCGTAGCTCGCGCCGAAGGGGGGCGCATTAGAGCGCCGATCGGCAGCGCAGGGAAGGGGGGCAACAGGCCGTATGGCTAGAAAATATGGACTTCCGTCCGCGGTCTGGCTCCCGCTAGGCTGGCCTCTCGATGTTACGGAGTCGCTGGGCGCTGATCGGGCTGCTCCTGAGCGCGAATGCGCGCGCGGAGCCAGCGACTGCGACCTCCATCTGGTATCGGAGCTCCGACCGCTGTCCGGACGGTGTTGCTTTCCTCGAGCGGCTCGAGCAGCTGGGACGCAGCGCTCGCTTGGCGGATGCCGGTGATACCATCGACTTCGTGGTGACCCTCGGCTCGAAGGGCGGGGGAAGCTTCGGGCGCCTGGAGCGCCAAACGGAGCGAGGGACCGTCGCCATCCGCGAGGTCGAAGCGCCCGCCTGCGTCGAGGTTGCCGATGCGCTGGCGCTATCGCTCGATCTGGCGCTCGACCCGAGGCAGGGCGCCGATGCACTGCCTCCAGCACCGCCGCCTGCACCACCGGCACCCGAGGTAGCGGGCGGTTCCGAGGCAGCAGCGCCGCAGACCACTCCGGGTGTCTCCGAAGCGCAGGCGCCGCTTAGCGCCCACCCTGCCCGGCAGACGGCGAGCGCTCCGGCGCCGCCGACTGCTCCGAGCGCCGAACACGACCAGGCTCCGCACGTGGCCGAAGCCGGGGTAGTCGCGCGCCTCGGGGCGCAAGGGACGCTGGTGACGGGTGTCGGTGAAGCCCCGCTGTTCGGGGCTGCCGTCTTCGGAGAGCTACCCCTCGGTCTCGTCACTCCGCGTGTGAGCGTGTGGGGTGCCACCGGCGCCTCTACCGTGGCAGACTCCGCGCTGCGGATGTGGCTGTTCGCTGCCCGCCTCGAAGGCTGTCTCGGGCCCTTCGGTGCGCGCCGGCTGTACTTTCACCCCTGTGCTGGAGCGGACGTTGGCGTCGTCAGCGCTCGGTATGCGGCAGAGAATGGGGGACAGGACACCGGCGCCTGGATAAGCCCGACGCTGCTCGGTCGCGGCAGCTGGTCGTTCCTGGAGCGCGTCACGCTCGAGGCTCAAATAGGTCTTTATGTTCCGTTATTTAGCTACGAGGTGGGGGAGCCGGGGCAGGTCCCGCTCGCCAGTACCGATCGCGTGGGCGTGCAGGCTGCTGTGGGACTAGGGGTTGCGTTGTAGGGGCCCGGATCCGAGCCGGCGACTCCTGCGCGAGGAAAGTGATCGGTTTCAGAGGTTCGCGACAATTAGCGCGCATGAGGGCGGCGATCGCCAGAGAGTCTGGTGCGCCCGTCGACGCAGCGGCGCCTGTGGCGTCCGGTGAACTTTCCCGCACCTTCGAAGACCTAGTCGATGCCCACCTGCATTTCATTTGGCGAGTCCTCCGGAGGCTCGGCCTATCGGCAGCGGACGCCGATGATGCAACGCAACAGGTGTTCATCGTCGCCGCTGAGAAGGGCAGCGACGTGGATCGGGAAGCCGAACGCGCGTTCCTGTACGCCATCGCGGTGCGCATCGCCGCCAATGCTCGCCGGCTGCGCTCCCGCCGGCGCGAGGTGTCCTCAGAGCTGGTCGAAGCCGAACCGCTCTCTCGGGAGGACCCTGAGCGGCGCCTCGAGGTCTCGCGCGCCACGGAGCTCCTCGACGAACTGCTCGCGCGGTTGCCGCCCGAGCAGGCTCGGGTGCTGGTGCTCGCGGAGATTGAGCAAATGACCGTCCCCGCCATCGCAGAGCTCGAAGCGATCCCCACGGGGACCGCGGCTTCACGTTTGAGGCTGGCCCGACAAGCCTTCCGAGAATCGCTCGCGGGCGCCGTTCACAAGAATCCATTTTCGGAGGATGCGTCGTGAGCCCGCTGGACGACGTCGAACGCGAGTTGTTCGAACAGGCGCGCGGCGAAGCCCCAGCGCCCGAGTTGAGGGCGCGCATCCTGGGACGCAGCGACGTGAAGCACTTCCAGCGTCGCACGCCGTTTCGCGGGCGATCCGCCGCGTTTGCCGGCATAGGACTGGCAGCGGCTGCCGCGCTGGCTCTCGTGCTCAGCGAGCCTCAGGTTCCGTCGAGCGACCTCATGCCGCGCGCCGAGCCCGCTGCAGCGGTGCCTCGTCCGGTGAACCCTCGTGCACCGAGCCCGCCGGCACCGGTGATGATCAAGCCCACACCGGCCAAGGTCGAAGCACCCCGTGCCGTAGCCAAGCCGGCGCGACCGAAGCAGCGCTCGCTCACCGAGCAGCTCGACCTGCTCAGGCGCGCGCGGGCTGCGTTGCGCGCCGGCGACGCGCGGCAGGCGCTCGGGGTGCTCGACGAGTACGCGGCGGGCACGAATAGTGTCGACATGAGCGCCGAGGCCACGTTGCTTCGCATCGAAGCCATGCAGGCCTTGGGGCAGCGCGAGCAGGCGAAGCACCTCGCCGAGAGCTTCGTCGCTCGCTCTCCAGATAACCCCCTGGTGGACCGCGCACGTTCCTTGACGTCCGGTCGAACAGAGGAAGCAGTGGGAATGGGACGGGAGTCTGACAATGACGAGAAACAGAAGGGCACTACGGACTGAAGCGACGTTGGGGGTCGCTGCGGCTGTGCTGGCGTTGGAGACCGCGGGCTGTGGAGGCCATCTCGACGTCCAAGAGAACCAGGCAGATGCTGGTGCCGCCGCCAGTGGCGGCGCCAGCTCTGCCGGCGCAGGCGGTGCTTCCGCTGCGGCGGGCGGTACCGGTAACGGCGGCGGAGATGGGGGCAGCGGGGCGGCGACGCCCGCGGCGAGCACGAGCACCGCGAACACCACCGCCAGCACCACGGGCGTATTCGAAGAGTCGTGCCTGAACGACGTGCGGGACGGAGCGGAAACCGACGTGGATTGCGGCGGCCCCGACTGTCTTCCGTGCCCACCCGCTGGCATTTGCGATATCCCGGGCTCCTGCGACTCGGGGGTTTGCGAAGACGGCTTTTGCCAACCGCCCGCGTGCGACGACGAGGTGTTGAATGGATCCGAAACGGACATCGACTGCGGCGGTGACGAGTGCGCCACCTGCCCCGAGGTGTGCGACTGTGCCGAGTCGGAAAGCCTGCGTGTGATCAACTGCGGTAGCACGACGATCACCGGGACCAGTTGGCCCACGCCGGGGTTACTCTCTGCCGACGGCTCGGTCATGGTGTACACGCGTTGTATCGGGCCGGACCCGATCGGCGGGCAGTGCGGTGAGTTCGATGTGATGCGGCAGTCGGGTAGCGAGGCACCCGAGCTACTGGGCGCCGGTATCTTCTCCGAGGCGATGACCCCGGACGGTCGTTACCTGGTGTTGACCGACTACGAATTCGAAGGGATGACCCTGATCACTCCCGACGGTCGGGAGGATCTCGATTTCGTCGGGCGCGCTGCTGCGATCAGCGACGATGGTGAAGTGCTGGCTGTGACACGTTACCCAGATGCGGAAGCCAAGGCCATGCGCTGGACGCGTGAGGGGGGCTTCGAAGCGCTCGGCGACATCCCCGAAGGGACGGGGCGCAGCCGCGCGACCGACATGAGCGCCGATGGCTCCGTCGTCGTTGGTTACGCACAGCTGGGCA
The DNA here is from genome assembly GCA_025937785.1 of Polyangiaceae bacterium. Classification (GTDB taxonomy): domain Bacteria; phylum Myxococcota_A; class Polyangia; order Polyangiales; family Polyangiaceae; genus JAICQQ01. The sequence goes on from JAICQQ010000027.1 coordinate 27,404, forward strand.
CGCAAGAGGTCCCGTTCATTTGGCGAGCAGGCGCGCTCGAGGCCCTCACGGATCTGCCTGGGGACGCCACGACGGCCTGGGCACTTCGGGTGAGCGACGACGGCTCTACCATGGTTGGTGTGACGGCTGTCGTGTCGTCGAGTGAGTTCCGATGGGCCGATGTGTTTCGTTGGACCGAGGCCGAAGGCTTTTCCGTGCTTGGTCCCGTCTGCGGCGAGCTCTGCCCGGAAATGTTGAGGGTGAGGGTGAACGAAGATGGCAGCCTAGTCGCTGGTACGCTCGCCTTCGACGACGCCGGTGTCGACCGGGTCGCGTTTCGCTGGACGGAGCCCGAGGGTGTGTATCGCCTCATGAACACCGCTGAACCTTATCCGAGCAGCGTGCACGACATGAGCGCGGATGGCGCGGTGATTGTCGGGCAGGTGTCTTGGGGCGACTTTAGTGCCACAGTTTGGACCGAAGCCTGGGGGATCGCAGAGCTGGGCGGTCTTCTCGGTGAGTTCGGCGTCGACACCTACGGCTGGGAGTTTACGGGCGAGACCCAAGTGTCAGCGGACGGCAAGGTCATCGTGGGCGTGGCGAGCTGCGGCGGCACGCGCGCTCTCTACCGTGCCGTCCTCCCCGAAGACTGACGCAGGTAAGCCTACGGCTCCTCCGCGGGCAGCATCAGCGTTTCCGTCGCGTTCAAGCACTCGCCGCAGTCCGGGCCGTTCGGGTAGGACTTCGTGTAGCTCGGCGTGAGCTCGGTATCGAGCAGTTGCGTCATGTTCCGGCGCACACTGATCGCCACGCGATCCACGGCGTGCTTGACCTCGATGATCACGTCCTCCTCGCCGTAGATGTCAGGCGCGTTCCAGATCTCCGTCGGCTCGCCCCCGGCCTGATCGCAGTAGCGCACCACACTCCATGTTTCGTCCTGTCCAACGCTGCCAGCTTGTCCGCCGGCTCCGTTCGACCCTCTCGCTAAGGTGCACTCGAAGGTGCGCCCCGATTCGGTGATGGAGACGACGTATTCGCCGGGTGCCCACGACTCGGCTTCCAATTGGATCTTGAGCGGGTGGGAGCACCCGATCGCGGTGCAAATCAGCGGTTCCGTGCAACTCGTCACGAGCGCCCAGCCGGCAGCGAGTGCCACCGCAGCGCTCGCCAGGTTCCGTTTCCGCCAGGTCTTTTCATCCGCTAGCTCCTCATCGCGCATTGCCCACTTCCTCTCACAAAAGGCTACGGTTGCTCGACGCGAAGCGTCAATGTTTCCGTGGCACTGACGCACTGGCGACAATCGTCGCCGTAGCGGTCGTAGCTTGGGGTCAACTCCGCATTCAGGAGCCCAGCGTCGCCGCGCCGCACGTCAATCGTCAAATGCTGGGCGGCGTCCAGAAGGATTCCGACGTTATCTCCGCCGGATATCGTCGGATCCAAGGCGTTCGTTCCGGATACGACTTCGCATCGACCCGTTCCAAACGAAAGTTCAGCGCTGCTCGTTTGGCCTGCCTGCCCGGCCGCTGCTTCGAAGCCTAGCTGTTCGAAACGGCATTCAATGTGTTGCCTGGATCCAACGATGGAAACTACGTACTCGCCGGGCACCCAATGTGCTGCATCAAGGTGAATGACTAGTGAGTCGGAACAATTCATGTCCGTGCAGCTCTGGAAGTGGGAGCAGCCCGGCAAGAAAGCGGCTAGCGATCCGAACGCCAGTCGTACAGCGATCCGCCGCCAGCGGCGGCTTCGTTTGCAGTGGCTGATTGAGCCTTGGCTCATGTGCGCATCCCGCACTCGTAGTGGCAGCCGCGCTATGCGCGCGCAACCCGGCTGCCATCTTTTCGTCGGTCCAAACCGAACGTCGACGTCCGCGATCGTAATAGTCTGATCGGCGTGTCAGGGGTATCAGCTACTGACCGCTCACGGAAACAGCACGAGGCCGGCGCTGATCAAGTAGTTGAACGCCGGTCCTGGCCAGCCGAACTTGACGTTCTCCGGAAGGTCGTCGCCCTTCTTCTCACGCAGCTTGTCTTCGCCCGAAAAGAACCAAACCAGGCCGCCTTGCACGAAGCCGTCGAGCGCATCGTTCAGACGAAAGGTGCCGTAGCCGCCGAGCGCGGCGCCGTTACCGAGCAGGCTGTGATAGCGATAGCCCGAAGTGACACCGATGCTCGCGCCGTGCCTGGTCTCGAGACCGCGCAGGTAGGCGTCCCCAGCCAGTTGAAAACCCGAATAGAGCTTCAGCTCGGGGTCTTCTTCAGGTTCCTCGTACGAAATCAGCACCGGGACCCAGCCCGCGGATGCCCGCACACCGACCGCCGGAGTGCCCAGCTGCACGCCTCCGCCGAAGCCCGTGTACGAGCCGAGCGTCAGCAGCACGCCGACGTTGCGCTGAGCTTCGAGGGGCGCCGGCGGCGCGGGTTCACCGCTCTCCGGGCCCGCTTCCTCGACCAACTGTGCCCGGGCGAGCGAGAGGACGAGCAGCGTGGATAAACCGAGGCCTCCCGAGGGTATCACCTTCGACCGGCGTCTGATCATGTGCGTACCAAAGCTTTTCGAAACCGGGCAGTAACGCGGAACGGCAGCGGTCGCAATGGGATTGAATCGTGCTACCGTCGCCCTGGCTTTCAAGGCTCAGCGCGCATGTTTCTGGTCGTCTTCATCTGTGCACTCGTGGGGCTCTGGCTCCGGGGCGGTACGGGGTTCTTCGTCGGCAGCGCCGTGGGCTTCTTGCTGGGCAGCTTCTTACGGGCCGCAGCACGCAAGCGACTCGGCCAGGTTCACGCGAATTTTCTCGACACCACGTTCGCCGTGATGGGCGCGCTCTGCAAGGCCGACGGCGTGGTGACTCGTGAAGAGATCCAGGTCGTGGAACAGATCTTCGGTCGCCTCAACCTGTCGCCCGAGCAGAAGCAGGCGGCGAAAGCCGCGTTCAACCGAGGCAAGGCCGAGGGCTTCGATCTCGACGCGACGGTGCGCCAATTTGCCCGGTCCGCCCCGCCGAGTCCGCTTCTGTTCCAGATGTTCCTGCGATTGCAGCTGATCGCGATCACCGCCGACGGCCAGGTGCATCCTGCCGAACACGAGATGCTGGTGCGCGTCGCGCGCGGGCTCGGCCTCTCGGAATACCACGTGGTGCAGCTCGAATCGCTGCTTCGAGGTGCGGCTCACGGCGCCACCTCTCGACGCGTGTCGCAAGAGCAGCAGCTCGAGGACGCGTATGCGGCGCTCGGGGTCACGCGGGAGGCCAGCGAAGCCGAGATCAAACGCGCGTATCGCAAGATGATCGTCGAAAATCATCCGGACCGCGTCGCGGCGAAGGGCTTGCCCGAAAGCATGCGCGCCATCGCCGAGGAACGCGCCCGAGAGATCAACGCAGCTTACGAGGTGGTCAAGAAAGCGCGTGGATTCAACTAACAACCAGAGAACATCGGGGGTGAAAGCATGCCATTTTACTACGGGCTGAAGGCCCTGGACAGCGAACCGCGAAAGCGGGCGATCGGCGGTATTCACGAGCTCCGGCGCGGACTCGAGGCAGGCGGAGTGCCGCGCCGCAATTTGTCGGAGACGCTGCTGCTGGCGACGTGGAACATCCGCGAGTTCGATTCAGCGACGTACGGCGAGCGCGTGCCCGAGAGCTTCTACTACATCGCGGAGATCGTCGACCACTTCGATTTGGTCGCGATTCAAGAGGTGCGTGAAGATCTGCGTGCCCTGAAGCGGCTGCAGGCGCTGCTCGGCGGGTGGTGGAAGTACATCGTCACGGACGTCACCATCGGCAAGTCCGGCAACGGTGAGCGCCTCGCGTTTCTGTACGACAGCCGCAAGGTCAGTTTCAGCGGCCTCGCGGGAGAGGTGGTGTTGCCGAGTGGCAGGACAGGTCCCGTGCTGCAGTTCGCGCGCACGCCGTTCGTGTGCGGGTTCAAGGCCGGTTGGTCGAGCTTCAGCCTGTGCACCGTCCACGTGTACTACGGAACGAGCAAGAAGGACGATCCGCGCCGGGTCACCGAGATCCAGCAGCTCGCGCAGACCCTCGCCGATCGCGGCAAGGCCGACCCGCGCCGCATCGGGGAGCCCGAGAATCTGATCCTGCTCGGCGACTTCAATATTTTCGACCGCAAGGACGTCACGTTCACCGCGCTGACCGACGCCGGCTTCACCATCCCCGAGGCGCTGCAGCAGGTGCCGGGCAGCAACGTGGCGAAGAACAAGCACTACGATCAGATCGCGTTCATGACGCGGCCCCGCCGCTTCGCCGCGACGGGGAAGGCCGGCGTATTCGACTTTTTCGAGCACGTGTTTCGCTCCGACCAGGCCGCCGAGTACTCAAAGCTGCTCGAGGCTACGGGCGGTGAAGCGGCAGGGTTCGAAAAGTGGCGCACCTACCAGATGTCCGATCACCTATTGATGTGGTGCGAGGTCGATATCGATTTTTCGAAGGAGTACCTCGACGATCTGGCGCGCGATCGCGACGTGGAACGGCCGGAGCCAGCTCCCGGATCGCCCGACTGACCTCGCGGTGGGCCTGGGCACCTGCCGCGGCGCATCGCACAACGCGGGACGAGGGCCGCCGGCTTCAGCCGCCGCGCGCCTGGCGCAGGGCGCGGGACGCCTCGTACTCGTCGATGATCAGGTCGCCGACCAGGAACAACACGGGGTGCCCGGGGCTCACGGACTTCAGCTTCGTGAACTCGGCGTAGGCTGCGTCCGGGTCGTCTTGCAGCAGTACCAACTTCGCTTGGGCGCGCACGAACCCCGGCTGCAAAGCCAGGGCCTGTCGCAGCTCGTCGCGCGCCTGTTCGCGCAGCGTGAAGCGCTGCAGGCTCTCCATGGCGTTCAGGTACTGCACCATCACCGTGTTGCGCTCGGACGCGCGTACGGAATCCATCACCTCGTCGTAGTCGAGCCACTTGCCGCTGAGCAGATAGTAGAAGGCGAGCGCCGTCAGCGGCTGGACGACCCCAGGTTTACCTTGTTTGACAGCTTCGGAGGCCAGTGGGGCCGCGGCTGCGAGGTGTTCGGCGGCGAGCACCTCGCACGCAATGCGCGCCTGGTTGGCGGACTCGATGCGAGCTTCGAGCGAGGCGAGCATTTCGTCTTCGGCCTGGGTAAGCCCCCCCGCCGCTTCGCGTTCTTGCAAGCGCCTGACCTCGAGCCCGCTGCGCCGGTTGAGCTCGTACAGCACATCGGCGACGGTGGTGTAGCCATCGCTCCACGACAGCTCCAGCAGCGCGCGCAGGGTCAAGATATCGCCGCCCTGCTTGCCCTCGAGGAAGCGCAGGGAGCTCTGGAAGCGGGTGGTTTCGTCGGCGAACAAGATCTCGACGATCTGCGGCAGGCTCGTGGGGTCGGGCTGCTTGGGCGGCCTGATGCCATGCTGTTGAGAGAACTCGAGCAAGACCGCCTGCGCGTCCTTTGCGGACAGCGCGTCTTGCGGCGATTCGGCGTCTGCTTGCGTGCTGGCGCAGCCCCCCAACGCGGCCAGCCCCAACATCACCCACGACATGCTTCGAACGAACATCGGGGCGGACCATAACATAGGTCCTGCGCGGTCCCGTTACGCAATGTACAGGCTCAATCCCAGTTGAACTGGAATCCGATGCCCGCGCTGACCGACCAGTACGCCTTCTGGTCAAACGGTGGCGAGTACATTCCCCCGACCTGTAGGCGCAGCATTTCATAGAGGGACAACGCGGCGTGGCTCGACACGACGAACCCCGAACAGGGCGCGGATTCGACGGGCTCCTCGTCGGGGCAATCGTCGAAGCCCACGGCGTCTTCCGTGCTGAACTGATAGCCGGCGCCGCCTCCGAACCAGAGCTGATAGCTGGCGTTCGATAGCGGTGGCGGCTGAACCTCGAAGCCGAGCGTTGGCGCAACCGCGACGAAGTTGTGGCTCTCCGAGAGCAGCGTGTAAAGCCCGTCAGTCCTGACATTGGCCTGCAAGCGCAGCCAACTCCAATCGCTATACGCCTCGGTGAGCGAATAGCCCAGGGTCGGACGATTGCCCAAGGTCACGTAGAGCACGTGCGACGGCGGCTCGTAGTACAGGCTATTGGACGCCACGCGCCCTGCGGCGACCCAGATCCAGTTGCCAGAGCTCTGGGCGGCGCCGATCTCCTTGGCGAGCTGTCCGATGCGCGCGGCGATCCGCTGCCGCGCCTTGTGAGCTTCATCACGGGTCAGGCCCAGGTCTGCGAAGTGAAACCGATACGCCGCCAGCAGGCGGAGCAGGTGAGCAAAATCGGATTCGCTCTGTTGGCGCCGCGCGTCGATCGCGCGAACGCCGGCTACGTGCGGAGCTGTGTGGTTCGCCATCGCGAGCGCGCAATGGCGGTGCGCGACAGGGCCCCGCCGAGGTTCGTTTCGCAGTTCTCGGCAACCCGCGTAAAGCCGATCGATCGAGGTTTGCAGCAAGATCCCGAAGTCTTCGAGGCCTTCGTCGGCGCAGCGTCGTGCCTCGACGCCGTTGTTCTCGAGCGTGCCCCGGACGCAGAAGAACGGGGCCCACGCTTTGCTGCTAGCTTCTTCCGGAGCGTCGGTGGCACGGGGTTCGGGTCGGAGCAGCGGGACCTTCGCCTGCTGCACGAAGCGATGAGCGTCATACATGCCCAACGCGAAATCGTAGTCGCGAAACGCAGTCTCGAAGAACCCCAGGAAGGCATACAGGGCACCGCTCGCAGTGGGTAGGTAGGCCTCGCCCATCCTGACGCGTGAGCGGATGTCCGGGCGCGCTTCGAGCAACGAGATCAGCTCTTTGGAGCGCGCGGACTCGACGAAGTTGGCAGCGAACTTCGAGACCAGACCGAGCGCCGAATCGGGTGGCGCGCTATCTTCGGCAGTCTCGGTGGGGTAACCGAAGGCCTCGGGATCGACCTGCAGGAACTGTAGCTCGTCGGGTATCGCGAAGGTCGACATGTCGGGAGCGTCCGTCCAGCGATAGTTGCCGTGCTCGTCACGTTCGAGGCCGCTCGTGACGCGCGCTGCGAGCTTGAGCGGATGGTTGTCGAACACACCGCCGTCGACGAACAAGTCGGTTTGCGCGGCCTCGGGACGGCACACGGGCGAGACCGATCGCGGCGGATCCGTCATGCAGTGCTCGAGCCGCATGGGCTCGAAAGCCAGCGGAAAGGTGGACGACGCGAAGGTGAGATCAATGACGCTCTGCAGGTCGTGTAAGCTGCCGTCGGTGGGCAGCAGCGCAGACGGCATCTGGTAGTTCGGATCGATGAAGTTATCGAGGCGCGGCAGCCTCCCATAGCCGCGGCCGCGCATGCGCACTGCAAAGCGTTCTTCGATCTGCGGCAGCGTGGTGGCCCCGACACCGAGCCGCGAGCGCCGCGCGTTCAGCCGCGTCGTGGCGACCCCGAGCACCAGGTCGCAGTCCGAGCGAAATCCCGTGGCCCAGCGTGGCCCGAGCACGGTCTTGGCGATCGCTTCCATCTGTGAGCGGTCGAACAGCCCGGTGGCGGTTGTTCTTCCTTCGATCAAGAGTTGCTCGAGACCGATAGGGATCCAGGTCTCGTAAAAGATGCTCTGCTGGGGTGGCGGCGAGGTATCCATGCACGAAGACATTGCCGTGAGCAGGGTGTTCACGCTGCCCGCCGACGCGCCTGTCACGACCTTGAGGTCGAGTTGGGCCCGGTTGCGCTTGATGACCTCGGTGAGGTAGTAGAGAAAGCCTCCCTCGTAAGCGCCCAGCGAGACGCCGCCGCTGATCGTGATAGCGAGCGGGATCTTGGCGCTGCCGCCGGCGGAAAGTGCGGGCGCCGCTTCGCCTGCTGCGTTTGCACCGGAGGCCGCTGGCGCTTCGAGTACGGCGGCGTCGGTGGCCGGTGGAGGTTGAGCGAGGCTGCCCAGCGCCACGGCGAACGCAGCGCTCGCTGCGCGCACCGCGAGCGCTGCTCGGACCCTGGATGAGGACAGCGCGCGTTGCAAGCAAGCCCCGCGCTGCTTCTATCCGAGCGGCCCGCCCCAGTCAATCGATGCCAACGGCCTGCCGTCCGCGGCACCAACCGCGGCCCGCGCGTGTTCGCCACCGAAAGAACTAGGCTCGGCTCACTGGTATGTGGAATAAGGAGGCGTCAAATGCTCGAGGTGGTCGGACAACCGTGGTGGACCGTGGGGGCGCTAACGCTCGCCAGTTTCAGCTCGCCGATCCCATCCACCAGTGAGCCCGCCACCGCCGATCCGAGCCTGAGCTGCGTCGACTACCGTGCCGAGGCCCGCTACTCGGGTGTCGGCTACGACCATCTGGTGCATATCTCGAACCAGTGCGACAAGTCCGCCCGATGCGACGTGTCCACGAGCGTGAACCCAGACAAGGTGCAGGTCGTCGTGGCTTCGAAGGCGACCGAGACGGTGCTGACCTGGCGCGGGTCGCCTGCGCGTGAGTTTACGGCTGCTGTGAGCTGCCGCTTGATCGAGTGAAGAGGACTGCTATGTCGAAGCTTCCGTTCGCGAAGGTTGTTCCCTGCGTCGTGGCATCTGCGGCGGTGTGGTTGGGCGCTACGCCCGCTCACGCGCAAGTTGCGGTCGACGCCGGCGCCAAGGTTGCCGTCGGTGACACCCGTGGCTCTTGCAAGACCGATCCCATGAAGAAATGCGTTCCGGCCGACGTGGCCGTGTACGCCCCGTTCGATCTCCGGTTGGGTCGCTGGACACTCGAGGGCGTCCAGCGCGACTACGATCCGCTGCAGTTCACCGTCGGCATCAACCCCGACGTGACGGTGCACGCCTACGGCCTCACCACACGCACCATCCTCACGGCCAACATCGGTGGTGGCAACAGCGGCCTCGAATGGAACCTCGGTGGCATCTGGATGTTCGGTGGCCGCCTAAGCATCGGCCAAGCGCAAGATGGCGGCATGTTCGCGCGCATCGGGCTCGACACCCACCTGGGCGGCAACAGCGACTACTACCAGTCGCACCTCTCGCTCCCACGCTTCGAGCTCGGCTACCAGCTGATCAAGACCAACCACATGTTCCTCGAAGCCGCAGGCCGCACGGGCCTGACGCTCACGGGCCGGCACGAGGTGCTCGATCGCACCCGCGATCTCGGCTTCAGTTTGGAAGCCGGCGGCACCGTGACGCTGCAGATGAGGTTCCTGCGCCTCTACGTCGACGCCGTGCGCATCTACGAAAAAGAACATCGCCCCGAAACCCCCGTCGACCGGGGCCAGCTCGATCTGTGCGGCCTGCTGAGCCGCCTCTCGCTCTGCCTTACCGCGTCGGCCAACCGCGCCGAGGTGTCGTCCTACGGCGACACCTACGACACCAAAGCCGACTTCATCGGAGCCAAGCTGCAAGCCACCGACGCCCAAATCATCCACGACGAATTCTGATGCGTGAGTCTCACGAGCCCCGCGGCTAGCGCGGCGGGCGCAAGCTGCTCCACGTGCTGCGCGCGAATGGAGGAGACAGGCTCGGCGCATGCACTGGCATCCATTCTTTGAGAGTTGTTGGTTCGCGCGCGGTTGAGGTCGGATGAATCGCTGCGTGTAGTTACAACTGGATTAGCGACCTGCTTGATTGTTGCGTTGGCGCACTGGTGAGTAGTCACAATGTTCGTGCGACTCACCGTCCAGCACCTGCCTACCGCATGTCGGAGCCCTACAAGGTCGAATTGCGAAGAACACGACGCGCGCGTGCCCCATCGGAAATCGGCCATTGTGCCTGCGCTTGTGAGTGCCCTTAACGGATGGCGAGGTAGCTTTTCGTTGTTTCTTCATTGACAGCTTTTTGTTAGCTCCGCCTCGGATTCTCGTCGCCTGCACGCCAACACGCTGTTGCTCGCGCAGGGCGGGTGTATCTGCGCGCTTTCCGCGGCTTGGCCTCGAGCGGATCGAAGCAAGACGCATGCCCAGGTTCCGCGCCAGCGCGGCGCGGCTTCGGTGCGCCGTGAGGTGCGCGAACGGGATGGGCTGCAGTGCGCCTTTGTCGACGAGTTCGGACAGCGTCCCCGGGAGGAGTCCACCCCCGGGAAGACAGAAGCCAACGGAGCAGTGGACCAGCCTGCTGAGCCACATCAAGGTGCCGCTACTGAAGGAGGCGTACAGCCGACTCCGGAAGAATGCGGCATCGGGAGTGGATGGGGTTACGTGGAAAGAGTACGGCCAACGTCTCGACGAACGCCTGCTCGACCTACAAGAAGAACCTCGCTACGCGCAGGCTTTTGCAGCTCAACATCCTCCGTTGCTCGGCCGCGGTGCACGTGCGAAGCTACTGTCGGTGACGATATGGGCAGTGGTGATGGGTGTTGGAAGAGGCGTGCGCTGTAGGCGCAGCGCGTCGCGGCGAGCGGGGATCGCCCGTATGTTGCTGGCATTGCTCTTCTACGGTTGCGGTGGAGCCGCTAGCAACCACGAGCAGCCCGAAACCAGCACTGGAATCTCTGGAGGCTCTGGAGGCTCTGGAGGCTCTGGTGGCTCTGGTGGCTCTGGTGGCTCTGGTGGCTCTGGTGGCTCTGGTGGTACGACCGTCGATCCAGACGGCACCAGCGGTGGCTCGGGCGGTAGCGGCGGCGACACAGGAGACGGTGGCAGTTCTGCAGACGGTGGCAGCTCTGGAAACGGTGGCAGTAACGGCGGCAGCACCGGAGGCAGCGGCAGCACGGGAGGCGGCGGCAACACGGGAGGCGGCGGCAACACGGGAGGCGGCGGCAGTGCCGGAAGCGGCGGCGGTGCCGGAAGCGGCGGCACTACCGAAGTCGGCGTCTGCGACCAGTCTTGGCTGGGGCCCGAAGTTATCTACCGGGACGACACTTCAGGCGTTCATGTCGCCATTAACGACGACGGTGTCGCCATCGTTGTCTGGGACCATAGCATCGGTGAATACTCCAGAGTGTGGGCCACCCGCTACACCCCAGAGGGTGGTTGGGGCGAGGTCGAGTTGCTCGAAGACGATGAGGATCTTTCACAAGGGTCGGACGTCGCTCTCAACGACACAGGGGCAGCCATCGTGGTTTGGACAATCGGCCCTACTGTCCTGTCGCGCTACTACGACGTCGACTCCGGGACCTGGGACGCTCCCCAGATCGCGAACCCGGACGAGGAGCGCGGCGAGGCTTGGGTGCCTCAAGTCGGAATCGATGCGACCGGCACCGTAGTCGCTGCCTGGGAGAGCTTTGACTTTGAAACCGACGACATCTACGTCAACCGCTTCACGGTCGACGGCGGTTGGGAAATTCCAGTCCCTCTCGAGCTGACGTATGACAACGGGGCGCTCGAGTTGACCGTGAATCGATCGGGAGACGCGTTCGTCATCTGGACGCACACGATTGAGTTCCCTGTTTGGAATGAAAGCGTCTGGTGGAGCCGTTCGGAGGCGGGAGTCGATTGGACGGAGCCGACGGTCTTCGCAGACTACGGCACCGAACGGAGATACCGGCCGGACCTGGCGATCGATGCCGCGGGCAACGCAATGGCAATTTTTCCCGAACCTCCCGACGGACACGTTTCAGTCAAGCAGTATACAGTAGGAGCGGGCTGGAGTCGTGGACAGCGCATCGACGCGACTTTGGAAGGCGCTTCCTCCGGCGCGCAGCTGGGTATGGACGCCTTCGGGAACGCTATGGCTGTCTGGGATCAGCAAGCGGTTGAAGAGACTGACACAGCGGAGATCTGGTCGAATCGCTACACCATCGAATCCGGTTGGGAAACACCCGCGCGGGTCTCAGGCGGTCCTTCCCAGTTTCGGACTCCGCCCACGGTCGCGGTCGGTTCCGCGGGGGACGCCGTAGCGCTTTGGATGCAACAGGATGCTCGAGGGAAAATCCTATGGGCGAACCGTTACGTGCCTGGACTGGGCTGGTGCACGCCCGAATCCATCGATTTCGACGCACCGGGTCCCGGCGACTGGTTCACCTACGGTATGGCCATCGACGGTGAAGGCAATGCCATCGTGGTGTGGAATCGTGAAGACGACGAAGGCTCCAAGTACGTGTGGGCGAACATTTCTCGTCGACCGGAATGATGCGCGCTCTCCGTCGTTCGCGCTTACTGCTTGCGTTCGTGGGATGAACCACCCGCTCCGTGGCGCGCGCCGCGCAATGCGCCAAGCATCTAAACCTTGGCGAGGCTTGGCGCTCTTGCCGTCCTGGCGGCTCAGGTTGGAAGGTGCAGGCGGGAGCGCGGACTACCCGTTCGCTGGCCCAGTAGGTGGAAAGCGGGCGAGAATGGCTTGCACCAGGCGCCATAGCTCGGTTTCGTCCGGGGCTGCGCGGGTGATGATCTCACCCGAGCCGTGCCACACGACGGCTTTGGTTTGGGCGTCGACGAGGTCGACGGTGCTGCTGCCCACCCCCAATGCGTGCTCGGCTGCGCCTGCGCGCGCTTGCCCCTCCCCGATCGCCGGCGTCGCTGCGCTCCGGCGGCGATGGGAGGGGAGGCGCATCTGGGTCGCAATGTGCTCACCGAGTTGCACGGGCGCATCACGCTCTTTTTCGCAACGGTAGGCGCCCAGAACGCGGGAGGCGGTTTCGCGGATGGCTTCCAGAGTGATTCGATGTCGCTAGCCGCGTGGCCAGTGATTCGATGTCGCTAGCCGCGTGGCCAGATTCGATGCCGCTAGCCGCGTGGCCAGTGATTCGATGCCGCTAGCCGCGTGGCCAGTGATTCGATGCCGCTAGCCGCGTGGCCAGTGATTCGATGCCGCTGATTCGAATGCCGCTAGCCGCGTGGCCAGTGGCGGTCGCTTCGAAGCCCGATGGCGGCGAGCGAGAGCCAAGATAGAAGTAGATCTTGGCGAGGCTTGGCGCTCTTGGCGTCCTGGCGGTTGTTAGACGCTTCAGGTCGGAAGGCGCAGGGGGGAGCGCGGACTACCCGTTCGCTGGCCCAGTAGGTGGAAAGCGGGCGAGAATGGCTTGGACCAGGCGCCATAGCTCGGTTTCGTCCGGGGCGCTGTAGGTGATGATCTCGCCCGAGCCGTGCCACACGACGGCTTTGGTCTGGGCGTCGACGAGGTCGACGGTGCTGCTGCCCACCCCCAATGCGTGCTCGGCTGCGCCTGCGCGCGCTTGCCCCTCCCCGATCGCCGGCGTCGCTGCGCTCCGGCGGCGATGGGAGGGGAGGCGGCGACTGCTCCGTCACGGTCTCATGCGAGATGTGTGAGGACTGGCTCCTCAGATTCAACTTCGGCAGAGGCCGTACCCCGCTAGTCACGCGGCCCGCAGCGGCGCATCTATCAGCGCGGTGAGGTGCTCACGCTAGCCGCGCGGCTAGTAACAACACCTGCTCCTTGCTTCCCCAGCGCCAGGAGCAAGAGCAGGTTCGTGCGAGGTGAGTGCCGCATCCTCGGGGCTTTGGCCCACCCGCGTGTCCGGGCTTCGCTGACGGCGCAACAGTCGCGCCACGCCCGCCCAACGGGTTGCCGGTACGGCCAGACATTTGCGATCGGACGGGCGTGTCACGCCTCCTGCGCCAATCTAGCCCGTCACTGGATGAGCGGAGCCCACAACTGTTGGCGCCTGTGGCGGTTGGAAATGCCGTTGCTAGCTGTAGGGGCGGCGGCAGTCGCGATAGCGCCACTGAGCGCTGAACAACGGAGTCAAGAAATCAGAAACCTTGGTGCACTTGGCGCACTTGGCAGCTCTTGGCGCCCTGGCGGTTATTGGACCCCTCAGGTCGGAAGGGCTGACGGCGGTTATTGGACGCCTCAGGTCGGAAGGCGCTGACGAAGACGCTGACGGCGTTGGCGGGACCTACTCGCTCGCAGCGCCAGTCGGTGGGAACCTGGCGAGAATGGCTTGGACCAGGCGCCATAGCTCGGTTTCGTCCGGGGCTGCGTGGGTGATGATCTCACCCGAGCCGTGCCACACGACGGCTTTGGTCTGGGCGTCGACGAGGTCGACGGTGAGGAGGAGGGTGGGGGTGGTTTCGACGTCGCGGTAGCCGTAGCCGTAGCCGTAGCCGTAGCCATAGGGGCCGCTGGGGGTGGACTCTGTGTGCATGCGGGTTTCGGCGTTGACGGTCACGAGTAGCTGCGCCTGGTCGAAGGCGGCAGGCGTGTAGTTTTGCGCCTTGAGTTGGCTGTAGACCATCTGCCGCAGCCGAAACACCATGAACGGATCGACCCCACCGCTGACGGGGGTGGGGTGGTTCGGGTGGTTGAGGGCGAAGGTTTTGAGCCGGGTGAAGTCGGCGCTGGGCTCGAACGAGGTGCGCACCGCCGGGCCCGAGGCGCAGCCTGCCGTAAGCCCGCACAGGGTTACGGCGAGACACGCCGGGGGCAACCACCGGATCCATGCGGGCATAGGGCGGCGCCTCACTCAGCGGGATGCGGGTGAGGATCGATGGGCGGGGAGGGAGCGATCGGCGTCTTGTGCGGCTTGAACTTGGCCACCAGCGACTCGACGATCACGAACAGCGAGGGCGTCAGGAAGATGCCGATGAAGGTGGCGACCAAGCTGCCGTACACCACGACCGTACCCATGCTGACGCGGCTGGCAGCGCCGGCGCCGGTCGCGCGGAGCAGCGGGATGCAACCCAAGATGAAGGCGAACGCGGTCATCAAAATGGGTCTGAGTCGGAGTTTGGCGGCGGAGAGCGCGGCGTCGAGGATGCTCAATCCCCGATCGTGTTCGAGCTTTGCGAACTCCACGATCAAGATCGCGTTCTTCGCCGAAAGGCCGACGAGCATGATGAGCCCGACCTGTCCGAATACGTCGAAGGGCAACTTGGCGAGGATGAGCGCGAGCATGGCGCCGGCGACACCGGCCGGCACCACCAACAGCACGCTGAACGGCAACGCCCAGCTTTCGTACTGCGCCGCCAGGATCAAGAACACGAAGATGACCGCCATCGCAAACGTCGGGCCCGCCGGGGGCGCGCGGCGCTCTTGAAAGCTCATGCCGTTGTACGAGAGCTGGTAACCCTCGGGCAGCACTTCTTTCGCAACCTGGTCCACGGTTTGCAGGACCGTGCCCGAGGCTACGCCCGGCGCGCCAGCGCCCATGATTTCGGCCGAGCGCAGCAGGTTGAAGCGCACGACGGTGTCGGGACCGGTGATGGTTTTGGCCGTGACCATCGACGACAGCGGCACCATGTTCCCATCCTTGTTGCGGACGAAGAACGAATCGATCTCTTCCGCACGGGCGCGGTATTCCGGCTCGGCGGAGAGGTACACGCGCCACTGGCGACCGAAGCGGTTGAAGTCATTGATGTAGGCGCTGCCCATGAACGTCTGCAGCGTGCCGTAGAGCGCCTTCGGTTCCACGCCCTGTCGCAGCATCTTGTCGCGATCGACTTCGACGAAGACCTGGGGCACGCTGGCGTCGAACAGCGAGAAGGCTCCGGCGATTTCCGGCCGTTTGCGCAGCGCGGCCAAGAACTTGTCCAGCTCGGCGGCTAGCTCTTCCACACTCGCACCGCCGGGTGCTTGGAGCATGGTGCTGAAGCCGCCGCCGTTGCCGATGCCGGGGATGGCCGGGGGCGGGACCGCCACGACTTCGGCCGCGGAGAGCTTGGCGAAGGTCATGTTCAGCTTGCGCGCGATCGCGGAGGCGGAGAGCTCGGGGGCCTTACGCTCTTCCCAGGGCTCGAGCTGAATGAAGTAGAAGCCGTTGAAGGGAGAGGCCGAGCCCGAGAACACGCTGTAGCCGACGACGGTGTTGTACGACTTGATGCCTTCGGTCTTCGACAAGATATCGTCGACCTGACGCGCCAGCTCGTCGGTGCGTTGCAGCGATGCGGGCGGGGGTAGCTTCACGTTCAAGAACAGGTAGCCCTGGTCTTCTTCCGGCACGAAGGCGCCGGGCACCTTGGTCGCGAGCCCACCGGCACTCGCCGCGCACACGAGGAATAGCGCGATGCCGAGGACTGCCTTGCGCGACAGCACGCCGGCGATACTCACGTAGCGACCGGTGGCGGAGTCGAAGCCGCGGTTGAAGGCGCCGTAGAAACGCGTGAGCAGGCTCTTTTTGCCCTTGTCGCGTGGCTTCAGCAAAAGCGCGCACAAGGCTGGACTGAGCGTCAGCGCGTTGACCGCGCTCAAGATCATCGACAGCGCGATGGTGACCGCGAACTGCTGATACATCATGCCCGTGATGCCCCCCATGAACGCCACCGGCACGAACACGGCCGAGAGCACGAGGGCGATGGCGATCACGGGGCCGCTCACCTCTTTCATCGCCTGGATCGTCGCGTCCTTCGGCGACATCCCGTGTTCGATGTGATGTTCGACCGCCTCGACCACCACGATCGCGTCGTCTACGACGAGTCCGATGGCGAGCACCATGCCGAACAGCGAGATGGTGTTGATCGAGAACCCGAGCATCGGGAAAAACATGAACGAGCCGACCAGGGCTACCGGCACGGTCAGCAGCGGAATCAGCGTAGCCCGCCAGTTTTGCAGGAAGATGAACACCACGATCAGCACCAGCACCACCGCTTCGAAGAGCGTGTGCACGATGGCTTCGATGCCGGCGGTGATGGGCAAGGTCGTGTCGAGCGACACCTCGTAGTTGAGGTCGTCCGGGAACTTCTGCTTCAGGCGTTCCATCGTGGCCCGGATGTTGCTGGCGACTTCGAGCGAGTTCGACCCGGGCGCCTGGTAGATGGGGATGACCGCGGCAGGCGTGCCGTTCAGGCGACCCGTCTGGCGATAGTTCTCGACGCCGAGCTCGACCCGGCCCACGTCGCGAACTCGGATCAAGGTGCCATCGACGTCCTGCTTGACCACGATGTTCCCGAACTCGTCGGGCGTGATCAGACGTCCTTGGGCGCGCACCGAGTAGGTCATCTCTTGACCTTTGGGCGAGGGCTCGCCGCCGATTTCACCGGCGGGGTTTACCGTGCTCTGCGAGCTGATCGCATTGGCCACGTCGTCCACGCCAAGGTTCAAGCGAGCCAGCTGATCGGGCTTGACCCAAACCCTGAGCGCATAGTCGGAGAAGCCGAACTTATCGACCATGCCCACGCCGCGGATGCGCGAGAGCTCGTCGATGACGTTGATGATCGCGTAGTTGCCGAGGAACTTGTCGTCGTAGGTTCCATTGGGCGACGACAGCGAGACGACCATGAACGGCATGCCCATGGCTTTCTTCACGGTCACGCCGTAGTTCTTCACTTCGACCGGCAAGCTCGGCGTCGCTTCGTTCACGCGGTTCTGCGTGAGCACCGTGTTCATGTCCGTGTCCGTTCCGGTCTCGAACGTCACCGTTTGGGTCAGGCGTCCATCGTTGCCGTTGATGGACTTGACGTAGAGCATGTTGTCGACGCCGTTCACGCGCTGCTCGATCGGCGTCGCCACCGATTGCTCGAGCGTGACGGCGTCGGCGCCGGTGTACGTGGTCGTGATCTTGACCTCGGGCGGCACGATCTCGGGAAACTGCGCGATTGGCAGCCGCAGCATGGCTACGGTGCCTGCGATCACCATCAGCACCGCCAGCACGATGGCGAAGACGGGCCGATTGACGAAGAAGGATCCCATGTTACTTTCCTGCCACTGGTGCTGCGGGCGCCGGTGCGGCCTCGCCCTCGGCTGCTTGTAGCCTTGGGCCCTTCGTCAAGCCGTCGAGTTTCGCGGGTTTGACCACCACCTTATCGCCTGGCTTCACCTTTTGCTGGCCCTCGACCAGCACCTTCTCGTTGGGCTTGAGGCCCTTCAGGATCACCCAATAGCTGCCGACGCGCGGCCCCGTCTGCACGATGCGCGACTCGACCGTCCCGTCGGCTTTGGCCACGAGCACGCTCTGAACGCTCTGCCGCTCGATCACGGCTCGCTGCGGCACGGCGATCGCGTTCGGCAGTTTGTCGGTCAGCACGCGAACGCGCGCGAACTGGCCGGGCCTCAAGGTGAGGCCAGGGTTGGGGAAGCGCGACTCGAGCATGATGCTACCGACGCTGGCCTTGACGGCCCGGTCGACCAGCACGAGGCGCCCTTTCTGGGGATACACGGAGCCGTCCGCCAGGATCAACTGTAGGGTCCCCGGGCGGTTTGCGTCGAGCGTGGACAGGGTGTTCAGCTTGGCGGCGTACTTGATGTAGAGCTGCTCGCTGATCGGAAACTTCACCTTCACTTCGTCGAGGCGTGACACGGTCGTGAGCAACGTGGGTTCACCCTGGCCCACGAGGGAACCGACGCTGACGTTGCGCAGCCCCGCGATGCCGTCGATGGGCGATTTGACCTTGGTGTAACTCAGATTCGCGTTGGCGCTTTCCAAGGCAGCGGACGCCGCCGTCACCTCGGCCTCGGTAGCCTTCTGCGATGCCACGGCGAAGTCGTACTCTTGCACCGTCGCCGAGTTCTTCGCGTACAGCTCTTTGTAGCGCTCTGCATCGGCCTTGGCGCGCATGGCTTTGGCGCGCGCCATCGCGACGTCGCCTGCGGCTTGGCGTGAGGCAGCTTCCGACAGCACCGGATCGAGCGTGAAGAGCATGTCTCCCTTCTTGATCGGTGCCCCCTCTTTGTAGTGGATCTCTTGCACGTAGCCGGGGACCCGCGCGCGGATCTCGGCGTTGTCGACGCCGTCGATGGTGCCGACGAAGTCCGAGAAAATGGGGATTTCCTCCTGCTTCGTTTCCACGACGCCCACCTCGCGCGGCCCACGCGTGGGTGCTGTTGCCTGCTGGCAAGCACTGGCGAACATCAGCACCGCGGCCAAGCCCAAAGCTTTCGTCCCTTTTAGCGTTCCGGAGATCATCGACGCACGCACCCTTGGTTGATACTCATCGACACAGGTCACCTCATCAGCGCAGCGACTCCCGCTGCGGCACGCCCGGATGGCGGCTGTCCTTGCGCCCCACCCGTCGTGGTGGCTGCTCATACCACGGCTGGGGCAACCTGGTACGGCCATTGATTGCCGCGGTTTCCGTCGAAGTCGGACCCGCGGGCCGACGCTGCGCAGACGTTGCCCAATGCCTTGGACCGAGAGACGCAGCGGCGTTCAGGTGTTTCGGTCCAGGCCAAGGCGCGGCGTCTTCCAGCCATGGCACGGCCATTGCTGCCAGGGAAGCAGCCCGTCCTCAGGCAGCGCTCGACTCGGCTTCGGGCGCGCTCGCAGCCGTCGCGGAAGGGCCGAGACCCACCCATGCTTTGAAGAGCGTGTAGCCCAACGTGAAGATGACGCCGCCCAAGAACAAGCCGATCAACCCCGAGCTGATGAACCCTCCGATCGCACCGATGAACACCACGAGCATCGGAACGTTCGCGCCGCGGCCGAGCAGTAGCGGTCGCAGGATGTTGTCGACGGGCGCTACCACCAGTGTCCAAGCGGAGAACGCGATCGCGGTGGTCGTGTCGCCGGTAGCGAACAGATACACAGCTACAGCGATCATGATCAGTACGACGCCCACCTGCACCACCGCCAGGATGATGCAAAGCAACGTCAAGAGTCCTGCGGCCGGCACCCCCGCGGCAAGAAAGCCCGCGCCCGCAAGCAAACCCTGAAGCAGAGCGACCCCGAGCACGCCGATGGCGACGCTGCGGAGCGTGCGCTCGGCGGACAGGGCGTGTTCGCGTCCGTTGGTCGGCGAGAGGCGGATGGCGAACGCTCGCACCAGGCGCGCGCTCGGTTTGGCCTGAGCCAGGAACACCGCTGCGATGATGGTCGACAGGGCAAACTGTAAGATGGCGCCACCGGTGCTCGCGAGCGCTCCGATCAGCCATTTTCCCCCTTCTGCCAGCTGAGGCTTGAACTGCAGTGCCGCCTCGCGCAGGTTCACTGACGCCTGCGTCCAAACTTCGTGCACGCGGGGCCCGATGACCGGCCAGGACTTCACGCTTTCGGAAGGAGGCGGCACCTGCAGCTCACCCGCGCGAAACGCTTCGGCCGTCCTGCGCAGGCCGGTGGCCAGCGAGTCCGCCAAGAGCACCGAGGGCACGATCAGGAGCGTGAGCGACACCAGCGCGAACAGGACAGCGGTGAGTACGCGGCGCCCGCCCAGCAGCGTCTCGACCTTGACATACGCCGGGTAAATCGCCACCGCTATCACGGCGCCCCATAACATTGGCGCCAAGAACGGCTCTGCGATCCGGAAGCACCAGACCACGATCGCCGAGAGCACAGCCAGGCGGATCGCGGCCTCGACGACGCGTCGGACGAAGATCTGATCTTCGGCGATGGGCGTGTAGTAGACGGTTGGCCGCGGCGGATCGATGCCGTCGGGAGGTTCGACCCCGTGGGGTTCACCGCCTTCAGCAGTAGCTTGTGCGTTCGCGACCGAGCTATCGTCGCCGCTCTTCGAAGTCGTCATGCTGCTTCCCTGGCACCCGACCTTGGGAAGGCGGGTATACGTCGGCCGTGACAGCACCGCAACAGATCCCCGAGTGCACGGTTCCCGGGCCGAGAGTCGACCTCGTGGCGGGGTGTGTGGCGGCCGCCGTCGGGTGTAAGCGGCGAGCGATCGAGCTCAGTAGCGCTCCGGAACGTACTTGAAGGGGTAGGCCACCGCTGCGTAGCGACCGATCTTGCGTTCCGGTAGCGCGACCGGATCCACCTTCAACTTCTTATGAGGAACTTGCTCGAGAATGTGACGGATGACGTTGAGCCGGACGCGCTTCTTGTCTTCCGAACGCGCGACGTACCAGGGGGCCCACTCCGAGTCCGTGGCAGCGAACATTTCGTCGCGGCAGCGTGTGTAGTCATCCCATCGGTCGTACGACTTCAGATCCATCGGCGACAACTTCCAGATCTTCCGCCCGTCGTCGATGCGACTCCTGAGGCGTCGCTCTTGCTCCTCAGGGCTCACTTCGAGCCAATACTTCAGCAGTACGATGCCCGACTTGACCATCGCGAACTCGACCTGAGGCACGACGCTCAAGAACCACTTCGCCTCCTCATCGCTGCAGAACCCCATCACGCGTTCGATGCCGGCGCGATTGTACCAGCTGCGATCGAAGATCGTGATTTCTCCAGCTGCAGGGAAATGCTGCATGTAGCGCTGTAGGTACATTTGCGTTTTCTCGCGCTCGGTGGGTGCCGGCAACGCCACCACACGGAACACGCGGGGGCTGACGCGTTCGGTGATGGCCTTGATGGTGCCGCCCTTGCCGGCTCCGTCGCGCCCTTCGAAGACGATGCATACCTTGAGCCCCTCGTGGACGACCCACTGTTGGAGCTTCACGAGTTCGATGTGCAGCGCTTCGAGCTCTCGATCGTATGGCTTTCTGCCCAGCTTCTCGGGGGGCGCCACGGCCATCGACTTGGGCGACTTCTTCTTGCGGTTCTTCTTGGTTTCCTTGGCCATGCCTCGTCGCCCTCCGTGGTGCGCCGCTAGTGTTAGCAGCTATCGAAGCGTTTGTCGCCGTCAGCTCAGGGGCGCATCCACGCGCTGCCTACCTGGATGTAGAAAGCGGTCGTGTCGCGACTGAACGCCACGTCCACTCCCATGTGAAGGCCGTAGCGTCTGGCCAGTTCGTAGCGCACGCCGGTGCCGCCGGCAAAAACGCTCTGCGGGCTGTCGACGTGTTCGAAGTCGTTCCAAGCGCTGCCGACACCTCCGAAGCCGAGCACGCTGAGGCGGCCCCAAAACTGCCAGCGGAGCTCGGTCTCGAGCTGCGCTATCTCTTCCCCCTGATAGCGCATGACAGGGACGCCGCGGAGCGAGATGTACGGATGCAGGTAGAAGGGCGCGTCTCCGAACGCGGCGGTCGCGTCCCCGCGGAAGCCCAGGTACAGGTCCAGCGGCAGCGCGAAGTACTGAATGCCGGTGAGCGCTGCCCGCTGGAACGAGTCCTGGCCGCCGAGAGCTTTGCCGAACACGCCGCACGAAGCCTCGATGTAGCTGCCTCGCGTGGGCGTGAACATGCTGTCGCGCGAGTCGTAAGTAGCGCTCGGGGTGATCCCGCCGACACGAGATCGCTTGTCGTAGTCCGGAATCGATGGGATGTCGTCCGGCGCATCGACGAGCACTTCCGTGGTGGCGAAGGCGTAGCTGGCGCCCGCCCAGAATAGGGTGTCACCGAAGCGATAGCGCGCCCGGAGCGCGAAGGCCGCGGGCTCGAGCGTGTAGCGGACGGGTTTGTCCGCGAGCGCGCTGTTCTCTCCCAGACCGTGAAAGTCGAGCTTGACCGAAAGGTAAGCCATGCCGACGAGCGTCTGAATGCGATCGTCTAGCCAATGGCGCATGTCGCCCGCGAAGGTGCCCCACGACCTGTTCTCGGTGCCCATACCCCCGACGAACGTGGCGTTCGGGCGCCCGAGGCCCGCGCGCGCGTCCCCGAGCGGCCGGCTGAGGAATGCCACGCCCGCGGCGGCGCCGTAGCCCACAGCGGGCTCCGTGATCGGCATGACTACCGGCAAGAACCCGTACTTCTCGTCCAGAAAGTCGCTCGCGTCGGGCCAGCCGTCGGCGTCCGTCTGCGCGACATCGGTCTCCGCGGCTTGGTCAGGTGGAAGGGAAGCGGCTGGAGCTTCGGCCTCAGCGCTGGCCGGCGTAGCGGTGAAGGTCACGGCGCAGGCCACGAGCGCCGCGAGCGCCGCAGTCGAACGACGAAGGATCGAGCAAACATCGCGAGACATCACGCAAGCCGCCGGCTCACGCACGAGTTGCCTCGCCTCCGGCTCGGCGAGGGCAGTCAGCGCGGTACCGTATCCGAACTACGAGAGCAATCGTCGCGCGGCCTTGGCGGATTCGGCCGGGCGACTCAGCAGGCTTCGAGCGGCCGTTGCCGGGCTTCGAGCTGGAGCGGCCCGCTGGTAAGGCCTGGGTTGCGGTGCTGGTGAAACTCACAGTCGTCCCGGTGCTCTGAAATTCTGACCCCGCGACGAATCACTGCAGCGGGTAGCGAAGAACCCACGTGACGCCGTGCGCTCCATGTCGCGTGAGCGGTTACGGCTTGAGGTGAGCATCGCACACTGGCGCCAGCGTCCGCGCGTCTCCTACAAAACGGACCCCGACTCCCGCGATTCGGGTCGATCTTACGTCTACCTTTTCGAAGCCGTTCACTACCAAATCGCTTTGAGATGGGCGCAGGGTCATCTACGCTGGTAGGAACGGACTTTTCGCTTCGATGGTGAGGTTGGGATGCAAGAGGCACTGAGCGTGAGATGGATGAGTGCGTGTGTGGCCGCGGGCCTATTGGTCTCGGCATACGCCTGTGGCGGCAAAGGCGGTGGTGGCGGGTCCGACGACGATGACGGCGTCAGCAACTCCGGCGGCTCCGGGGGAACGGGCGGCGCTGGCGCCGGTGGTTCGAGCGGTGAACCCGGTACCGGCGGAAGCGACGGCGGCAGCAGCAATGGCGGCACCACGACCGACAGCGGCGGTAGCAGCAGCGTCGGAGGCAGCGCTGGCGAGGGGGGTAGTGGCGGCGGCATGCCCCCGATCGAATGCACCGAGGACGCTGACTGCGAGAACACCGATATGGTGTGCGACCCGCTGAGCGAGCTCTGCGTCGGCTGCCTGTTCGACTCCGACTGCGGCGAGGACCAGCGCTGCGAAGGTACCGCGTGCGTCGACAGCGTCGACTGCACGAGCTCCACCGATTGCGAGGGCGTCAGCGGCGCCGAAGCTTGCGACCCGGTCGCCGGCCATTGCGTCGAATGCGTCTACGCCAGCGACTGCCCAGGCACGGCCGATTGCATCGACCAGCAGTGCCGCCCGTACCAAGCGTGCGTCAACTCGCTCGACTGCCCCACGCCGCGGGTGTGTGCGGCCTCCACGGGTCGCTGTGCCCAGTGCGTGAGCAGCAGTGACTGTAACGATGGTCTGGTCTGCGTCTCGAACACCTGTCGTCGCAGTTGCAGCTCCGACAACGACTGCACCTCGCTAGGACTTTTGTGCGACTTCAATTACGGGGCGTGCGCGCGCTGCGTGACTGACAACGATTGCCCAGGTCCCTATCACTGCTCGACCGGACGCTGTGAGCTCGACACGTGCGAGGCGGGCAGCGGATATTGCGAAGGCAACATATCGTACGCCTGCAACGCTGCGGGCAGCGGATACACGGGCACCAGCTGCTACTCGAACCAGACCTGCGTCGAAGGCGAGCAAGCGACTTGTCAGGATTGGGTCTGCACGCCGGGTGCCACCGAATGCAACACGGCGGCTACCGAGGTCATCACCTGTGCGGCCGACGGCCTGAGCATCGAGGCTTCGATCGACTGTACGGCGACCGACGAACTTTGCTACGACGGCACGTGTCAAGATCTCGTGTGTCCGCCGTTCGAGTACTTCTGCCAAGACAATGCGATCTACTATTGTTACTCGGACGGCATGACGTCGTACCTGTCACAGTCCTGTCCGACAGGGCAGTTCTGTGACGCCAGCGGCACGAGCGTCCAGTGCGTCGATTTGCTGTGCGAGCCCGAGGCGCCGGCTTGCGACGGCAGCCTCGCCACGACCTGCAACGCGGCAGGGGACGGCTACGAAGCCGGTGGCACGGATTGCTCGGAGTCGGATCAGTACTGCGTCAACGGTGAGTGCCGTGAGTGCAACGGGTCGGTCTTGGTGCTCAGCGACAGCGACACCACGGGCAACACCGCGATGCAAAACGCCCTCGAGAACGCGGGGGTGGTCGTGACGCTGATAGCCAGCGGGGTCAGCAGCTACACTGGAACGCCTGCCGCCTCCGATTTCGGCGCGGTCGTGTACGCAGTGGGTACGCAATACACCAGCAGCATGGCGCAGGCCGGGCAAGATGCGCTCGTGGCCGCTCACGCCGCCGGTACCGGTTTCGTTGCCAATGAGCTGGCCGCCTACCAAATCAATAACACCGGTCTCAATCTCACGCTGGCTCCCCTGACTCTCCTGGATTGGGTGACGAGCACCACCACCACGTCGTTCACGCTGACGGCGAGCGGACACCCCATATGGGACGGCCTTCCGGCGACCTTCGCGGTCACTTCTCAAAGCGTGTCGGTGGGGCCCATCCTGAACAGTGGCGTGGTCATCGCGACTTGCCTGAATTGCGACAGCGGCGGCGCGTACCCCGGGGCGGGCGTCGTGGTCCGCGAAGGCACGGGCGGCCGCCTCGTGTCGTTGAACCAATGGGGCAACTACAACGGCAGCACGTTCTACAACGACGCGAATCTACTCACGATGTTCGTCAACGCCGCGCAGTGGGCGGCGGGCTGCAAGTAGCTCCCGCCGGACCGTTCCCATTTTCCAGTGGGTGCCGGCGTCCCTGCGTCCGGCACCCGATTTCCAGAGGGGCGCTGTGAGCCGCGGAGGCGCGCTCACCACGTAGCCACGGCGCCGGCCGCCTAGTCGCGGCAGACGGCTTGCGTGATGTAGGGCTTGGCGTCGTTGGTTTCTTCGTTCTCGATCCCTAGGTACGCGCGGCACTCTTCGTTGGTCTTGCAGCCGATGAATACGCAATAGCCGTCGTCGCACACCTCGAACGAGGCGCAGCCGGCGTCGTTTTCGCAGGGCAGCTTGCAGATGCGCATGTCCGAGTCGCCGCCCGCATCGAGGCATCGATAGAGCCGGGGGTCCTCGACGGCACCGTTGCCGGCGCGGCTGGCTGCCAAGACGCACTCCGTGTCCGAACCGCAGCCTCGTTCGACGCACTCGCCGTCATCGCAGGCGTGGAACAACGGACACTCCTCGTTGGTGCTGCACGGCTTCTCGCAGAAGTTGTTGACGCACTCTTCTTCGGAGTCGCTGCAGTCGTCATTCTCGACGCACTCTACGCAGCGCCCGTCTTCGCAGATGTCGTTGACGCTACCGGCGCAGTCTAGGTCTTCTTCGCAGCTGGTATCGGCAACACAGAGCTCGTTGTCGCAGCGCAGCGTGCACACGTCGTCGCAATCCGGGTCGCTGCAGATCGGGTCGTTGTAATCGTATTCTGGGTTCGTGCAATCGCAGACGCGAGTGCCGCAGGTACTCGCGCCGAGACAGGCGCTATCGCTGGTGCAGTAGTAGCCGGTGATGGTGCACGAAGACGTGCCAGTGTCACAGACGTCCGGTTCGCAGTCTTCGTTCGTGTTGCACGCGCCGCCGAGGCTGCAGACGCCGGTGGGGCACTCACCGGAGCCGCACGCCGAGTCCGTCTCGCAGGCGACGCTGGAACAATCGGGGAGTAGAGGCGTCAAGCACACCGAGGTGCGGTTGTTGCACTTGGATGGTGCCTCACGCGGTCGATCCCCACAGCAGTCTTTGTCGTCTTCGCACTGCACTCGGTCGCAATGCTTGGCACTCACCGAGATGTCGAAGTCGTTCTTGGAGCAGGTACCATTCACACAAGCGAGGCCACCGCCACAGTCGTTGCGCGCCTCACACGTCTCGCCGCGCGCGCCGCGCCCCGAGGGCGTGACCGTGGTTTTCGTGTCCTGGTTGCAAGACGCAACACCCGTAATCCCGACAACTAGCAGCAGGCTCCAGAACATTCGCATGGGGATCCTCCCTCCGATTTCTAGCTAAGTGTTTGTGAGAACGGCCGGGACGTTAGTCCAACTCGAATCCCCAGGGAAGCTTTCAAGCACGCGTCGCCAGACGCGCAGCCGCACCTGGGTTGTGGGTGATTGTGACACCCGGTCGGGCGATCGTCGGTCGGCCCAGGCGGCTGGGGTCGCGGAGCAAACCGTGAGAGGCGCCTGTTCACCGGGCGGACGCGGCCAAGGCTTCCTTCGGAGGAAGAACGTCGGGATCTCGGCAGCAGCGGAGACCGATCTGGTAGCCGGAGTGCCAGCGGTTGTGCGTCGCGGTGATAGGTCGACAGCGATTGCGCACCGGGCCCCAATAGCCACCTTTCAGACCGCTACGATAAGGCGGTTGAGCGAAGGTGCCGCGCTCGTACTCGACCCACTCGTCGACGTTTCCAGTCATGTCGAACACGCCGAACGGACTGACGCAGCTCGCCCGGTCGCCCGAAGGCTCGCTCTGATCGAGCCGGTCCACTTCTGCGGCTCGTTTCTTCGGATCTGCGTACGCCAGATCATTCGGCAATATGTAAGGCTTGTCGATGTTGCACGCTTCCTTGTCGCGGGCGTAGCCGTAGGGGTACGGAAGGCGGCCGTGCCCTTCGCACGCCAGCGTCCATTCGTCTGCCGTGCAGAGGCGTTTGTCCGCCTGTTCGCAGAGTTTACGCGCCGTGTCCCAGTCGACGGCGAGCAGCGGTTTCTCGCCCCGTCGATTGGGGTATTCGTAGGTGTCGATACAGTACTCGTGCTTGACGCTGGGCCCGAGGCAACGGCTCGTCTCGTGGAAATCACCGCAGCGATCCTTCTTCTCGTCGAGGTACCGCTTGCAGTTGTGCGCCAACCCTGGGCAGTACTCACCGTTCACGTACACCATGTCGGCCGGGCACTCGCCCTTGGGCAGCGGCTGCTGCGAAACAGGTGTCGGGGCGGGCGTCCCGGCGGGCGTCATTTGCTCCTTGGTGGCATCACCGACGTCGGTTTCGAGCTCGGGCGCGAGCGCCACTGGCTTGGGCCGGGGTCTCGGCCACGGGAGCAGGCCGTTGGGTAGGACGAACATCGCCATGCCCAAAACCACCAGCAGCCGCCCGACCCGGTAAACTTGTGTGAGGCGCTGCATCGCGGAGTCGAGCGTGGAACGGTGAGCAAAGGTAGGGGCGCGGAACGGAGGCTGTCAGCATACTCCATCGAGAAGCGGCGGCGCGAGTGCTCGCACCCGCGCCTCGATGCGGGCTTCGACGGGCATGCGGCGTGGGATGCTGTATACTCGCGGCACCCCTTGGCCTTGCCCGCTTCGACCCCGGACACCGTTGCCCGTGCGCTCGTGAAGTTGACGGGCGCGCTGCAGTCGCTCGAGGACGTTCGGGGCCTGGTGCTCTACGGAAGCTTGGCACGGGGCGAGTATCGCGTTGAAGAGAGCGACGTGAATCTTGCGGTGAGCCTCGGGCGCGCCGATGCCGCCACGTTGCGAGCGCTACACGAGCCGTTGCGCGTGGCGTGGCGCGCGGTTCGCGTAGAACCCTTCGTGGTGCGTGCGGCGGAAGTGCCGCGGCTCGCTGAGGCATTTCCGATCAAGATTCTGGACATCCACCAGCACCATGTGGTGCTGAGCGGCGAGGACCCGTTCGCCGGGGTGGTGGTCGAACGACCCACCCTCCAAAAGCGCACCGAGCAAGAGCTTCGCAACCATCTGCTCAGGCTACGCCGCCACTACGTGTTCTCCGGCGACAACGCCGCGCTGCTCGCCAAGGCGGTCTACCGTTCGACGACGGCGTTGCGCTACGAACTTGGTGCGTTGCTTTACCTGCGTGGAGAACTCGTCGCGCTCTCGGTGCCCTCCGTGTTATCGGTTGCGGCCCGCGTGCTGGACTTGGACGCGGATGCGCTGGCGCGTCTCGAGCGCTTCCACGCGGGAAACGCTGACGCGGACTTGGTCCAGCTGTTCCGGGCGCTGATGACGCTGGTGGAGCGGGCGCTCGCCGCGGTCGACGCAACGTAAGCCATCCATGTATGCCTTCGATCTGTCGGGTGTCGGCTTTCTGGTGTTCTTCGGGTCCGCCCTGGCGTTCGTGCTCCTGCTCGCGCTCGCGAGCGATCAGCTGCGGCATCCGAAGAGCGCGTTGAGCTCAGCCGAACTCGACGCGCTGGGCCCGTACGACCTCGCTTGCCTCGCTGGCGGACGCAGCATGGCCGCGGACGCCGCCGTGGTGGCCTTGGTCCACACGGGCCATCTGTCGATCGACGCCCAGGGTCGCGTCGGGCGGGAGGGCGATGTGAACGCGAGCGTGGGGGTACACGCGTACCGCTCGATCGCGCTCGATATGCACCCGGTGGAACGAGCAGTGTTCGGGGTGGTTGCCACACGGCCGCGGTCGATCCACGCTGTGCGCGAGAGCGCGAGCGGCGCGCTCGAGGCGCTGGAGCAGGTTTTGGTCGAGCGGGGGCTCTTGCTCGGTCGCTTGCAGCAGGCCTTCGGGGCCGTCGTGGGGACCTGTTGGTTGGGGGTGCCGCTCTGGTTCGTGGGAGCCATGCGCATCCTGCGAGGCGCGTCCAGCGGGTACTCCGTCGGGTTCTTGCTGTTGCTAATGGTGCCGTTGACCGTCTTCATATTCATGCGCCGCCGCCGCTTCCCACGCGCAACCTACCGCGGCGATGCTGCGCTTCACGAGCTGCGCGTGGGCAACGCCGCGCTTCGGACGACCGCAACGGCCGAAACCGCGCAGCTGGAAGCGCGAGAACTCGCGCTTGCGTACGCTCTGTTCGGTACGACAGTTCTCACGGTGGACCTGCCGTCCCTTGCTCAGGTCTTGCTGTTCGGCCGCCTCGCCACCGGTCGGGCCCCGAGCGCGCCTTCCTCCAGCATCGATGCCGGGGGTGGCTTCTCTTGTGCTGCCGTCGGCGGAGGCTGCGGGAGCAGTTGCAGCGCCGCTTGCGGCGGTTGCGGGGGCTGCGGATCGTGAACGAGCCGTACGAGTTCGCGGGCGTCTCGCTGGGGTGGCGTCCCGAGACCGCCTGGCTCATTCATCGTCGGAAAGATCTGCTGTTCACCGAGGTCGTGGCTGAGAATCTGTGCGCCAGCGCACTGCCTACTCCGCTCGCGCAGCTAAAGCAGCGAGGTGTCACGCTAATCCCGCACGGTGTCTCGCTGTCATTGGGCGGCGTGGAAGGATACTCGTGTGCTGCTCTCGATCATTTGTCTCGCCTGGCCGAGCTCCTGGGTGCTCCGTGCGTCAGCGAACACATTGCGTACGTACGTGCGGGTGGGATCGAGGCCGGTCATTTGCTGCCCGTGGCGCGAACCGAGCGGATGCTCGACCTCGTCGTATCGAACGTGCGCCGCGCTCAGCAGGTGTTGCCGGTGCCGCTGGCGCTCGAACACATCGCTACCTTGTTCGAGTGGCCCGAAGCGGCGATGGACGAAGCGACGTTCGTCAGCGAGGTGCTGACACGCACGGGGTGCAAACTCGTGCTCGATCTGGCGAACCTGTACGCGAACGCCCACAACCACGGCTCGGACCCGCTCGCGTTCCTGCGGCGCTTCTCGCGCGAACAGATCGCCTACGCCCACTTGGCTGGTGGCCGGTGGGACGGCGACGTATACCACGATACGCACGGCGCGCCCGCTTCCCCCGCGGTGCTCGACCTGCTCGGTGCGGCGATCGAACTGCTGGGACCGCTGCCGGTGCTCGTCGAACGAGATCACCACTTCGGGACACGGGGCGCGCTCGACGCAGAACTCGACGAGGTCGTCGAGCGCGTCGAGCGGTCCGCGGTGGCACGGCCTGCCCCGCCACCAAAGCGCGGGTCGTCGCGCTCCGGAGGTCCGCGCGGCGGAGACACGAGCTCCGATCACGAGCAGCAAATCGCGCTGCTGGGAAGCCTCGTGCTGGAGCAGCCGGCTCCGCCGGGTTTTGATGCACGGCGGTTGGCGCTAGCGGCTCGCGCGCTCGAGCAGAAGCGCGCTCGCAAGGCGCAAAGGCGCGCGCTTTGACTCGAGCGAATCGCAGGGTCAGCGAATCGCCGCGACTGCGGCTTTCAGATCTTGATCGCGCTGCCGTGAAGTGCCGACCCAGCGTACGACGCCGGAGGCATCGGCGGCGAAGCTGGTGGGCAGCGTGCTCACCCTGAAACGATCCGAGAGATCTTTGCCCTCGTCGGCGAGCACGGGAAAGGTGAGCCCGAAGGTGAGCGCGAGTTCGACGCCGTCTTCGACTTGCTTGTCCTCGTCGATGCCCAAAAAACGAACGTCGGGATACTTCTTGTGTAGCTTCTGAAAGGTGGGCAGGCCCTCTTTGCAGGGGCCGCAATACTCGGCGAAGAACTTGACGAACACGGGGTGCCCGTGCAGATCGCTGGGGTCGAAGGCGTCTCCGAATACCGTGGTGCGCGGGCCGATTTCAGGCACCTTTTGCCCCAAGAGTGGGTGCTCGGACGAGCGCGGAAACGATGGCTCGTGACACGCGAGCGTCGCCAAGGCGAGGACACCAGGCGTCCAGGTCTTGACGGCGACGAACACGGATCGGAGCACACTCAAAGTTTCGCAGGCGAGGTGCTGGACGCAAGCTCGCTTCGCGGTTTCGGATCAGTTTCATTCGAGAGCGTTCGCGAACGGAACGCTGACACGGATGACACTCGTGTCACGAGAAACGTCCATCGAGATCAGAGACGCGCGCGACGGCGCATGTCGCCCCAAGGTGTGACAGCCTGCACCAAAGAACGCTCTCGCATCGCGTCATCCGGGCACGAGTATCTCGCGCGCTGTCAAGTCGAAACGGCGTTATCAGCGTACAACAGGCTGTGCGCGCAAGGATGCCGCAACGCGTTGATTCGCTCGGCGCTAGCGGGCGCCGCGTCCAAGATTCGAGTCAGCGACGCGTCGCCGCCGGCTGCTACAGGTCGATGTATAGGGGCGGGCGCTCGGCGCAGAAGTCCGAAATGGCGACGAGGGCCTCGGCGCTGAGTTCTTTGAACGCGACGCCCATTCCGGGGCGTTCGTGCCCTTCGCTCGCACAGCGTACCCAACGCACCTCGCCTCGCACACTCAAACGAACCTCGTCCGGCAGCTGGAACGAGAGCGACAGCGCCGTGCCCACCGGCAGCAGCTGGTAGGTCGCGATGAAGAGCCCGCCGCTCGAAATGTCGAGGGTCAACCCGGCGAAGAATTGCGTCTCGTAGTTGAACTCGATCTCGAACTGCTTGGAAATCCGCGGTTCACTCCGGCGCTCGTCGGGCTCCACCGTGCCCAGGTCGTGCCCCAGCGGATCGGTCGCGACCAGTACCTCACTCAGTGTGGGGACGCTGCCCCGTTCCCGCCTCCGGCTCTGAGAAGGCACTTCGGGGGGCGGCGCCGGGCGCTTCGGGGACGGGGTCTGCGGAGAGGGGCGCTGCGGGGACGGGGTCTGCGGGGACGGCGTCGGAGGGGGAAGACCGAGGCCGTGCGGCTGGCTCACCACCGGTGCACGGCTCGGGAGCGGCGGCGGCTGTGTGGCTAGCGGTGCAGGAACGCTGGTGGGCGCGATCGGCGGCGCGAAGCTGGTCTTGGCGAAGACGTCGATGGGCGCAGGACCCAGGCCGGCACGCAGCTCCTCGACCGCGGCGAGCGCGGCGTCGCGTTCGCTCTCCGCAACACGGATGCGCTGAGCGCTTTCCAACCTCAACTGCTCGAGCTCGGCCTGCTGCTCGCGCAGGCGTTGCTCCAGCTCGCGCGCTGCTGCGGACGCCGCGTTCGCGGACGGGCTCGGAGCGGGCTGCAAGCGACCTTCCAGCTCGGCGGCTTCATCGACGTTGACCCAGCTGTACTGGGTGTCAGTCGGCATGGGTCGCGCGCCACTAACGCTCGACGTTCGCGGCGGTACGGCTCGTTCCAACTTCCTCGCGCGTGGATTTCCGGTCATGCAAGTAAGCTCCGGTGTCGACGGATCCTTCCCTCGTTGTACGCTCGCGACGCGATCGGTGATCCCTTCGGCCTCGTGCGATTCTACGAAGTATCGCACGAAGCGCTCGCGCTCTCCAGCGAGCTCTCGTGCAGCGAACTCGCGGCGCATGTCGTACCTGTCACGTCAGCGAGCAGGTTCTGCCGAAGTGGCGCCGCGCTGCGCCCTCCTCGGCTGAAATGGCTCCCGCGCGTTTCCGTGGCCGCGGCGCCGAGTGTCCGCTTTCGCGCACTCGAGCCACAATTCGGGCGTGCCTCCCTGGCGAGGTACAAACGACTCGCGAGCTAGTGTGGTGAATCTTTGATTCGCCGCTTTCCTAGTCTCGATAGGACGCCAGAGTCCGAAATTGGCGCGGCCTCGTAGAGGCCGGGCCGCGCGGATTTCGGGACGAACTATGGAGACAGGACACTGATATGGTTGGACCCGTCAAGGTCTTGTCGGTGCGCTTTTTTCGCATCTTGGTTCTCCTTTGTTGCTCCGGCGACGAGGGCAACGAGTAACGCGACGTTTTGCGACGGTGGATCAGACTGA
>JAICQQ010000160.1 GCA_025937785.1 Polyangiaceae bacterium
GGCTCGGGCACTAGCAGCGCCGTCAGCACCAGCGCCGTCAGCACCAGCTCGAACACCGCGGCCACCGGTGCTGGCGGCGGCCCGAACACGGGCGCGACGAGCGGCGCAGGCTTCGGGGGCGCGACCGCAACCACCTCGAGTACAGGGGGCGATCCCGCCATTCGCTTCGTCGGGCGCGTCGATCGGTCCGATCCGGGCGGCGAGCGTTTCGCGTGGTCCGGCAGCGGCCTGGTGGCCGCGTTCGAAGGTACTCAGGTCAGTGTTTCGCTGAACGACGCCTCCGAGAATCAGTTCACCGTGCTGATCGATGGCGAGCTGCAGCCGAAACTCGCGGCGCAGGCCGGCAGCCACGATTACCTGCTCGCCGACTCCTTGGCGCCCGGTGCTCACGTCCTCGAGCTGTACCGGCGGACCGAGGCTTCGTTTGGCGTCACGCAATTCCTCGGCCTCGACTTCGGCGCAGACGGCGCCCTGCTCGAGCCACCGGCCGCGCCCGTCCGCTTGCTCGAAATCATCGGTGACTCGATCACTTGCGGCTACGGCAACGAAGGCACGACGCCGAGCTGCGGGTTTTCGGCCGAGACCGAGAACCACTACCTCACGTACGGCGCGATCGCGGCTCGCGAGCTCGAGGCTGACCTCATCACGGTGGCCTGGTCGGGCAAGGGCATCATCTTCAACTACGGAGAAGACATCCACGACCCGTTGCCCGCGCTCTACGGGCGCACCTTGCCCGGCGATGCTGCCAGCGAGTACGATTTCGCGCAGATCCCCGATGCAGTCGTGATCAACCTGGGAACGAACGACTTCAGCACGGACGGCGATCCGAGCCCCGAAGCCTTCGAAACGGCCTACTCGAACCTGCTCTTGCGCATTCGCGACCGGTACCCCGATGCCTTCGTGTTGTGCACCGTCGGGCCGCTCTTGTCGGGCGAGGACCTGACCGCTGCGCGCGCAGGCATCGCCGCTGCCGTCGCTGCGGTGCAGGCCCAGGGCGACCTCCGGGTGAAAAGCTGGGAGATGAACCTGAGCAACGACGCGCCTGGGTGCGACTGGCACCCGTCGCTGGGGACCCACCAAGCCATGGCAACGGCGCTGGTGGGCGAGCTTCGCAGCGAACTCGGCTGGTGAGCGACCGAGGAGGGCCGCGCGGCCGCGACCTGCGCGAGAATCGACGAATCCGTCCTCTGCAGAATAGTGCAGCGCCCCCGGCACCAACTTCAGCGTGACTCTGCGCGTCACTCGTGCGAGGAAATCTGACGTGCGCAGATTCGGTATGACCACGGGTTGGCCCCTGGCCTGGGCAGCGATCGGGCTGCTCGCGTGCGATGTCACGGAAGGTGAGGAGTTCTACAACAGCCACGAGGCGACGAGCACCCTGAGCACCACCGCCACGGCGACCAGCACCGGCAGCAGCAGCAGCACGGTGACGAGCACCGCCTCCACCGCCGGCAGCACCACGAACACCAGCACGACGGGCGCTGTCGATCCGGCGCTCGCGCTCTTCGGCGCCCCTCTCGTCGTGGCGCCGACACACGACGCTTTCACGGTCAACGTCGTGGTGCAAGGGGGCGACCCTGCATTGCTGCGCGCCCGCCTGCGACTCGAAGGCGAGTCGGAGTGGGGCGAGGCGCTGCCGCCCACGGTCCGCGCCACTGATCTCGCCGAATGGAGATTCGACGGCCTCGAACCAGGGACACGCTACGAGTACGACGTCACCGAAGACAAGGACGGCGACCTCGAGCTGCACTTCGAGGGCAGCGCCGTCACGCAGCGTGAATCCGACGAGGCGTTCTCATTTGCGATGATCAGCGATTCGCACATCGGTGCCTACCTCGAATACTCGAACCAAGGTTACCCCGAAACGCTCGAGGCCATCGCCGCCGAGGTGGGTCAAGCTGCACCGGATTTCTTGGTGAACCTGGGGGACATGCTGGACTTCCATCAGTTCGGCTTCAACGCCCCGCCTCCGAGCGGAGAGATCACGGCCCTCGCCTACCAGAACTATCGCAAGCTGCTGGGCGACGCGGCAGGGCACGTCGGACATTTTCCCGTGATCGGCAACTGGGACGGCGAAGCCGGCCACTACAGCGCAGAACAGATCGAGTGGTCGCGCGAACAACGCCAGCTCTACGTCCCCGCGCCGGAGCCGGGCACCTACCCCGAAGGCGGCAGTCCAGGCACCGATTACTACGCGTTCACGTGGGGCGATGCCCTGTTCGTCGTGCTCAACGTCATGAGTTACACGACGGCCGAACACTTGCTCAACCATGACGAGGCCCCCGACGACTGGACGCTCGGCGCCGATCAGCTCAGCTGGCTCGAGAGCACGCTGGCGGGCGCGACCTCGAAATGGCGCTTCTTGTTCATCCACCACACCGTCGGCGGCGCGGCGGGCGATGCCGCGAATTCGGCCTACGGCCGCGGCGGAGGTCAGGCCGCCTACGTCGGCGAGCAAGCCATCGTGCATGAACTGATGCTCGAGCACGGCGTCCAAATCTTCTTCTACGGGCACGATCACGTGTTCGCCGACATGGTCGTCGACGGCATCCACTACTCGATGCCGGGCAGCGCCGGCGCGCCCTGGAAGTTCACCGAGGCAGAGACCGGCTACGCCGAATACTGGGACGAGTCTGGCTGGGCGCTCGTCGACGTCAGCTCGGATGCGGTGCACGTTCAGTTCATCGCGATGGGTGGCGCGCTGCTCAAGGAGTACACGCTGGAATAGCCAGCCCCCAGCAGCATTCGCGGCTCCGGGCGCTCCAGCGTCGGCCCGTTCATCCTCGGATTGACGCCGCGCCTGCCCGGCGTTTACATCTTTGGCTTGATCTACGACCAGAAACGACGGGGCTGGCTCGAACTGACATGGGTGGTGGCGCTGCTCCTCGGGGCGGGCGCCTTTGCCGGCTGCTCCAAAGGCAGACCGCTCACGCCCGCGACGCTGGAGCAGCCCGAACGTTGGGCGCGCCAGAAGTCCGAGCGTGAGTTCCCGGTTCACATCGAGCTCACGCGCTTCGTGTACGAACTGCGAGCCGACGGTACCTACGATCGCACCATCCAACAGCGGTACCGCGTGTTGACGCCGGAGGGCGTCGAGGAGTGGTCGGCGTCTCGAGCTTACTGGTCGCCCTGGTACATGAAGCGGCCACGCCTGAGCGCCACGGTGGTGAACCGCCAGGCGGACGGCTCCGCTGCTCGCTTCGCCCTGAATCCGGCGACCATCACCGAGCAACCGACCTACCCAGAAGCCCCCGAGATCTACAGCGACGCACGCGTGCTCCGCGCCCCGCTGCCCTCGGTCAGCGTCGGTTCGGTGGTCGACGAAGTGATCAAAACGACGACGCACCGACCGTTCCTGTCCAAGGAGCACATGCACTCGGTGCCCTTCCAGATCGGCATCCCCCAAGACCGAGTCGAATTGGTCGTCGAGGCCCCCAGTGACTTGCCCGTGCATTTCGACGTGCGCGAGGCCGCCGTGACCCGCACCGAAACCACCAAGAACGGGCGCACGCGCACCACCTTCACGGGCGGCCCTTACGCGGGCATCGAACTCCCCGAGCTGTTCACCCCGAGCAACGTCCCGTCGTGGCCCTCGGTCGACTTCGGGACCGGTGACGATTGGCGTCCGCTCGCCCGGCAGTATGGCGCGATCGTCGATCAAAAGCTCGCTGGGGTCGATTTCGCCACGACCGTCAATCAAGTCGTTACCACCAGCGATTCGGATTTCACCAAAGCCTCGAAGCTCTACAACTGGGTGAAGTCGAAGGTGCGCTACGTCGGCATCGAGTTCGGAGAATCCGGCGTGGTTCCACACGCGCCGGACCAAACGGTCGCTCGGGCGTACGGGGATTGCAAGGACCAGGCAACGCTGCTCGTGGGGCTGCTGCGTGCCGCGGGACTCCCCGCGCACGTCGCGCTGCTGTCGGTGGGGAGCCGCGAAGACATCAACGGTAAGCTTGCTGCACTGAACGTCTTCGACCACGCGATCGTGGTGGTCTTGGGTGAGGAGCCCTGGTGGTTCGACCCCACCGCTGATCACGTCGAGCCGGGCGCATTGCCTCCCAGCGACCAAGGGCGCCTGGCGCTCGTTGCGGGCCCCGACACCGAAGCGCTCGTCCGCACGCCAAGCGCGACCCCGGCCGCCAACACTTATAGCGAGCACCGCGAGGTTTTCCTCGGCAGCTACGGGCTAGCACGCGTGATCGAGCACTCGCAAGGCCGCGGTTTCCAGGCCACGGAGCTGCGCGACACGTTCGACCAACCACGCGCCGACATCGACGAGAACATGCAGCGCTACGCGCGCGAAACCTACTACACCGACAAGGTCGAGAAGCTCGCCTTCGGCGAGACGGAGAATCTGCTGAAGCCGTTCGAAGTGAAGCTCGAAGCGCCGAAGAGCGCCGTCGGGTATACGGCCCTGCTCGACGCCAGCGTCGAGGCCCGCGAACACGTGCTCTGGTCCTGGCTGCCGTCGGAGCTGACCGAGTCGGAAGGCGAGCGCAAGGCCACACTGGTACTGCCGGTGCCGTATCGAGCGGAGCTAATCTGGGAAATCCATGCGCCGGCAGGGCTCGAGCCGTCGAAGCTTCCCGAGGCCACGACGCTGCGCCTGGGCCCTGCGTCGCTGACGCGCACGGTCGAGAAGCGCGCGGACGGGGTGATCGTGAAGAGTACGTTCACCACGGGTAAGGCCCAGTTCTCGGCGAGCGACGTGCGCGAGTTCCGGAGCGCTTACCAGCGCTACCAGCGCACGTCGGTCGAGACGGTCGAATTCCTGCATGCGGCCAAGAAGCTCAGCGACGCGGGGAAGCCGAAGGCGGCCGTAGCCCTGATCGATCGCGAGATCGCCGCGCACCCTCGAGACCCGTTCGCGCGCCTGCGCCGCGCTCTGCTGCTGCTACCCTACGCCAAAGACGCCGCCCACGCAGAAGGTCGTGCCGCGGCGCAACTCGATCCGGACGACGCGCGGCTACAGAAAGAGCTCGCGAACTTGTTGGCTCAGAACCAGT
This sequence comes from Polyangiaceae bacterium, assembly GCA_025937785.1. Classification (GTDB taxonomy): domain Bacteria; phylum Myxococcota_A; class Polyangia; order Polyangiales; family Polyangiaceae; genus JAICQQ01. The sequence continues at coordinate 5,010 of JAICQQ010000160.1, forward strand.
TCGGTGCCGACCTTGGCTTGGGCTACGATCGCGGCGGTGCACTGGCCGCCTACGAACGCGCCTTCGCGCTCGACGCCGAAGACACCGAATCCCGCTTGCGCGCCGCGGTGGTGCTGGAGCACGACGCTCGTGGAACGCGCTACGCGAGCTCCGATCTGGACCGAGCCATCGCGATCTACGACTCCGTCCCGGAAGAGAAGCTCGAGGAGTATGCCGACGGCGCGTTCCGCGACAACGCCCTGTTTGCGTTGTACTGGGCCAAACGCCACCAGGAACTCGAGCAGCGCCTGGCGCGGAGAAGCCGCGAAGCCATGCCGGTCCAGCTGGCCGTGATGAATGCCGCGGCGCTGCGCGGTGCCCCCGGAGCGCGCGCAGAAACGGAACGCCTGACACTCTCGGGCCAAGAGCTGGCGGATGCGCTGGAAGCAGCTTCCGGGGCGCTGGCTCAGAAGCGGCAGTATGCCGATGCCGCGGAGCTGGCGCAGGCGGCGATCGCCAGCGGCAGCAGCCAGAAGAACTTGCAGGCGCGGGTACGCATCCTCAAGAAGACCCGCCAGATCGACGCTGCATCGCTGCCGGAAGGCACGCCGGAAGAGTTCGTCACGAAGCTATTCGCCCAGGCTCTGTCCCAGCAAGCCGACGTCGACACTTTGGCCCGCCGCTTCCTTGCCCAGGGGGCCTGGTACCAGCCCGGAAAGTCCAGCGTCAAAGGCGCGCTCGAGGGGCTGAGCAGCGGCGGCTCCGTGCGCCAGGGCATCCTGGGCCAAGAGTTCATGGCAGATCTGGCGGTGAGCAGCCTCGAGTTCAGGGTAGATGGCAGCGCCAAGACGGGTTACCGCGTGTTCACCAAGATCGAGCAGGGAGCCTCGCGTCAGTACAACATTTACGTCGTGAAAGAGGCCGGCAAGTACAAGCTGCGCGCCTTCGGCGACCAGCGGGGCGAGCTCGGAGCCGAGGCCTTCGCTGCCGTCAGCGCCGGCGACGAAAAGCGTGCTCGGCAATGGCTCGACTGGGCCCGCGAAGCTTACCACGCCGCGGGCGGTGAAGACCCGCTCCGCGTCGCACCTTTCGCGCGGCTCTACGACGAAGGCAAGGGGGACGTACGCCTGGCTGCGGCTGCGTTGGCCGCAGCGTCCTTCCACTCGCCGCTGGCGCTGCCCATGCTGGAGAAGGCGCTTCAGGCGACCAGCGATCCCGATCGACGCCACATCATCGAAGACGCCTTGGTGGGTGGCTACGCCAACGCCAAGCAACACGACAAGCAGCTGGCGTTGGTGCAAACGCTGCACCAAGCCTTGCCGAAATCCAGAGTCGCGCGCGACGGGGTCTTCGAAGCGCTTTGGCAGCTCGAACGCTACGACGACTACGTCAAATCCGTCGAACGCCAGTTGAAGCTCGCAGACACGCTGGAGCACCCCATGCTGAAGTCGCGCTTGGCTGCCGGCCGCACCGCGCAAAACAAGTTCGGTGAAGCGCGACGCCTCCATCAGGAGCTCATCGACAGCGGCAAGGCCAACGGCGACACCTACAACAACAACGCCTGGCTCGGACTCTTCCTCGGCAGCACGGCCTCGGACGTCGAGTGGGCGGAGAAGGCGGTCGAGCTCGGGAAAGGCTCGGGCGCAATGCACACGCTCGCTTGCTTGTATGCGGACCGCGGGCAGCTCGACGAGGCGCGGCGCGCGTTCGAACAACTGCTCCTCTATCGCGACGACCGGCAGCCCGAAGGCATCGACTGGTTCATCCTGGGCCGCATGGCCGAAGAGCTCGGGCTGCGCCAGACCGCGCGCGAATCTTACGCCAAGGTGACGAAGCCGGAGCGCCCCTGGCCCACCTCCACCTATGCGCTGGCGCAGAAGCGGTTGGCAGCCCTCGCGCGCTGAGCCCTAGCGGAAGTTCTGCACCGACCACACGTCGCCGCCGGGGGTCGTGTAGAAGCCGCAGGCGACCCGGCTGTAGCGCTCGTTCGTCATGTTGATGAAGTGCCCGTGGTCTTGAAAGCATTGTCCGTTGCATTGCTCGGACGGCGGGGGGCCCTCGTCGTACATCATCTGCAAGCAACCCTCGATGATCTGCGCTTCGGAGTTCCAGCCGGGGCATTCGTTCTGCGCGTTCCCGCCGTTCTCGCAGATCCCATCGCCGAAACCGGCGTGCGCCTCGTCCGCTTCGGAATCGTACTGCGCGTGCTCGTTCGCACACGCCTCGCCCTCGGTCCAACGCTCGAGGGCCGGCAGGCACCAGCAGCCGACGCGAAACTGGTTCACACGGTCGACGCAGTCCTGATGCGGGTCTCCCGTGCTCGGCAGTGGCTCCGGCTCGCACTCGACGGCAGGCGTGCAGCTCCCAGAGCCGGTGGTGGATGCGGTGGTGGCGGAGGTGTCGCCGCCACTCCCGCTGCCGCCGCTGCCCCCCGCACCGAACGAGCCGCCCACACCGAAGCCGAACCCCGTGCTCCCCGGACCGCCCATGGTCGAAGGCCCGTCGCCCGAGCCCCCTGACCCTCCACTGTCACCGCCCATCGGCGCGCCCGTCGTGCTGCTTGGCCCCGCGCTCGTGTTCACGGTCTGAGCGGCGGCCGTCGTTGAGGTCGTGGCATTGGCGGCGCCCATGCCGCTAGTAGCCGTGGGTGTGCCGGTGTCGGATCCATCCGAAGCGCCTTCCCCTTCGGAAGAGTCATTCGCACTGCAGCTCAGCGTCAAGAGAGCGACGAGAAAATGAGAACCAACGCGGGAAAGGTCGAGCATGACGAGCTAGTGTAGTCGTCGACGTCGGGCAGCTCAGGCAGGCACAAAACGCCTGGAGCCCGCCGGCGCATGCAGCGACGCTGTCCTGTCACCGTGACGACGGATAGCCCCTACCGAAGATCGTCCAACTCGGGCAAGGCGCGCCGTGCGGGCTCGGGCGCGGCTGCGGGAGCCGGCACGCTGCGCGCCGGTTTCGCTCCGGGCTTGGCGCGCGGGACGCTGCGCGCGGGCGGCACACTGCGCGCGCTGGGCTCGGTCGACGCAGGATCGAGCGAGCCCGTGGCAGCAGGCTCGGCGGGAAGCGCACCGGTCCTGGGCTCCGGCAGCTCGCCGCGATCGAGAGCGGCTTGCACTTGCTTCAACCGCTCTTCCGGAGCGCCGCGCTGCCGCGTCTCGCGCCAGAGTCGGATCGCCGTGTGCAGCGCCTGGCGCGCAGGCTCGCTCTGCCGGAGCACGAGCAGCGCATCGCCTTGCGCGAGCCACGCGGTGACGTCGCGCGGCTCCACCGCCGTGGCGCGACGCGCATGCTTCAGGGCGGTCTCGCCGTCCAGCTGTTCCAAGGCTTGCTCCGACAGCAGAATGAGCGCCGGCACCAGCTCGGGATCGAGCTCGAGGGCTTGCGCAGCGTAGCGCTTGGCGTCGTCGTCCATGCGAGCCGCGTGGTACGTGAGTGCGAGTTCGCTGATGAGGTAGGGCTTGTTCGGAGCCATCGCCAGCGCCCGCCGGTACTCCTGGATCGCAAAGTCCAGCTTGTTCTGGTGCGCGTAGACCCGCGCTGCGGCAGCGACCGCGGGCCACGCCTTGGGCGCCAACTGCTGCGCCCTTTGCGCAGCCGCCAACGCTTCGTCCAACTTCTTCTGGCGCAAGCGTGCGGCGGACATGCCGAGCCACGGCAGGGCGAACTCGGGCTCGAGCGCCTGGCTACGTTCGAACGCTGACTCGGCTTCTTCGAGGCGCCCCAGGCTCATGAGCTCTTGACCATGGCTGAACTCAGCGCGCGCCGACCATGCGGCGGGCGCGCCGGGTTGGGCGGCGGCGTCGCGAAAGTCACGCGTAGCCATCGCCCACGCCGGCGCATCGAGCGCGGAGGCGCGCGAGTCGTCGGGGTTCGCGTAGCGTTCGACGATTTCGAGACCGACTTCGGGCGAACGCAGCTCGGGAGCGAATGGCCCCCAGCGCAGCGCCACGGCGGTGCCCGCGCCGAGCACGGCGAGCCCCAAGGCTAGGGCCGCAGCGAGCACCACCCCCCAGCGGCGCTGCGAGCGCCGGCCAGGCCGCGCGAGTTCGACGCTGCCAGCGGCCGCCACGTCGGTGCCCGGCGTCACCGCGATCACCGACGTGGGCTCCCACAGCGCGCCGCCGCTCGGACGCGTCGCGGGCAATGCGGCGGCAGGGCGCGTGTCGAGGCTATGCCCCAAGCCCTCGATGCGCTGCTGGAGCTCGCGCGCGTCGGCAGGTCGCGCCGCCGGATCTTTGGAGAGGCACGCTCGCAGCAACTGATCGAGCGCATCACCGACGCTGGGGTTGAACCGGGACACGGGCGCCGGCTCGGCCTTGGCGGTCGCCAGCATCACCGCCACGGCGCTGTCGCCGCGAAACGGGCGCTGGCCGGCGAGCATTTCGTACAGGATGATACCGATCGAAAACACGTCGCTGCGCGCGTCGACCGCCGCTCCCAGCGCTTGCTCGGGGGACATGTAACCGACGGTTCCGAGGATCTGCCCGGCCTGCGTCGACACGACCGGCATCGGCTGGGTCGACCCCGGGCCGGTCGGCACCGGGTCGTGCGCCGGCAGCTTCGCGATGCCGAAGTCGAGCACCTTCAGCAAACCGCTCTCCGCGATCATGATGTTGGCGGGCTTCAAGTCACGATGGACGATGCCCGCGCGGTGCGCGCAGCCGACGCCGGCACACACGTCGCGGATCATCCCGAGCGCCTGCTTCACGGGCAGCGGCGTCCCGCGCAACCACGCCTCGAGGCTGTACCCTTCGACCAGCTCCATCGCGATGAAGATCTGCGAGCCGACCTGGTCGACCTGATAGATGGTCGCCAGATTGGGATGGGTGACCGCCGCGGCCGCACACGCCTCACGGAAGAAGCGCGCTCGCCGCCCGGCGTCGTGCGACACTTCCACGGGCAACAGCTTCAGCGCGACCTGACGGTTCAGGTTGGCGTCCAGGGCGCGGTACACCACTCCCATGCCGCCGCGCCCGAGCTGCGCGAGTAGTTGGAATTGCAGCAGGCGCTGGCCCACGATTTGCCCTGGTTGCACGGGGTGCGCGGGGTGCACGCCAGGCAGCGTAACCCAATCCGCGACGGCGGTGGAGCCTACAGCGGGGCGCAGAGCCGAACACACGCCGATCCAGTGTAGGCGGCCGCCGGACCGCTAGCAGCAAGCGTTCCGGTGGTTTGGCGGCCGGGGTTGTGGTGGAGTAACCGCGTGAGCAGGGACGCGCACCGCGCAACCATCGGCGATCGCTACGAGCTCTACGAGCGCGTCGGTCAGGGCGGCTGCGGTGTGGTTTATCGCGCCTCGGATCGACACACGGGTCAGCTCGTGGCCGTCAAGATGCTCTTGCACTCGACACGTCAGGATCCGAGCTTCGTGGAAAGACTGGTGCGCGAACAGCAGGCGCTGCAGGCACTCGCCGGCACGCACGCGGTAGCGGCCATCGACCTGTGCCGCGCGCCCACCGGCGAGTTGTGCCTCGTCATGGAATGGCTCGAGGGCACGGATCTGGAGCAGCGCTTGGCAACGCTCGAGAAGCTCGGCACGCCGCTCTCGGTAGCGGAGCTATGGCACGTGATCGAACTGGTGCTGCGAACGCTCCAGAAAGCCCACGAACTTGGCATCGTCCACCGCGACATCAAGCCGGCCAACGTGTTTCTGCTCTCCGAGCAGCGTGGTGTGCGTTTGCTCGACTTCGGCTTCTCCCGTTTGAAGAGCTCCGCGACGCTCACCGCTGCAGATACGGTGATGGGCTCCCCCAGCTACATCGCGCCCGAAGCGTGGCAGCACGGTTCGAAAGCGATCGAAAAGGAGGCCGACCTGTACGCCGCTGCAGTGATCGTTTTCCGGGCGCTCGCCGGGCGCGTCCCGTTCGAAGGCAGCTCGCTCGTCGACACCATGAAGCTCGTCACGACCGCGCCGCGGCCGAGCCTGTGCGCGTTACGTCCTGACCTGCCGCAGGTCATGGACGCGTGGGTGGAGCACGCGCTTGCCATCGCGCCCGAACAACGGTTCCAGCACGCGAGCAGCTTTCTCGAGGCGCTGGCGGCGGCCCTCGGCGGTCGCGAGTTGCCCGCGCATACGTTGGCTGCGGCAACCCGACACCCCGAAACCGCGCCTCCGCCAGAGACCACGCAGGGCGAACGCCAGAACGCAATTTCTGCCGCGTTCGGCCGCGCGGCATCTCTGCTCAAGCGAGTCGCCAGCAGCCTGAGCCGCGCTCCGGCACCACCACCCGCAGCACCACCACCCGCACCACCACGCCAAGTCGCCGCGTCGCTGCCCAGCACGCCGCTGCCCACCGTGGAGGCCCCGCCGGAGCGTGCGCTCGGCTCAGCTTTCCCAAGCGAGCGCGCGCGCGCTCCAGAACCGGACTCGCTGATCGCAGAGCTGCTGCCGACGAGCTTGCCTCCCCCTGCCGAGACCGGACCGCTCACCGGCGGGGCGCGGGAACCAGTCGCCGCGCTCGCGCCCTTGCGCACCATCGCGATCGATGGTCCCGCCGAACCGCCCGCGCCGCTGGAGACGCCGCCAGCGAACGAACCCGCAGCGCTAGCCCCGGTGCCTGCGGCGTCTGTCGTCGCCGCCACAGCCGACGCGACCGAGCCGCCGCCGCAGCGCGCCGCCCCCGCACGCAAGCGCAGCACCGCGAAGCGAGTCTCCCAAGCAACCAACTCGCTCGAATCTACCCCCGCCAAGCGCAGCGCCCCATCCAAACACGGCACGTCCAAACGCGCCGCGTCCAAGCGCACGGGCACGTCCAAGAAGCGCACTGCGTCCAAGCGCAGCCCAACGTCCGAGTCTCCCGAGCCCGCGGCCACATCTCAGCGCAGCGCGCCGAAGCGCACCGCGCCGAAGCGCACCGCGCCGAAGCGCACCACGACCCAGCGCAGCGCAACGTCCGAGCCGCCCCAGCGCAGCGCCACGCTCCAGCGCAGCGCCACGTCCAAGCGCAGCGCCACGTCCAAGCGCAGCGCCACGTCCAAGCGCAGCGCCACATCCAAGCCGCCCCAGCGCCCGACAGCGACCGAACCCGCGGGGACGCCCCCGAACCCGGCCCCGGGCAAACGCGCAGGCGCGCCCAAGCCCGCCCCAACGCCCAAACGCACCAGCGGGGCGCCAGCAGCCGCCCAGCAAGGATCGCAGCAAACAGCCAACCCCGGAGCCGCACCAGGCCCCAGCGGCGCCGCTGCCCCGTCAACGGGCACGCGCCGGCGGCCAGCAAAAGCGACGGCCACCGATGCGAGCGAGCCCACGACCCGTAAACGTAGACCTCGGGGAGCGCGACGCGCGGCCGTCAAGCCAGTGGCGGAACCCGTGCGAGAAGAGGCCGCCGTGGCCGCTCCCGCGCAAGCGTCCCGCCGCAACTCGAGCTAGTCGGGCAGCCGCGGCACGCGTCGACCGAGTACGCCGATCGACGCGGTGAGGACCTCGTTAAACTTCGTGAACTCTTGGTGGGGCAGCGCGCCCCGCGGACAGCATGCGTCTACCCTCTGGCGCAATCGTCCGGACACATTAGCGACCGGGCCCCTGCAACTCCCCGGAACAACGGGCGCTGGCGCCGCACGATCGTTACAAAAGTGTGAGCGACTCGAGGGCACATTTTTCCAAATGTTCTCGAATGCAACCAACACGTACCAAGGCTGCGATCCACGCTTGAACTCCGAACTAGCGCCGCCTAACATGGAACCATCAAGCAGCCGCTCAGCAGTCGAGTTCATCGAGTCGGATCGATCGAATCGAGCAGAAGGCAAGGCGAGTCGGGGACATCAGGGGACACTGCCAATGAACACACTACCCATCAACACACTACTAGAGCCATCACTGAAAGAAGCGCCGCGACGCGACGATTCACTTTCGAAGATCACGCTGCTCGAGAGCACCGTGCGCATGCGCGAACGCGCTGACTGCCCCGTGGCGATGGGCGAACTCCTGGCCGGCAAATACGAGCTCGATCGCGTCATCGGTGTCGGCGGCATGGGGGTGGTCGTGCTCGCGTGGCATGCCGAGCTCCAGCAACGGGTCGCCCTGAAGCTCCTCAGGGAAAGCTTCGCGGGGCACGCCGAGGCCCGCGAACGATTTCGCCGCGAAGCGCGCGCCGCAGCCCGCATCAGCAGCGACCACGTGGTGCGGGTGTTCGACGTCGCGACCCTCGAGAACGGCGTGCCCTACATGGTCATGGAATACCTCGAAGGCCAGAACCTGCGCGACCTGCTGCACAAGGTTGGCCCGCTCGAAGAGTACGAAGCCGCGTCGATCGTGATCCAAGTCTGTGACGCCCTCGCCGAGGCGCACGCCAACCAGATCGTCCATCGCGATCTCAAACCCGAGAACATCTACCTGACGCATCGGCCGCATCGGCCTCCGTTGATCAAGGTCCTCGACTTCGGAGTTTCCAAGTCGCTGGCCTCGAACACGGTACCCTACTTGAAGCTGACACCAGCCTCGATGCTCCGCGGTTCGCCGGCGTACATGTCGCCCGAGCAACTCGACAGCAAGCGAGAGTTCGACGCTCGCTCGGACATCTGGGGCGCCGGAGTGCTCCTCTTCGAGCTTCTGACGCGCCACCTGCCCTTCCAGGGTGAGACGCTGCCTCAGCTCATCTGCGCGGTGCTCGCCGGCGAACGCACGCCCCTGGCACGGTACCGCCAGGGCACCTCGCCAGCCATGGAAGCGGTCCTCGGGCGCTGTTTGACACCTCAGCCCGACGATCGGTTTCGCACCGTACAGCGGCTCGCGCAGGCGCTGCGACCGCTGGTGCTCGCGCATGACGACTGGGCCGCGCGCCTCAGGCCGCACTTGGCGCCGAGTGCGGCCCAAGCCGACGCCTACGGAAAGGCCCACATCGTGGGCGAGTCGTGCACGTCGGACAGCGCGTTCCTGCAAGCGACCGAGGTCGATCTTCCGTCGGCGCCGACGCTGAGCTGCGATCCCACCTTCGCGGCCAAGGTTGCCCACTGGCCGCCTCCGCAACTCCAAGCAAACCGCCCGAACCCACCCGCTCGCAAGCGCAAGCTCGGCCGCCCCGCGCTGTTCGCGGCGATCGGCGGCGCCGGCGTGGCTGCACTCGTGGTGAGCTCGCTCATCTGGCTCAGCCGCGAGGTGCCGCGCGCCGTCCCGCGGATCTCTGCTGCCGCCGCGGCGCAGCCACGAGCGCTGCAAGCACCGCTTCCGGCAGCACTGCCGGCGACGCTTCCGGGCCCCGCTGCCCCGCCCATCGATCTCGACGACCCCAGCCTCGGCGCAGCGAGCCAGCCTCCGGCCTCTGCTCGCGCAGCGGCCACCCGCACTGCTGGCAGCGAGCCTGATGTCGGAAGCCCCCCCCGCGCTCGGACTGTTCCACTGCGCGTCGTCCGACCCTCCCCCGCGCCGGCCAGCGCTTCGGGACAGGCGGCGGTCGATGCTGTCCCCCTCAGCGACTTTGGCGGCCGCCTGTAGCGCAGCTCCCCGGTTCCGCTGGGCAAAGCGCCGGCGCTGGCCTATCGTCGGCCGATGCGCCGGAGCTCACCTGCTCGCGACGGCTTCGCTCGTCTAGCGGCGGTGTTTGCCCCGTACGGATAGCGTTTGGAACGCGTTTTTCTGGCGCTGTGTCTGCTCTACATGTTGGTCGGTCAGCTCGCCACGAACTCTCTGAGAGCCACGATCGGAGACGCGACACTGTTCGCCTACGGCGGGCGGCTCGTCCTCGACGGACGCATCCCCTATCGCGACTTCTGGGACAACAAGCCACCGCTGATCTTCTACATCGAAGCCCTGAGCTATTGGTGCTTCGGAACGAGCTGGCTCGGGCCCACGCTGGTGCAGGCGCTGGTGTTCCTGCTGACCGTCGTGGCGTTCGCCGGGCTCGCTCGAAAGCTTCACCCCAGTGCGCCTGGGGCGCGCATGCTGTTTCTCGGAACTCGTGACCTTCGGGCTGAGCCTGCCCGTCTTCGTCATGGACGGGGCGAACCTGACCGAAAACTACCTGCTGCTGTTCGTCGCGCTCTGCCTCGTCCTGCTTGACCCGTGGCGCCGGGTGGCGCGTCCGACACGCTGGTTTTGGAGCGGATTTTTTGCAGGTCTTGCGTTCCTGCTGCGACCGAATGCCGCCGCGCTCGGGGTCGTGGCGCTCGTGACCCTCGCGCTGCGGGCTCGCCTGTTCGAGCCGTGGCCCGCCCGCGTCCGCGCCACGCTCCTCGCCTGCTTCGCCGCCAGCGGCGCCGCACCCTTGATCGTGACCACGATCTACTTCGCGCTCCAGGGCGCGGCTGGAGAGATGTGGTTTGCCACCATCGAGTACAACCTCGCCGCGTACAACGAGTTGTTCTTGCTACGAGCTTCGCTCCTCGAAGCTTCTCGCTACTTCATGTTCGACGCGCAGTTCGGGATCAGCGCTCTCTTGGCGGCAGCCGGTGTCGGGTTCGCCATCACTTTGGTCACCTACCCGAGGCTGCCCGCCCGCGAGTCGCGCCAAAGCCTCGCTCGGCTCGCGTTCGCCGTCGCCTGGTTCGGGGCGGATTTCGCATTGGTGCTGGTGACCGGTCACCCCTACGCCCACTACGTGTTGATGCTGTTCCCACCCGCGGCCTTTGCTGCCTCCGAGCTCGCCGTCTGGTTCGGCCGCAGCCAAAAGGCGGTCGCGCTCGAACTCTGCGTGCGCTGCATCGGGCTCTTGCTGCTCTGCGCGGGGCTGTACCCGCTGGCAGCCGGCATTCCCGCGCAGATCGCGGCCGGCGTGCGGCGCGCCGCCTGGCCCGCGCCCACCGTGGATCAACAGCTGGCGCTCTGGATCCGCCCGGTGGTGACGCCCACCGATCCGATCATGACGCTCGGCCACTACCACGGGCACATGATGTACCTGGGCAATCCACCCGCCGTGGGCCTTTTGTCCACTTACCACCTGAAGTCCAGGTACGGCTCGGAACGTTGGGCGCCGCAATACCTCGACGTCTTGAGCAAAAGTCCGCCGAAGGTGTTGGTCATCACCGATGCCTACTGGTACCCGTACATCAACGAGCGCGGCCACCGGTTCTTTCGCCCCCCCGATCAGTACCGCCTCGCGATTTTGCGTACGATCCGCGAGAAGTACAACCTCGTCCGGCATCAGTTCGAGCAGTGCTGGCTGTTCGTCAGGAAGGGGGTCCACGTGCCCGGACCCGCAGCGCTCGTATCGCCCGCGGCTTCCCCCGACGCATTGTGGTTCTGAGATCTACCAATCCGCCCCACGAAGTCACCCACGCAAGAGCGGTCGCGGTCGCACGCGAACGTTTACACCGCGACCGGATTCGGCGTTCGCATTGCCTGGCGCTCCTGACTAACGGTACTGAATGTGGCTACAGCCACTCGACCCAACCAGCGGAGAGGAACATAAAATGAAAACTTTCTTGGGCAGTTTTCCGTCGCTAGCGTTCGCAGTGTGCGTCGCTTGCAGCTCGAACGAGGGCTCCAACGACTCCGCGAGCGCCGCTGACTCCCAGAGTGCCGCTGACGCCTCCACGACGGCCGCTGCCACGGACTCCGCGACGACCTCGGCCATGGGCACGACCACGACTACCTGGGGCATCACGGGCACCACGGCCACGAGCGCGGCCACGAGTAGCACCGCAGCGGGCACGACCACGAACACCGCCAGCGGGGCGAGCACGAGCGGCGGGGGCGCCGCCGCCACTATCGATTCGACCGCGAACACGAGCAGCGATGATTCGAGCACTACCGGCACCACCGTGCCGAGCGGCGAGGCATTCAGCGTCGATTACGAGCTCGCCAGTGACGTGGAGCCGAGCGCTCCAGGGACCATCGGCATCGTGACCTGGTCGATCGCCGACATCGCAGTCGAAAGCGCCACGATCGAGTTCGGCCTCGACACCAGCTACGGCATGACGGCGCCGGTGGATCTCGAGGCCACCAACTTCCGCACGCTGCTGCTCGGAATGAAGCCGGCGAGCAGCTATCATTTTCGCATCTCGGTGGTGAGCGGCGGCACGACGTACGTGAGCGACGACTACACCATCGAAACGGGCCCCGCGACGGACGCCGTCGCGATCGGCGACTTCACGGTTCACCTGCCCGACGCCTACGAGCGTGGCTTCATGATCGTTTCGTATTGGCAGGGCCAAGACAGTTCGGTCGCGTTCATTCTCGACGCCGACGGCGAGATCGTCTGGTGGTACGACGCTGGCTCGGACGGCATCGCGCGCGCGCGCATGAGCGCCGACGGCAAGGACATGTGGATGATCAGCCCGAACAATCAAGGTGGACCGCTGCGCCGGGTCAGTATGGACACGCTCGACGCCGAGACCTACTCGGAGACGGTAGGCTCGCACGACTTGACGCCCGTTTCGGGCGCGACCATGGCCTATCTGGAGTACGGCGAGTCCGACTGCGACAGCATCTTCGAGATCGATCCTTCCGGGACCACCACCGAGGTCTTCGAGTCGGACGACGTTCTGAGCGGAGGCATGTGCCACGCGAACGCGCTGCGCTACTCACGCACCGAAGACGCCTATGTCATGACCGACGTCTCGCAGGACGTGCTGGTCATCAACCGAGACGGAAGTATCGAGTGGCGGCTCTCCGAGCTCTTGCCAGGCGGCATGCAAACCCACGGAGGGCGGCAACACGGTCAGCACCTCTTGGACGAGAGCATCCTGGTGTTCGCCAATGCCGGCGCCGGTCAGAACGCCTCGACCGCCGTCGAATACGACCTGACGGGCGCAGAGATCTGGAACTACGACAGCGGGTTCTTCACCGCCAACCTCGGCGACGTGCAGCGCCTGCCCGGCGGCAACACCCTCGTCACCTACTCGAACGACTCGGTCGTGCACCAGGTCGATTCGGACAAGAACCTGGTGCTCGAGTTCGACGGCCAAGGCTCCAACATCGGCTACGTGCTGTGGACCCCCTCTCTCTACGAACCGACGCCCGATCTCGACTTGTGATGACGGGCTCCGGGTCCTAGCGCTTCTTTGCGTTGGGGAGCTCGATGCTTGGTGCGTGATCGCGGCGCCGGTAGAGGACGAGGGTGCGGCCCTTCTTCTCCACCAGCTGACTATCGGTGCGCGTGGCGAGTTCGTCGGACACCTCGCCGGGCTCGACGGCGCTCTCCGTGTTGAAGCGGATCTTGATCAGCTCATGGGCCACGAGTTGGGTAGCGACCTGCTCGAAGAGACCTTCCCCGATGCCCTTCGCGCCGACCTGGACCAGCGGCTTGAGCGGGTGCGCCAGAGCCTTCAAATACTGCTTCTGCTTGGGTGTCAACGTCATGGGGAGGCTGCGCGTAGCGCACGCCTGGGGCCAACGCCAGCCAAAATCGGCGCAACGGCCGGGCGTGGGCAAAAGCAGACTGGGCATGCCCGCGCCTCGCGCCTAAGTTA
>JAICQQ010000117.1 GCA_025937785.1 Polyangiaceae bacterium
AGCTGCTGTCTAACCATGCTGCCTACCCACGGAACACACTTCGACCGCCATGGATAGCTCTTTCCTCGACTTCTCGGGCACGGGCACGCACACGTTCACGTTCACGTTCACGGGCCGGACTAATTCAGGGACAGGCCCTAGCTGCCGTCCACGTTGCGCAGGTCATCTCCCACTAAAAGCAAAACGCCAAGTCGCGTCAGGGGATAGGAGTGATGGAGTTCGACCTTGGGCAGCCCGCGTCGATCAGCCGCCGCATCCGATCAAGCGATCTCGGCGTTGATTCCGGCTTCCACGGCCGCCACCGAGTCGGTTTCTAGCGTTGCCGCGGGCGCGTCGTAGGCAGCGCGGCCCACCTGCTTGGTCCGGAACCTCTCGAAAAACGGGCCCAGCACGTAGTTCTTGACGCAAAACGCGAAGATCGAGGCCTCGTTGAGCTCGGGCGCGATCAGGTGCGCGCGCGCCGCGTGCAGCTCACCGTATTTGCTCCAGTGTGTCCCTGGATTCTCGTGATGCACGGTGTGGTAACCCGCCTGGAACACGAACCAGTTGTTCCATTTCGAAACGAAGTTGCGGGAATGGTTATCGGGGGACCAAGGATCGCAATGCACGTGCTGGATGTAGTTGGTGAACATCATGGACCACAGCGCAAACAGCGCCGGGATTGCGAACCCGAAGGTGTACACCAGGACGCCGGTGCCTAGTCCCCAAAGCGCAATGCCCAGGCCGAGCAGCGCGACATGCGCGACGATCACGCTGACGGCTTGAGTCACGATCTGACGATGCACTCGCCCGCCCTGAGCGCGGGCCTTGTCGATGTACTCGCGGATCGGCCCCGACTGAAAGTACGCTGAGACGAAGAAGTAGGTCGCCGCCGTCCAGAACGTGTGCTCTTTCGTGTAACGCCAAGTAATCGTCGCATCCCCGGCGCGATTCACGTGTTTGTGATGATTCAGGTTGTGCGTGGGGATCCAAGCGAACAGCGGATACCCGTAGAAAATCGACAACCACGCGGAGAACCACTCGTTCGTGCGACGATTGACGAACGTGGGGCAGTGGTTGTGATTATGCGAGAAGATCCCGGCGCAGTAACCCATGTACAGGCTCACGGGAAGCAGCCAGCCGACCAGGGCCGGCTGCACGTAGTGGGCCAATGCGACACCGGGAAAGAGCACGAAAGCGTAGAACAGACAGCGGTAGTCCGCCGCGAAGCGCAATTTGAGCATGGGAGCGGTCTTCCTGGGCTCCGAGCCTAGGGGAATAGGTTCCGGCCGTCCACCCCCAACACCCACGTTCCCAAGAGGGGAAGTGACACACCGCGGCGTAGTGGCGAGGCTCGCCACCCGGGCGCACGAGAGCCCGGGAACGGCCCGATCGCAGCGGCTAGCGCAGTCGGGCCACCACGAAAGCCGGCACCAAAGCCGCAGCGCAACATAGCGTTTGCAGCGCACCGACGGGCAACGCGAAGAAGTAGGCGGCCACGTAGCCCAGCGCCGCGCAACCGGCGCCGATCAAGCTGGCGCCCACGAGCGTCGCCCTGAGGCTCCGGGTGCAGACGACCGCCGCCAGCGGCGGCAGCACCGAAAACGCGAACACCGGCAACGCCCCGAGCACGCGGGTGCAAACCGCGATCGTCAACGCGACCACCAGCCAGAAACCAGACGTGAGCCAGCGCACCGGCAGGTTCTGGACGCGAGCCCCCTCGGGATCGAACCCCACGAAGGCGAGCCCGCGCCAAGTAGCCAGCACGGCCAGCACCACCAGCACGCACAGCGCGCCGAGCAGCACGACGTCGCCCCTGCTCACGACCACGGCGCTCCCGAACAAGATCGAAGACACCTCGTGGGCTTCCTGCGAGATACGATCGCCCAGCGCGAGTGCCGCCGACGAGGTCACGAGAAACCCGAGACCCAGGCCGGCGTCGCGCGAGAGGCCGCGCGCTCGGCCCAGGCGACCGACACAGCTGCTGGCGAGGGCGGCGAACGCGAGCGCGCCCAGCGACGGTGGCAAGGTGATGCCCCAGTGGATGCTGGCATAAAACGCCACCACGACGCCGAGGCCCGCCGCTTGCCCAACCGTGGCGGCTACGAAGACGGCGCGACGTAGCACGATGAAGACGCCGAGGAGCGCCAGCGCAAGCGCCGCCAGTGCTCCTCCGACCACCGCGTCGCGATACAGCCCCAGCTGCCAGCCTTCGACGAACCCGGCAACGCTCGGCTGGAGCTCTCCGGCGTGGTGAGCTTCGTGCGGGTGATCGCTGGGGTGGTGCACGGAGTGATCGTGAGCGAAAGCGCCCGCTGGCTGGCGCACGGCCCCCGAACTCGACGGCGCAGGCGCCGCAGGGCTCGACAGCACGAGGTCGTCCGGAGACAAATCTTCGGGGAGGCCGCTCGCCTGGGTCACGCGTCCCCGGCTCTAGCCGCCTCGAACCCGAAGCGGGTTTGCAGCACCCGACTCGAGAAGATTTCCGCAGGGGTGCCGGCGTGGATGCGTCGCTCGACGTCGTCGAGGAATAGGACGCGATCAGCGCGGGTGCGCGCCAACGCCCAGTCATGAGTCACGAGCACCAGCGCCGCGTCGTGCGTAAGACGCAGGGTAGCGAGCGCGTCGTAAGCGCTGGCTTCGGCGAGTCGATCCATCGCCGAGGTGGGTTCGTCGAGCACCGCGAATCGTGGCGTGGCCGCCAGCGCACGCGCCAAGAGCACGCGTTGTTTCTGGCCCTCCGACAGGTCGCGGTAGCGCCGAGACCCGAGCGCTTCGAGCTGCAGGCGCCCGATCACCTCCTCGACGGCGGCGAGCGTGCCTGGCTGCGGCCGGAGGAACGAGAAGCCGCGTTCGGTGCCCATGGTGATCACGTCGCGCGCGCTCATCGGGTAGAGTTCGTCGAAATTGGCGCGCTGCGCGAGGTAGACGCGGCGCAGCCCTGGGTCCAGCGTCAACCGACCAGACAGCGGCGGGAGCAAGCCCAAAAGAGTGCGTACCAGCGTCGTCTTACCCGCTCCATTGCGACCGAGCAGGCACAGGAACTCACCGGGGTCGATTCGGAGGTTCACGGGCGCGAACAGCGCGCGCGAATGACCGATCTCGAGTGCTTCGGCAGTCAACAGAGCTTGGCTCACGAGCGGACCCTTGTAACACACCAATTGCAATAGTCACGCACATGCGCTAACGTATGCGTGCCTTGCGTGTCGGCCCGCAGCAACACCACGGCTCCACCGAGAGTCATGAGATCAGCCGCAGACTATCGTGAGCTCCTCAGGAGCAATGGATTGCGAGCAACCGGGCCGCGCGTCGCCGTGCTCGGGGTCCTCGAGCAGCACAAGCGGCCGCTGACTCACGGCGAGGTGGCGGACGAACTCGGCGACTCGGGTTTCGATCGGGCTACGCTCTACCGCAACCTGATGGACATGACCGAAACCGGCCTGTTGCATCGCACGGACTACGGGGACCACGTGTGGCGTTTCGAGTTGACCCCTGCCGAGGGCGCGCACACGGATGACGGGCACCCCCACTTCATCTGCAAGGCTTGCGGCACGGTAGAGTGCCTGCCGCGAGAGGCGGTTGCCATCCACGCCACACGTAAGAGTCCCAAAGCGGTGCGCCGACGCGGGGTGCAGGTCGAACTGCGCGGCTTGTGTGACGCTTGCGACTAACGATCACTTCAGGTCGGCCCGTGTCTCGCTGCCGGCGAGAGCGGTCGTCAACGCTAGCGCTGCGGGAGCGTAGGGGTCCTCGATGAGCACGCGGCTCTTCACCTCCAACGCCGCGAAGTCGATGCCGTCGAACAAGCTCTCGTGCACGGATACCGTCGTCTCCAGGCGCACCGACTCGGGGCCGTCTTGGGCGATCGCGAACGTTTCGAAGCTCGCGACGAGCTCGGTATCGAGCGGCAGCTCGACGGTCAAGGCAGCCACGCCGCTCGCCAAGTCACCGCCGCTGACCGTACCGTCGAACTCGAAACGTTCGAGCCCCAACAGCACCCGCTCCGGCGAACTTCGCGCGAGCTCGGGCGAAGGGTCGTAGCGATCCGCAGCGACAGCGTGATGCGCGGTCAGAGAAATCGCCGCGTCGAAGCCGAGCGTCACCAGCGCCGCATAGCCTTGGACCGCAGCGTGTTCGTCGTGCTCGTCCTCATCGTGATCGCGCGCTTTCTCATCGTGTTCGTGCGCTTCCTCGCCGTGATCGTGCGCATCGCCCTCGACCTCGCGCGCTTGGCTGATAGCCTCCTGCAGCTCCCAGCGACCGACCCGCACGGTCGCGCGTTCTACGTTGATCTCGTAACCGAGATCGGTGAGGAGCTCGGCGTCACCAGTGTCGCCTCGGGCCTCGAGGCTGACTTCGAGGTTCGCCGTCTCGAGTTTGGCAAAGCCCCGGCCGCGATCGACGGCGCATCCGGCCAGCGCAAGCACCAAACACGGCCAACACCGGGACTCGAACACGGGCGTCATGGTTGGACTGCCGCGCTCAGGCGCTTCACGCACTGGTCGATGAAGCCGAGGTACGATTCACCCCCCCGGAAGTTCGCTCCCCCAGGGAGCAGCGCGAGCTTCGCGCCCACCTTCTGCACCACGAGCTCGGAGGTCTTCGTGGGAAAGTAGCTTTCCTGGATCATGAGCTTCACGTCGTGCTTCTTAGCCAGGTCGATCACGCGGGCGACGTGGCCGGGGTTCGGCGGGATGCCAGGTTTGGGCTCGAGGTGAATCACCACCTCGAAGCCGAGCCAGTCGGCCAGGTAGGTCAACGAGTGGTGATAGGCCACGACCTTGCGTCCCTTGAGCGGCCCGAGCACCGTCTCCCAGTGACGCTGCCATTTGGCGAGCTTTTCGAGGAAGCTCTTGGCGTTGGCAGCATACGCTTGACGATTCGACGGATCGAGGTCGCCCATGCGCACCGCGAGGCCAGCTGCCACTTTGGCGACTCGCCGGGGGTCGATCAGGTAGTGGGGGTTGCCGCCGGGGTGAATATCCCCTTGCGCGCGATCGACCTTGCCAGTGGCGATCTCGAGCACGGGGACGAGCGTGGAAGCGTCCAAGTACCCCTTCGCGCCGCGCTGGATTTCGGAGTTGCGACTCGCCATTTGCAAAGTCGGGAGCCAGCCCACCTCCAGTTCCAGTCCCACGAGCACCAGGAGATCGGCTTTCGAGAGTTCCAGGGCCAGGTTGGGGCGCGCGTCCACGAAATGCGGGTCTTGCGTGGGCAGCGACAAGGAAGTGACGTGCGCGTGGGCGCCGCCGACCGCGTGCACGACTGCAGCCAAGCTCGGTGTCGTGGTCACCACCCGCAGGTCCGCTCGCGCGGTACCCGCGAGTCCGACGAGTGTGGCCAGGACGGGAAGAAAATACCTCAATTGCATTTGAACCTCATCTTTGGCTCTCAGAATGTGTGTGCGCCGTGTGGGCCTACCACGAGTTCCGCCGTTAGGAAGGTCGCCCAGATCCCGCGTTCGAGCCAGCCGGGCGCGTCGTACGATCCTTGCAACCGAAAGCGTGAAAACTCACTGGGCCAGAAGCTCGCGTTCAGCGCCACGCGCTGGCGTTCATCGACCCACTCGGGATCCAGCGCGTCGAGACCCACTTCGCCGTCGAGTCCTACGGCAGGACTCCCGAACTCGTAGCGCCCCGCGACAGCCCAGCGTTTGGTCAGCTGGACCACCAGCTGTGAGTAGAGGCTGACGTCCTGCAGCAGCTGGTCGGGGATCTGCCGACGGCGATAGAAGACCTCGGTCTGCCAGGTGATCGCCTGCTGGCTCTCGCGGGTGATCGGGCGGTACTTCAGATACAGGTCGGTGCCATAGACGTCCGTGCGATTGTCGCGGCCGGTCGCGTTGGGGCCCAACGCAGCGGATAGGCCCCACGAACACGACCAGTCGTCGCTCAAGGGGAAGAATTGCTCGAGCGCGGTCACGTACAGAAGATCGGCGGGGTCATCGATCTCGAAAGTTTCATCAGCGTAGAAGCTTCGAGCGGTACCTTCGCCGTCGGCTTGCAGCGCCGTTCCGACCAGCTCTGCGTACCACGGCAGCGGCGACAACCACGAGAGCTCGACCCCGAGGCCACGCCCGCCTTCAGCGCCGAAGATACGCCCCACCGCGAACGGTTGATCGACGAAATCCCAGGCGTGCAGGTGCGTCGCGTTGATACGGCCAAAGCGATGGAGGAACTGACCGAACCGCGCTTGCAAGCGCGCCGGCAACCCCAGCGTCGTTCCGTACGCTTCCTCGAGCTCCACACCAAACTGGGAGAACACAAGACTCCCATCCAGGCGGAGGTAGGGGTCGACTGCCGCACCTACGGACATCTCGAACTGCTGGAGGTTGAAGCCCGTCGCCGTGGGATCGTGCCCGCCGGTCTGGAGGTTTTCTTCCTCGGAGAAGTGCGCGAACGCGACGTCCAGGATCAAAGTGATGTCCGGATTGAGACTGAACGCGCCACCCCCCAGGGCCGCCGGCGGCGAGTCGGCGGGTGGAGTCGTTCGAGCCGGCTCCACGGGGCCGCTCGGCGCCACGGCGCCAGCAGCCGGAGCCCGCGCGGCGGCGTCCGCAGCCAACGCCGCTCGCACCTCGTCCGCGGCCACCTCGTCCGCGGCCACCTCGTCCGCGGCCACCTCGTCCGCGGCCACCTCGTCCGCGGCCACCTCGTCCGCGGCCACCTCGTCCGCGGTCACCGCGGTTTCGGTCTCGGGGGGCGCGGCGCGGGGTTCAGTCGCGACCTCGGCCGGTTTGGCGCCCGGCGCCGCAGCGTCGTCCTGGGTCGCTGCCGGCGGCCCAGCGGGATCGCTCGGCTGAGCGCGAAGCGGGGCCATTGGCGCAAAGAATCCACAGAGAACAGTCGCCGCTGCGAGCCAGAAGCGCATCGAGGGGCACCGTTACCGCACTCAAAAGTCTTTTGCAATTCAATTGCGATGACGGGCCGTCACACTCGGGGGCCGTCACACTTGCGGGCCGAATCATCGGATGCGGTGTGGTACTTTTGCTCGCTTGACGCAGGGCCGGGATGGGGCCAGGTTCGGCGGCGTCATGATCAAAAAAACGCGCTTCTTGTCCAGTCTGGCCCTCTTCGCTTGGGCGTGCGGTTCCCCGCCCCCTCCGGCTCCCCCGGAGCCTGTCCCGGCAGCCCCCCCGCCTCCGGCTCCAACCGCTGAACCCGCGCCCCCCGAGCCGACGCCGGAAGAAAAAGCCCAAGCGGAGGCTCGCGCCAAGCTCGAGCAGGACGTCCGCGACATGGAGCAGAAAGCGCGCGCCGAAGCTGAACGCTGGACGCCGGAAATGCGCGCGAACGCCAAGCAGCTCGCGGAAGCGAAGTACCCGAGCGTGCGCGCCGCGTTTGCCAAGCTCGAAAAGAGTCCCCACCGAGTACCGGGCCACGCGGAGCGTGACCAGTACCGCCACCCCGTGGAAACGCTCGAGTTCTTCGGGTTGAAGCCGACGATGACCGTCCTCGAAGTAGGCCCCGGCGAAGGCTGGTTCACCGAGTTGCTCGCGCCCATGCTCGCTGCGCGGGGTCAGCTGATCGTGACGACCACCGATCCCAATGGACCCGCTACGGAGCGCAGCACGATGTACGGCCGGCGCTTCCAGCTGTTCAAGGATAAAGCCCCCGAGCTCTACGGAAAGATCCAGACCATCGTCATCGATCCCAAGCAGCCTTCGCTCGGACTGGCAGGCACGCTCGACATGGTCGTCGTGATGCGCGGCATGCACGGCTGGCAACAGAGCGGAGTGGTGGCTGCTTGGCTCTCGCAGATCCACGCGGCGCTGAAGCCCAACGGCGTGCTGGGCATCGAGCAGCACCGCGCGCTTGCCGGCGCCAACCCCGACGAAAGCGCCAAGAAGGGCTACCTCGACGAGGCTTGGGTGATCCAACAGGTCGAGGCCGCAGGCTTCAAGCTCGCCAAGAAGTCCGAGATCAACGCGAACCCCAAGGACACCAAAGACCACCCGGACGGTGTCTGGTCACTGCCGCCGTCGCTGCGTCAAGGCGACACCGATCGCGCCAAGTACGAGGCCATCGGGGAGAGCGATCGGATGACGCTGCGCTTCACCAAACAAGCGCAAAAGCCCACGGCCGAGGTCAAAGCCGGAGGCTGAGGCTTGCCATGAACGAGCGCGGTGCCCCTGCCGTGACGTGACGCTCCGGCAGGGCGGACGGTGGCACCTCGGGAAAGTCGGAGCCGTACACGAACTCGCCGTCGTACCAGGCGGCGTCGAGCAAGTTGTCGCCCTCGACGCCCAGCTCGACGGGCCCATACGCGAGCTTCATCCGCGCGCCGAGCAAGAACACGTCCGACCCCAGCTCCCCGTAGGGCAGCGGGCGATTCAGCATCATGTCCATGCCGGCTCCAGCCCGGAGCCGGATCGCGTGCTGACGCCAGCTCCCCAGCTGTTCGGTCACGCTCAGATCGCAGCGGCCGACATACTGCGGCACGAACGGTACCAGATCGCCCTCGGCGTAGCGCCCGCCGGATTCCCTAAATGTCGCTCGGGTGTAGCTGGCACCGCACGCCGAAAGCAAGCGTTCGCCCGCGCGCGCCTGAAAGCTCAGCGTTCCGCCCATGCGCAGCGTCGGCGGTGCCACCTCGTTGCGGGACGTCGCTTCGTTGAACACCAAGTCGTTGTCGAGAAGCGTGGCGAAGCCGGCGAGCGAGGCCTCCAAGGACTCGTCCGCGAACAGCACTCCCGCGTCGAAGCTTTGGACGCTGGTGAAGGGCGTTTTTTCACCATCGCTCAGGCTGCGAGCCTGGGGCGAACGGAAACCCGTGCCATAGCCGCCGAGCGCCCGCAGACCGTGTCCGATGCCCAGGTCGAGGCTCAGCTTCGGACCGAGGTGGCTGCCTTGAGCGGAGCGCGTAGCCTCAGCCAGTCGGTCGTCGACCGCGTAGGCGAGCCCGTCCGCCCGCAGGCCCAGGTGCACGGTGGCGCGCCGCCACGGGTGCAGGCCGAGGTCGGCGTACGCGCCCACGTCGGTCGCGAGCACCTGGGCATCCACGGAAGGCGGTAGCTCACCCTCGGTAAACCGCTGCGATTGCCTGATGCGATCGTGGCGCGTGAACATGCCGACCTCCAAGCGGTCGTCGGCATCGACCAGTTCGAGCCGTTTCTGCAGGCTCGCCCGAAAGCCGAGTGTGGTCGAATCGTTGGACTGCTGGGTGTTGTCGTTCGTGCCGGTTTGAAGCTGACCGGTGAAGTTGGAGCGCAGCCGGAGTTCGCGCAGCACGACGTACGGCATGAACGACGAGCGCCAGCCGTCGCCGAAGTGCGACAGCTCCGTCGCCAACTGGGTCCGGTTCGAAACGCCGCCTTGATTGGCGTCGTAGGTATCGAACCGGTCGACGAGCCCAGCGTCGATGTCGCGCTGGCGCAATACCCCCGCAGATTCGAAGCGGCCCGCGTAAGTGGAGGCCTGCGCCCGCAGCTCGAGGTTCGCGCCGAGCTCGTGCACCAGCTGCCCGATGGCGCTGGTGCGGTCGGTGGCGCGCGCGGGTCCGAAGCCGTCCGTGGAGTACACCTCGACCGCTCCGAAGCTGGCAGCGGGCGCCCCTTCGGGATGGTAGGCGAGCAGCAGACGCCGCGCCCCGAAACTGCCGAGCCCTGACGAAATCGTGACCCCGGGCTCGTCATAACCGAGGTCGTAAAGGAGGCTGCCGGCCACGGCAAAGTCGCCCTGGTCGGCGCGCAAGGCACCCGGACGTGCTTCGATGCGCTGGACCACCTCGGGGATCACGAAGTGCAGATCGGCGTAACCCTGGCCGTGCACGTTGCTGACCTCGTTGACGGGCACACCGCCGACGCTCACCTCCAGATCCTGACCGTGCGCCGCGTCGAACCCGCGAAAGAACATCTGGTGCGCCTTGCCCTCGCCGCTGTGCTGCGAGACGAACATGCCGGGCACACGCCGCAACAGGTCGCTGCCCGATCGAGCAGGAGCAGCCTGCAACACGTCGCGCTCGAGGCGCGCTTCACCGGCGCTCCGAGCGGGCGCAGCACCGATCACCACGATCTCCACGGGCTCGGGTTCCGCGGGCGCGGCTGGGTCCGGTGCGGTGAGCTCGAGCGCAGCCGGCTCGGACGCAGCCTGCTCTTGGGCGCGGGCGGACGTGCTCGCGCACACGAGCACGGTTAGCGCGGCGGCGGCCACGAACTCGTGGCCCCGGCTACGGCCGTTCGGGGCGACAGTGTCCCTCGCCATTGAAATGACCGAGCGAATTCGTCGCGGCTTCGATGAACCCGCGCATGTCATCCACGTCGAAGGCGCCGACCCCGTAGCTACCCTGGTCCGAGGAGAGATCCGCGAGCTGAATCGCCGCGAGCTCATCGAGTGTGACTTCACCGTCGTCATCGGCGTCCGCGGAGGCGACCCTATCGAAGCGCAACTTGGCCTCCGGCGAGGCCAAGTCATCGTAGAACAGGTGGTCGCCGTGGATCGTCAGCTGTGCTTCGGCTTCGGCTCCATCGCCCACCACCACTCCAGAGATTTCTTGACCGTCTCTCACGTCGACACAGCTCGCATAGCGCACCGGCTCGGAGAAGCCCCAAGCAAATTGCTTCTGTGCATCGTCCTTCGTCGCCGTGCCCGTGACGTAGACGTTGTAACCGCCGTCGAGCATGAGCTCCCAATCCTCGGCGCTCGCGCTGTCCGAGCGCTGGGTCTCATCGGTAACGACGAGACTCGAAAAGCCGAACTCGTCCCAGTTGCCTTCCGAGAGCCCAGCGACAGCGCCAAACGCTTGCGGGCCGGACTCGGTCAGATCGAAGAGCACTACCTCGTCGAGCGACCCGCCGCTGGGGCCGTCCTTTTGCTCGATGCTGACATCGCCCAGAGCGATCAGGAATTTGTCGTATTTCACGCTCCAGCCGTCCTCGAACTCTTCCTCCGGGATGCCTACTTCGATGTATTCCTCGCCCCACACCGAAACCGCCACGGAGCCGTCGCCCCGCGCGTCGCTACCGCAACCAGCCAGCCAAAAACTCGCTGCCACGACTCCCAATCGCAAACTCCGTCGGTTCATTCACGCGCTCTCCGGAGAAAAGCCGAGCTGATAGCCGATCGCCTTCGCGATCCCGCGCCGAAAGGCGTTGTGCGGCGGTGTGTCGGGCTCGAGGGCGGCGAGGCCCGATTCGGGGACGTTGACTTCGGCGAAGTCGATCCGATCGAGCCACACCGCCACCTTGACCTCGAGCAGCACGGTCCCGTCGCCCGCGATCTCGCCATCGTCCAAGGGACAGCCGTCGATCTCGGGAAGATGGCTGGTTGGGTGGTCGATGGCGGAGCGCTCGACTTCGGCCCGAAATGGAATCACGGCGTCCCCCTGCGCCGCCACTCCTTCGATCACGATGGCCAGCGCGTCGTCGCCGCCGTGCAAGCTTCCGAAAGTGACGATGCCAGAACGTGCAACTCCGGTGACGCCTCCGCCCTCGCCCAGCGTCGTTTCGCCTGCCAGTAGGTCCACCGACACTGGCCCCTGGAGCTCCCCGAGCACGTCGCCGGAGTCGTAGTGACCGGGGTGCGCGTGAGCGCTGGGCGTCGAGAACAGCCCGTTCGATCGCCGTGCGAGCCCCGCTGGTGGTCCGGACACGTAGTACAGATGATCGAGCGACAACTCGCCGTGGGTCACCTCGATGCGCCAGCCGAGCGAGGTCTCGACGATGGGGTTGTCAGAGATGTCGCTACGCGCTCGGGTCGTGAGCGTGACGCGTGCGCCGCCCGTGCTTGGTGCCCCACAGCTGCCGAAGCCCACCGCTGTCCCCAACCGGGCCGCTTCGAGCGTGAGCGCCCCCCCAGCCACGAGCAGTGGCCGGCGCGGGATCTTCGGCTTTGTCGGCTTTTTCTGCATGGCGGGCTACGAGAGGACGGACTCTGCCCCGATCGCGGAGTAGCTGTAAAACCGGCGCGACAATTTGCCGCGCTGCTCACTCGGAGGGCGGTCGCCCGAGCTTGCGCTGCAGCGATCGCCGGTGCAAACCGAGCCGGCGCGCCGCGTGCGTCACGTTGCCGTCGCACTCGGCGAGCACCCGCTGGATGTGTTCCCACTCCACGCGTGCCAGGCTGGCGCTCGCCTCGTCCCGCGGTGCTTCGGGGACAGCCTCCGCGTAGCCCAGCGCCCGCATCACGTCGTCGGCATCTGCCGGCTTCGCCAGATAGTCGAGGGCGCCGAGGCGCACCGCCCGCACGGCCGTCGCGATGCTGCCGTACCCCGTGAGCACCACGAGCTTCAGCCCGGGGGCCGCGCGCAGCAAGTCGCGCACCAAGTCGAGACCGCTGTCGTTGCCGAGCTTCAGATCGACGACGCCGAGGTCGAGCTCCGTCTCGGCGGCCACCTGCATCGCCGCCTCGTAGCCCTCCGCCGTCCAAGGCACGACGCCGCGCGACCTCAAGGCGCGCGCCAGCTGTTCGCGAAACACGTCATCGTCATCCGCGACCAATAGGTTTGGAGCGCGGCGGGTCATTCGAGCCTCGAACTTTGCGCGGCGAGCGGCACCGGCCGGGCGCTCTCCGCCGGGGGCTCGGTCTCGGGCAGGCGCAATACCGCACGCGTGACGTCGCGCTCGGCCACGAGCTCCAGGGTGCCGCCCAGGCGCTCCAGGATGGCGCGCCCCAGAAACAAGCCGATCCCCATGCCAGCAGGCTTCGTGGATACGGGCTCGTGGCCCAGCCGCGCGACAGCGTTCGGCTTCGGTCCCTCCCCGCGGTCAATCACCTCGAGGCGCCAGCCGCGGGTGACCGACGCCCGCAGCACCACGGGCTCGCGGGGATTCGCCTCGAGACCGTTCTCGACCAAAGCGGCAACGACGCCGGCCAAGCTCCGCCGCGGCAGGTACAACGCGCTCTCCTTCGAGCCTTCGAGCTCGACGCGCAGCCGATCGGGCTCACTGACACCTTCACGCACCAAGTCGAGCAGCTCGCCGACCCGCACCATGGTTTTCTTTTCGCCGCCGGTGCGCGCGTCGTTGCCGAGGTCGGCGAGCACCCCACGGCAGCGTTCGATCTGCTCGCGGATCGTGCGCACGTCACTCACCCACTCGTCGTCCTCACCCGCGAGCGTCACGCGCCGTTCCAGCTCCTTGGCGACGACGGCGATCGTCGAAAGCGGCGTCCCTAGCTCGTGGGCTGCCGCCGAAGCCAGCGTGGAAAGCTCGAGCAAGCGCGCATTGCGCTCTTGCTCTGCACGCAGCGCGCGAAGTTCCGCCTCGCGCCCCTCGAGCGCCCAGCGCACCGAGTAGATCACCATCGCTGCCAGCGCGATCAGCGCCAGCGACACGCCGTGCAGGTGCTGAGCCAAGTGTTCGGCCCCGGCCTCATGGAGAGCGTGGTCCCCAACGTGTGTGCTAGTGACCGCGTGCTCGTGATCGGCGCGCAGCGGCCGCGGCCCCCAGCCGAGCACCCCCAAGCACACCACCGTCAGCGCGAACAAGAGGGCGGTGGTGCGCCGTCCCACGGTCACCGAAGCGACCACCAGGAGCAGCAAGTAGGTCAGCACGAAGGGATTCTGTGGCCCGCCCGCGGAATGAAGCACACCAGTGATGACCACGGTGTCGAGCGTCAAGAGCAGCACCAGTGACCGGCGCGATCCCATGCCGCGACGGACGCCCCCGAAGCTCCAGACCAGATTGGTGAGGGCGCCTAGCGCGACGGCTGCCCCCATCACGCCTAACGGCAGATCCAAGCGAAGCACGCTCGAGGCCACCGCCACCGCCAACGACAGCCCAAGGTACGCAGCCCAGCGCAGCCCCAAGAGCCAGCGCAGGTTCAAGTCGTCGGGAGCGGTGGGCACGAGCGCGGATGATGCCTCACCCCGAGGCGAATGGCATCCCGCGCGGGCGAAGGCCTCGGCCAACCACCGGCCCGACGAGGCCCGCACCGACCACTGAGGCTCACGTCGACGGGGTCGCATCTTCGGCGAGCCCTCTGCGTATGCGGTCGCGCGCGCGGTCGCGCTGGTCGGCGGTGGCACCTAGCTGTTCGAGCACGCGCAGCGTCATGCCTAGGGCCACCTCCGCCTCGGCGGTGACCACGACCTCGGCCCCCGCCTCCGTGAGCGGAGCGGCCTGGTTCAGGTAGGTGGCCCGTGTCAGGATGCGCAAGCCGGGGTTCAGCTCTTTGGCCGCGCGAATCACTGAGTGGGGTTCGGTCGGCGCGGTGAACACCAGGCTGGCCGAGGCGCCGGCACCGGCCCGCTCCAGGATTTCGAGCTGCGAGGCGTCGCCGTAGACGGCGGGAATGCCCGCATCGCGTAAATGATTCACGGTCTCGTGGTTCAGCTCGATCACTGTCGGACGCAGGCCGTTCTCGCGCAAGAGTTCGACCACGAGCCTCCCCACCGGTCCGTAGCCCACCACGATCGCGCGATGGCTCGGATCGACCAAGCTGGGCCGTTGCACGTCGGGATCGTCGGCGCCGCGCAAATGCGCCAGTAGCCAGCGAGAAATGGGATCGACCAACTTGAACAACAACGGGTTCAGGGTGATCGAAAGGATGGACGCGGCCACCATCACCTGCGTCGCTTGCTCGGGCAAGATCTCGAGCTGGCGCCCGAGCGCCGCAAGGATGAAAGAAAATTCGCCGATCTGCGCCAGCGCGATGGCCACGGAAACGGCGGTCCGCGGCGGGCCACGCAGCAGCAGCACGACCAAGAGCGCCGCCAGCGGCTTGCCGACGAGGATGATGCCCACGGTCGCGGCCGTCAGCCCGATATGGTCGGGCAGGCTCATCGGATCGAACAGCATGCCCATCGCCACGAAGAAGAGCACCGAAAACGCGTCCCGCATCGGCAACGCTTCGGACGCCGCGCGTGAACTGAATTCGGACTGCCCCACCACCATCCCCGCCAAGAAAGCGCCGAGCGCCATGGATGCACCGAACAGCTTGGCCGACCCCACGGCGACCCCCAACGCCAATGCCAGCACGGCCAGCGTGAACAGCTCGCGCGAGCGCGTCCGCGCGACGAAGTCGAGCAGCTTCGGGATCACACGCCGTCCGAACACGAGCGTGAATGCCACCAGAGCTATCACCTTCAGGCTCGCGATCGACAGCGACAGCGCCACGTCGGTGGCGCCGCTAGGTCCGTGGTCTTGAACCACGATGGGCAAGACCACGAGCACGAGCACGGTGAAGATGTCCTCCACCAACAGCCAGCCGACCGCGACGTGC
Organism: Polyangiaceae bacterium; assembly: GCA_025937785.1. GTDB lineage: Bacteria > Myxococcota_A > Polyangia > Polyangiales > Polyangiaceae > JAICQQ01. Next base: position 15,141 of record JAICQQ010000117.1, read on the forward strand.
CCGGACGGCGTGTGCAAAGCATCGTGGTCGGCGAGCACGCGCAGGAGGACGACCGTGCTCGCCACAGCGATCGCCAGGCCGAACACGACGCCTGCGGTCGTGTTCCAACCCGCCGAGCGCGCCACCAACACGCCAAGGCCGGTCGCCACCAGGATTTGAACGACCGCTCCCGGAAGGGCGAGCCGGCGCACCGCCAGGAGCTCCTTCACGTGGAAGTGCAAACCGACGCCGAACATCAGCAGAATCACCCCCAGCTCGGCGAGTTGCTCTGCAATTTCGGCCTTCGCGACGAAGCCGGGAGTGAAGGGTCCGACAGCGACCCCCGCGAGCAGGTACCCGACGATGGGCGACAGCTTCAGCCGCTGTGTCACGAGGCCGAACACGAGCGCGGCGAGCAGCCCGCCGGTTAGCGTGAAGATGAGATCGAGATTGTGAGGCATCGTGCTCCAGTCGAGCTCTCCAGTTGAACAAAGTTCCGCCTGGCGGGGGGCGGCTCCAACTGAATGTACACGACGAGCGAGGGGTGTTCCCGTCGTGAGCGGGCAGCCACTGTCGTTTTTACGTAGGCCACCAGCGAAAGTTCGGCAGCCTAAACACGGCCATTGACAGCGGGCGCCGAAAATCTAGGGTCAATATGTGTTTCGCTGCGCCGCCCCACTCGCGACTGGTTGGTGCTGCGCGTTCACGGCGCTGAGCTGCAACGAAGCACCCTCCACGCCTCGCCCGCTCGCGTCAGAAATGTCTTCAGCGCGGACGCCCAGCGTGCGCCCGCCAGCACGCCGGCCGCTGGTCCACTTCGAAGGCGCCTGCGACGCCTCCGGCGCCGTTCCCCTCGATGACCGCCGTTTCGCCGTCGCCGATGACGAAGACAGCGTGCTGCGCATCTACGACGCCGACCGAGGCGGAGCTCCACTGTACACCGTGGACGTGTCCGGTGGCCTCGATCTGGCGAAGAAACCCCAAAAGCCCAAGAAAAAACCCGCGAAAAAGCCCAAGCGGCGCAAACTCCCGGAGACCGACATCGAGGCGGCCACCGCAGTCGGAGAGCGCGCCTACTGGATCACCTCCCACGCGCGCACCAAGAGCGGTAAGCGCGACCCTGCCCGCTTCAGGTTCTTCGCCACCAAGCTGCCGCGCCAGCAGGGGCCGCACGCACCGCTCGGCACCGCGTATGCAGGGCTGGTCGATGACATGCTCGCCGATCCGCGCCTGGACGCCCTCGGCCTCGAGCAGGCCGCAGAGCGGTCGCCAACGGAGGGCGGCCTGAACATCGAAGGCATGACCGCGACGCCCGAGGGGAAGCTGCTCGTGGGGCTGCGTCAGCCGGTGCCGCAGGGCCGAGCCGTAGTGCTGACGCTCGAGAACCCGGACGCAATCCTACACGGTGAAAAAGCCCGCTTCGGCCCCCCCCACCTGCTCGACCTGGCCGGCCTCGGCGTGCGCGCGCTCTCCTGGTGGCGCGGGAGCTACCTGGTGGTCGCGGGCCCGGGGGCGCCGGGTCCCGCGTCTCGCCTTTACCGCTGGGATGGAGCGGGAGCCCCGACACAGCTCAGCGACGTACGTTTCGACGCGCTGAATCCCGAGGGCTTCTTCACGCCGGAAGCACGCGACACGATCTTGGTGCTGAGCGACGACGGAACGGTGCTCGTGGACGGTGTCCCGTGCAAAGAGCTCGAGAGTCCCGAACGCAAGCGCTTTCGCGGACTCTGGCTGGAGCTCGCCCGCGAGCGTTAACCTCAGTCGGGTTCGTGGCGGAGCACGCGCCCATCCTCCCCCACCTCGAGCTCCCACTCGATCCCTTCGCGCGTGTACTCGACGTCGTAGTGAGGCACCCGCGCATTGGGCTCCCACTCGAGATCGAGCAGCGTGCCTTGCGGGATCTCTCGCTCGATCGTGGCCCTGACCGCGGGGGGGACGTCCTCGAGCGCAACATCGCTGCCCGCCCATGCAGTGGAGGCCCAGGTGACAGCCAGGGCGACACCGAGCCAGGGTCCTACGTGCTTCATGAAAACCTCCTTGAGAATGCTCAACGTAGTCGGTTTCGGGAGAACGACGAGGGCGCCCGCGCTACCGTTCAGCTTCGGTTAAGCTTGGCGTCCACCGCCGCCGCTGCGGCATTGTGAAGCTTCCGCTTTAGCCTTATCTTTTCGAAACGATGTCGAGGCGGCTCGTGTTCTGCTCGCTGCTCGCCGGCTGCGCCAGCGCGCCAGCTCCGCAGGCTCCGATTTCGGGCGCAGCCCCCGTTCCGTACCTGGCGTCCACGGCGCGGCCGACATCACCCGCCGCGCCAGCGGCACATTACGCGAGCCAGGGTGCCTCGCCGCTCGCGCCGGGTCCGGTCGTCGTCTTCGAAGGCATGTGCGACGCCTCAGGCGCGATTCCGCTCGACGCACGGCGGTTCGCGATCGCGGACGACGAAGAGAACTCGATCAGAGTCTACGACGCCGAACGCGGCGGCGCGCCACTCGCAGTGCTGCCGATCACCGGGTTGGAAGAAACCAACGACGAGATCGATCTCGAGGCGGCGACGATGGTAGGTTCGTACGGACTCTGGCTCGCCTCCCACGGCCGCACCAAGGCCGGTCACTTCGCCGAAAGCCGTGTCAACATGATCCTGTCGACAGCGCCGAGCTTGGAGGCTCCGCTGCACATGGTGGGCAGCGCCTATCGCAACCTCCTGACGGCGTTGGCCACCGAACCCACACTCGAACGCTTCGACCTCGAGCGCGCAGCCAGCATAGCGCCCCAGCTGGAGGGTGGCCTGAATCTCGAAGGGCTCACGGCCAGAACCGACGGTGGCGTCATCATCGGCTTTCGTAGTCCCGTCCCTGACGGACTCGCGCTGATCGTCGGGTTATCCAATCCGATCGAGGTGGTGCGCGACGGTGTCGCTCCCAAGTTCGATGCAGTGCACCAGCTGGACCTGGGCGAAAGGCGCGGCATTCGGGGACTCTCCGAGTGGCGGGGGCGCACCCTCATCATCGGCGGTTCGCCCGCGTACACGACGGTGTCGCGCCTTTACACGTGGGACGGGAAATCCACGCAGGCACTGCCCGTCGAGGTGGACCTCACGGACTACAACCCGGAAGCGTTTTTTACGCCTGAGGAGCGCGAGGAGGTGATGGTCATCAGCGACGACGGTACGGTCGATCACGGCGGCACGCCCTGCAAGTACCTGAGAGCAGATGCACAGAAGCGCTTTCGCGGCGTCTGGCTCACGTTGCCGCCTGCCAGCCCCGCTACGCCTTCTAGCGCCCCGCCTCCCCTCAGCGCCGCGCCAGCCAGTGGCGCCGGGAATTCGCGCTGAAGCCGGTCGAATCCGAGACGAACCGGACGAACCCATGCGCATTCTCGTCGTCGATGACAATGAAGAGCTCCAGGACCTGGTCGGTCGCTCGCTGTCGAGTGACGGCAACCAAACCGTGGGCGCAACGAACGTCGCAGCGGCATGGCGTGAGCTGGAGTCGAGCCGAGTCGATCTGGTGGTGTTGGACCTGGGGCTGCCGGACGGGATCGGAATCGCCCTCTGCCGCCGGCTGCGCGAGGCTCGCAACACGCTGCCGATTCTAGTGCTCACGGCGAACCGAGCGGTCTCCACGCGCGTCGAGTGCCTCGACGCAGGCGCCGACGACTACCTGGCCAAGCCGTTTGCCGTGGCCGAGCTGCGAGCGCGGGTGCGGGCGCTGGCGCGGCGGGCGCAAGCGAGCGCGCGAGAGCCTTTGGTCATCGGCGAATGCCGTCTCGACTTCGCCGCCCGCTCCGCCATGGTCGCTGGACGCCAGGCACCGATCACCACGCGCGAGTGGGCCATTCTCGAGCTCTTGATGACGCGGCGGGGGAGCATCGTCACGCGAGAAGAGCTGTTACAGTCGGCGTGGCGGCGCGTCGACGATTCGGCACGCACGAGTCTCGACGTGTTGGTCAGCCGCATTCGGCGCAAACTCGGCGCCGGGGTCGTGCGCACCGTCCGCGGTGAAGGCTATGCTCTCGGCGATGGTTGACTGGCGCCGCGGGATCGTGGGGCGGGTGACACTCGCCGCTATCGCAAGCACTGCACTGGGCGGCCTTATCGCCAGCGCCGTCGCCATCGCGGCAGTAGATTGGTTGATAGCCCGGCATGCCGACCGCCGGCTCCTGGGCGCCACGGCCACGCTCGCCGGCGAACTGGAAGAAGAGTTGCGAGAGCAAGACGGCACGCTGCGCGAGGTCCTGGACGACGAGAACCACGAGCTGGTTACCAGTGGCATCCGACTGGCTTTGTATCAGCGAGAGACTCGGATCGCCGGCGATGCGTGGGTGCCCTATCCGGGAGTAGCGGGCTGTGCTTCCCTGGGGCGCGTGGGCCGTCGTGTGCGCGCCTGCGCGCGGACGCACGAAGCCTACGTGATCGTGGCGGCCGAGGACGGGGAAGAGCGGGTGCTCTCGTGGTTCTACCTCGTGGCGGGCCTAGCGGCCGTTTGCGTCGGGGCGAGCATCGGCGGTGGGGCGAGCGTGCGCCTGTCGCGCTGGGCGGTCCGTCCGCTCTCGGAGCTGACCCAGACCCTCACCGGTCAAGCGCTGGACAAGCCCCAGCCAGCACCGTTCCGTGAGCCCGTGGGCGTGGCGGAGGTCGACGCTGTCCGCCAGGCGCTCTACGAGACGCTGTCGCGACTCAGCGACCATCTGGCGGCGCTGGAACGCTTCGCAGCCGACGCCGCTCATGAACTTCGCACCCCGCTCACGCTCCTGAAAGGAGAGCTCGAGCTACTCGCCGAAGAGACGCGCAACGACGAGCTCGTGAGTCGACGCTTGTCACACGCGGCGGCCCGCGCCACGAGGCTCGCCGAACTGACGGAGAGCCTTTTGTTTCTGGCGCTGCCGTCGAAGTCGCTCGCGTTCGATGCGCACGCGATTGCGCTCGCCGACATCGTCAACGACGTGGTGCACGACCTCGGCCCCGCGCAGCGCGACCGCGTCGAGGTGATCACCGACGCGGAGGGTCTAGTTCGCGGTGACCCGACCTTGCTCACCGCGCTGGTCCGGAACGCCGTGGACAACGCGCTGAAGCACGCCGACACGCCCGTGCGCGTGCACGTCGCCGATGCCCCCCAGCGGGTGACCATGAGCATCACGGACCGAGGCCCGGGTATCGACCGGGATCTCGTGGAGCGGGTCTTCGAGCCCTTCTTCAGAGCACACCCGGACAAAAGCCTGGGTTACGGTTTGGGGCTTGCGCTGGTGGGTCACGTGGCGCGGGCCCACGGCGGAAATGCTGCCTTCGCCGACACGACCACCGGCACCGAGCTCACGGTGAGCTTCCCCTCGTGGGCCTCGGCGCTGGACACCGCCGAGCCCCCCGCGACCTGAACGGCGCGAGCCGCTCAGGTTTTTCGGTACGCGCCCGGCGTCGTGCCCGTCCGCCGCTTGAAGGCCGTGGTGAGGTGCCCCTGATTCGAGAAGCCGCACGCCGTCGCAATTTCTGCGATCGACAGACTCTCGTCGCGTAGCAAGGTCATCGCCTTTTCGATGCGCCGCGACAGCACGTACTGGTAGGGAGACTGCTGGAACGTCTGCTTGAACAGGCGCGAAAAATGGTCCGGGGAGTAACCGATCAAGCTCGCGAGATCGACGAGTCCGAAGTTGGACGCGATCTCGGCCTCGACGAAGCGCTCGATCTGGTTCCGGTGGGTGCCCCCCAACGTCGCCGGACGCTGCGATGCTTCCAGCTTGGGGCCAGCCACGCCTCGCTGGGCAGGGTCAGCCTTGGTGCCCGCACCGTAGCGTCCCGAAATGTACGACGCCAACGCGAGCGACAATGACTGAATGTACACGGCCCCCAGATACTCCTGGCCCTCGGCCTGCAGGCGCAAACGGCGCACCAGATCCACCACGTGCGCGTCCACCAAGCCGAACTGAGGCCCGCGCTCGGGCACCAACCCTGCAGGCTCGCTCGAGCAGAGCGCGGCCAGTGAGGACTCGGGAAAATTGACCGAGGTGCACACCGAGGGCCGGCCGCGCCACACGATGCGCAAGAGCTTGGTCCCACGGGGCAGCAGATCCATCATCCCCGAGAAGCGTTCGAAGCTGTATTCCGCGGGCTCCCTGGAGACGGGTTCCTGATAGCGAATCGTTACCTCCGAGGGTCCCCCCGACCAGACCAACACCGCGTCTGTGTCAGTCGACAACTCTTCCATCGAGCCGGTATCCGGGATGTGACCGATGCGCAAAGGCAGACCCACCCAGTCCGATCCAGTGAGCGCGGCGCCGTATTTCAACGCTAGCTTTGCCGTCATTATCAGTGCTCCCCGACTATCCTCGACTTCGAGGAACAGAAGCGTCAAAACATTTCAGCAGACACTCGACATCGAGTTCCTGGAAAGCTTAGCCGGGAATCTGGAACGACGGCGAGCCTCGTGCTGCATATACTCCGCTGTGTCACCCGGGGTCTTGCCGGAACCGCCCAGCAGCCGTCGCTCGGTGTTCGCGGCGAGGCCAAATTTTCCCGTGGGCAAGAAACCCTCGAATCTGGAGCTTTGTTCATGACCTACCCAGCCAGCCTCCTGCGTCCGTTTACCGCTCTGCGACCCTCCAGGCATTGGCTCGCGCTCGGAGCGGTCACGCTCGGCTTCGGCACCGCCTGTTCCGACACGACCACCAACGAGGGTATCGAGGGTATCGACGCTCCCACCGCGACGTCGATGGGTCCCACCACGGCGAGCATCACGACCGCCTCGGTCAGCGCCGCCACCACCGGGAACGTCGCGAGCACGACCGGAGGGGTGACGGGCAGCACCACCGGTGGTATGAGCTCGGCGGCGCTGTCGACCAGCGCCATTGCGACCACCGCGAGCAGTAGCACGGGCGCGGGGGGGGCCACGAGCACCACGGGTGGTACCACGGCGTCGGGTACGGGCACGGGTACCGATACCAGCTCGGGTTCGGGCGGCGCCGGCGGGACTGGAGGCGGTGCGACGTTCCGGCCGTGCCCCGAAACGCCCCCGTGCAAGATCCTCCCGCTGGGCGACTCCATCACGTTCGGTCTCGGATTCGACGGCGGCTACCGCGTCGAGCTGTTCCGGCTCGCGCTCGCAGACGGCCACGAGATCACCTTCACCGGCACTCAGCAGCCCAACGGGCCCAACATGGTCGACGGCGTCACGTTCCCTCGCAACCACGCGGGGATCAGCGGCCAGCTCATCGCAGAAATCGCCGGGCGGATCCCAAACCCCGATATGATGGACATGCCGCACATCGTGCTGGTGCACGCGGGCACGAACGATATCTCACGAAGCCGCAACGGCGCCGAAGATCGGCTCGCAGCCCTGATGGACAAGGTGATCGCTGAAGCTCCGGACGCGTTGATCGTCTTCAGCAACCTGATTCCGCTGTCGTTCGGCGGCGTCGAGGATTTCAACGCCGCCGTCGAGCCGATGGTCGAAGAGCGCGCGAACGCCGGCGCGCACATCCTCTATGTCGACCAGTACGTCGACTTCCCGAACACCGAGCTCGGGGACGGCGTGCATCCCAACGAGGCAGGCTACGCGCGTATGGCTGGCAAGTGGTACGAGGCCATCGAGCCCTACCTGCGATGAATCGCGCGCCGCCAGTAACAGGCAAGCCAGGGAGCGGCAGGTACACGGGGCACTCACCGTCGCTTCATGGATGCGGTCCGCTAGTCTCCCGCGCGCGAGCGGTACCGCGCGCGCGAGCGATACTGGCCAGGAGACACTCGTTCCAGCCGCTTGAAGGCCCGTGCCAGGTGGTTGTGCGACGAGTAGCCGCTCGAGAGCGCGATGTCACCGATCGCCGACCGTGTTTCCACGAGTAGCTCCGCCGCTCGCGCGCAGCGCTCGGCAACGACCAGACGACGAAAGGTGCACCCCGATCGATTCAGTTCGCGCTGCAACGTACGCGCGGAAACCCCCAGCGTGCGCGCGACCAAAAGCAGGCTGCAATCGGTGTCGAGCAGGCATAGCCGGATCAGCTCGCGAACCACGGACGTGAGATCGTTGGGAGGCGCGAGCAGCGGCTCGGCCACCTCGGCCTTTTCGACGGCGCGCGCCGTTCCTGCCCGGCACAGCCCCGCGTCGAGCACCACGCCTGCCGTGGACTGCCCGTACACCAGGGGACAACCAGCAAAATGTTCGAGGGCCGCGCTCGAACTCGTATCGCTCGCAGCGTCGGTCTCGATCCGGATCGGGTGCCAGGCGCTCCCCGTGAAACGGCGCATCAACGAGACGAGCGCCGCCAGCAGTAGGTCGGTGAGCTGGCGCGCGCCGCGCGAGCTGCCCAGGCTCGTCGCCAACCCGATGCGTCGCGCGGCTCCGCTGCCGACTACCTCGAAGTGCCAATGATTGGAGTAGGCTCTGCTCCCGCGACAGGCGGACTCGAGAGCGCTGCCGAGTTCGGGCGCGCGCTCCGCATCGCGGAACAAAGACCCGGCGCTGGCTATGCCGCGCTCGTGCACGAGCTCGACACCGAAGTCGCGAACGTTCGCCGCGTCGCTCGCCGCCTCGAGCACCAGGAACAACGAGCGGAGCGGGATGTACCGTTCGTCGTGCTGTGCCACCCCCGCCATCTCCAACGGCAACCGCGCCCGTCGCAGCACTCCTTCGACCCCCGAGCAGCCCGCCTGCTTCGCCACGTAGCGAACGCTGGGGCCGATCGAAGATGCCGAGACCATGGGGAAACTTCGCATGTACGAATCTCCGTGCGGGAAGCGTGGTGCTCCGCTGGGCCCCTCTGCCCGCTCCGTCGATCGGCACCATAGAACTCGACTGCGCACGTCGCAATCCACCTTGGCGTGGCGCGGCGCTTCCCTACCGGACGGTTGGGTCAAAATAGCCTCTCCGTCCGCCGCGCAAGCTCGACGGTCCGCGCCCTGGCGAGATCCGCCGGTTCCGATGAGCACGCCACACCGTGGCGCTCCGGCGACTAGAGCCCTAACCAGCCCGGCCGACGGAGACCGAGGTGAACTCTTGCGAGCTCCGCAGCTGTTCGAGCAGCGGGCGATCGGTCCGCAGTTGGCGGTAAGGTGCTGCGAGCTTCAGTGACAACTGCCGGACACGGGCGCGCTCCTGTTCGAAGGCGGTCGTCAGCGCGTTGCGCAACGCCGCGTCGGACGCGGGCCACGAACCGTCCCCCAGGCCCTCGCTCAACGGCGGCGGCGCATCAGGCAACGCAATCTCGAGTGGATCGATGACCCACCCGAGCAGCAGATCGTTGTGCTGCCGCAGGCGACCCAGCGTCGACACTGCATGCTCGGAGAACCCGCGGAGATCGGAGATGATCAGCACCAACGCACGCTCGTGGCGCTGCTCAGCGACCGCGTCGAGCGCGGCACGAAACGGATCGCCCGACGCAGGCCGGCACCCGTCCAGAGTTCGCCCCGCCTCCACCAGCTGCTCGAGCAAGCCCATCACTTCGGCGCTGGAGGCCGCAGGCGGCAGCGACCAATGTCGATGCTCACCTGCAATCAGCGCGCCGACTCTCCCGCCCTGTATCACCGTTCGCCAAGCCACGAGCGCCGCGACGCGAGCGGCGAACGCGGACTTGGTGACCGCAGCGCTGCCGAAGAACATGCACAGCCGCTGGTCGACCACCAGCAGCACCGTGCGCTGGTTGGCCTCGGTGACTCGCGTGCGGCGAAACTGACCGCTGGCCGCCTGCCTCGATCGCGGGGTGCCTCCAGCAGGCGCGCCGTCGGCGTCGCGGAGCAGTACCAGCTCCTCGAGTTCGACGAACGAACCTCGCTCCCCGGATCGCCTGCCCATGTCATCCACCCCCACGCAGTGCCTGGTTCGGGGCGCTCGAAGTGGAAACCGAGGCTCGGCTCCCATTACACCTGGGGCGCGACCGGCGCGGCCGTCGTGCGGGCAACCCTTGGTTTTTCCATCTGATCCTGATGTTCACGGAGTCTCCTTCGACATCCGCACCCCGCCGAACAGTCAGCGCCGGCCCCGAAGTCGTGGTTACCGGCCTTCTTGCGTCCTCACAACCCCTTCAGGCCTGGCCACACGCGTTTGGCGCGAACGGGCACCTCCCGCTTCGCCAAAAGCGCCGGTTTGCGGTCGGTTTTCGACACGGCCGCCCACCACGATTTATCTCGGTTCTAGGACCAGCGCGCTGATTTCGCTTATCATGTGCAGACGCGGCGCGGCTTCTGCGCGAGCCGAAAGTTGACTGGCGCCAGCAGCGGCGGTCACGCTGGCGCCAACCGTAAGATCACGGATTCAGTCGGCGGCGAGCGTCGCCAACCTGCTACGCATGGTACGAGACCCCCAGGCAGTGCGCGCAGAAGTAGAACGCCAGCCCGGCAGCGCTCGACAACCAGAATTGCTCTTCGGTGATGACGCGAGCCACCAGCGCAACCGCGGCAAGCGCGAACAACAGCATCCCGATCCCAGCAGCGAGCCACGCCACCACACCCGGGGTTGATCGCCGACGCTTCGGAACTAGGGCCTGTCCCTGAATTGGTCCGGCCCGTGAACGTGAACGTGTGCGTGCCCGTGCCCGAGAAGTCGAGGAAAGAGCTATTCCCTGGCGGGATCTACCTGTGGAGTTCGGCGCATGGAAGACGGTGTTTAATCGCTTCGATCGCTGGGCGAAACGAGGCAAATGGAAAGACCTGTTTGACGCGCTCCAAACGGACCGCGATGACGAGTGGCATAGCGTA
>JAICQQ010000111.1 GCA_025937785.1 Polyangiaceae bacterium
ACGGGCCACGGGGGGCTCGCGGCACAGGCTACGGGGCTCGCGGCACAGGCTACGGGGCTCGCGGCACAGGCTACGGGGCTCGCGGCACAGGCCACGGGGCTCGCGGCACGGGCCACGGGGCTCGCGGCACAGGCCACGGGGGGCTCGTCAGTCTCGGTCGGTCCCTACCCGAGCAGTGGCAGCAGGGCGATGAGTGGCGGAAGCACGGACGCGACGATCACGCCGATGATCAGCGCGCCGGGGATGGCCCATCGATAAAAAGCCTTGGTAGGGGCGCGGAAGGCGTCGGCAGAATAGACGCCGTGAGCGCGCGCCTGGTAAGCCGCAATCTCTTGCTGCAACAGCTGGGCTGCGCGCTGGGTCACCTGACTGTCGAGCAGGTTGTGGGCTGAACAGTAGCCGCAAATGACGTGGGACGCTCGCACGACGGGCAGATCGCCGCCACAGCTGCGACAGCGAAGCGCCACCCCAGCGGCCACTGGTGGCTTGGCGCGCAGCAACGGCTTGACGGCTCTGCCATAGGCCAGCGACATGCCAAGGTAGCCGAGCGCGTAGCCACCGATGAGTGCCAGTTGGAACGTGATCGGGGCCACCATGTGGCCGACGGCTTCCGGTGCGGTCTTTTGCAGCAAGCGGATCTGGGAGACGTGTTGATAAAGCTGGTACGCCACGAGCGCAGCGAAGAGCAGGAGCACCGGAATCCAGGCGCGCCGCATGCTGGCTACGGCGCGCAACGGCGCCTCGTCGCTCTCGCGAGCTTGCTTCAGAAGTGCCAAACGCTGCTGCAGATAGCGAACACGCTCTGCCGCATCTGGTGGGAGCGCTTCGCTCTGATGGCAGTAGCCACAGAACAGAGCGGCCGCGCCCTGGGCTCGCTGGTCAGCCACGACCTGCATGGGTGCGCCGCACTTGGAGCACGGCATCGGCACACCGTGGTTCCAGGAGCTCGCCGTCTGGGCCTGCACGGCCGATCCTATATCGAGCCGCGCGACCGGAGTCGAGCGCGAGCCCGCCGCGGCGCCAAAAAATGGTCCGGTTCTGGCGGACTTGTAAGAAAGTGCACGGAAAAAGCCGTGCCTTGTAACGAACGGGCGAAGGCCGCATCTAATGCTGCATGCGCGCCGCAGCGGACGGACTTCCCGAGGACGACGGGGCCTCCGACGAGGCATTGGTACGGCGCATCCTGCTGGGTCACAAGTTGCTCTTCGCCGTCTTGGTGCGGCGCTACAACCAACGTCTGTTCCGCGTCGCCCGGGCGATCATTCGCGACAATCACGAAGCGGAGGACGTGGTTCAACACGCTTACGTCGCGGCTTACGATTGCCTGGCGAGCTACCGTGGGGGAGCGAAGTTTGGCACGTGGTTGACACGCATCACCATCAACGAGGCGTACGGCCGAATGCGCAAGAACAAGAGACAGTTTTCGGTGCTCGAAGGTGGAGCCTCGAGCAGCGTGTCCCACTCCGATCCCGAGGACGAAGCCTATCGCAACGAGCTGGCCGCGCTCCTCGAAGGACACATCGACGAGCTCGCAGAGAACCTGCGCCTGGTGTTCGTGCTCAGGGACGTACAAGAGCTGAACACGAAAGAGACGGCGGCCATGCTCGACACCACCGAGGAAGTCGTACGCATCCGACTCCACCGGGCTCGACAGCAGCTGCAACAGCGCCTGGCCGAGGCCGTCACCGCGGCGCCAGGCGCGTACTACTTCGCAGGCGAACGCTGCGATCGCATCGTGCGTAACGTGGTAAGCGCACTGGGGCTGTAACGCCTGCTTCAAAGCAGCGAGGCGCTCGCGCAACGCGCGTCAGGCCGCCGCGGCAAGAACGCCGGCTCTGAAGCCAGCTTGACAAAGCCGCCACGAAACGTCGCGCGGAGCACTTTGTGCGTAACGCCCGACACCCGTGATGCATCTGAGGGAGATGGCTCGGGCGTGTCTCGCACGAAGCGGGAAGCGTCGAGGCGAGTTGAGATTGTGAGGTAAAATGCGACGTGACCATTTTCTGGTTGTTGGGCGCTCTTGCGTGCGTCGATCACGATGGCAAGGGACACTGCTGAGCCTTTCGTGTGCGTTGTGCGCAGCCGCGTGCGGCAATGACGACGACGGCTCCGCAGCTGACACGACAGGCGCCAACGGAGGCACCTCCGGAGGCGCCGGGGGCAGCGCGGGCTCCGGTACGGGCGGCTCTGGTATCGGCGGATCGAGCGCCACGGGGGACGCCGGCAGCGGTGGTAACGCTGGTAACGCCGGCACCACTAGCTCGGGTGGTGCTGGCGGTTCCGGGGGCGATGGCGGCGCAGGTGGTTCCTTCGCCGCGGGCGGGACGGCGGGTGCGGCAGGAGCCGGCGCTCACCCGCCGGAGTTCACCGATGGCCAAGACATCTTCAGATACGACACCTTCGGGGACGAGCAAGTCTGGACGGACGTGCTGCGCATGCACGAGGTGATCTCGGAAGCCGTTTCACCCAGCACGGCGCTGTCCGTGGGCTTGAAGGTAGACGCCGAGGCGCTCCCGGAAGGGATCCTCGAGGAAGTCGACCTGGATGACCCCGCGACCACCGTCGCCCTGCTCGGGCTCGATGCGGTCGTGGGTCTCAGAGCCCGCGTCGAAGACGGTGTCTTGGTCAGCGTGGGCATCACCTGTGCACTCTGTCACTCGAATGTGGACGACAGCGTGATGGATGGCATCGGCAAACGTCTGGACGGATTCGCCAACCGCGATCTGAACCCCGGCGCAATTCTCGCGCTGTCTCCCTTCTACGCGGACGAAGAGGCACAAGAAGTGCTGACATCTTGGGGTCCAGGGTTCTTCGATCCACGCTTCAACCAAGACGGCATCAACCATCCGGTGCTGATCCCGTCGATCTTCGGACTCGCGGACGTGCCGCTCGAAACGTACACGGGCGACGGGCCCATTTCGTATTGGAACTCTTACGTCGCTGTCACGCAGATGGGCGGGCAGGGGCAATTCTTCGACCCCAGAATCGGAGTCGAGGTGTTCCAGAGCCCGGACCGCGTGACGCCACAGCTACCGGCGCTCTACGACTACCAAGTGTCGCTGGAAACGCCCGCCCCACCGGCGGGGAGCTTCGACCCCGATGCGGCTGCCCGCGGGCAGGCATTGTTCGAGGGCGAGGCTGGCTGCAGCGACTGCCATCGAGGGACTGCCCTGACGGACGCGGGGATGCGACTGCACGCTCCGGAGGAGGTGGGTGCCGAGCCGCTCACCGCCGAACGCAGCGCCACGGGACTCTACAGGACCACGCCGCTGCGGGCGCTTTGGCAACATCCCCCGTACTTCCACGACGGGAGCGCCGCAACGCTGGAAGCCGTGGTGGAGCACTACGACACGCACCTGAGCCTAGGACTCGAAGCCGAGCAAAAGACGGACATCGTCGAATACCTGAAGTCGTTCTAGACTGCAGAAGACCGAATATCCTTGCGAGGGCGGTGACTCGCACGGATATTCGGCTGATGGAAGAATGGGTGGTTTCGCGGCCGATCGGTCGCTACTTGGTGCGTCAACCCGTGGGCGCCGAAAACGACGTGGACGTAGTCCCCGGATTGCGACACGACATGGTGCAATCGTTCGACTTGGTCGTGTCGCAAGGTCGATCGACGCAGTTGTACACGATCGTGGTGTCGACGATGCCCGAGCTGTCCGAGCATGATCGCGCGGTCATCTCGCAATCACTATTGGCGACGCGGCGGCCCGAAGTCGTATTTCTGAGCGAAGCCTTGCCGACGAGCGCAGCCGCCGAATCCGCCGGAAGCTCGGGCTCGCCCGGCGCGGCGGTCGCCGTGGGAGTCGTCATCGCCAGTATCAGCAGAGCGAGCGGCGAACCCGTGGAGGTCGCCGTCAACGGGCAGCAGTGGACGGTGACCCCCACGCTCGAAGGACAGCGCTGGCGCTGCCGGGCCGTATCCCCGCAAGAGCTCTCGCAGTTGAACTAGCTAGAACGCGCTGGCTCGCCGCACGCGCGACCACTGACAAAAGCGAGCGGCCGGGCCGCGAACGAATCGCGAGCCCGGCCGTGTCACAGGCGATGGCCGTGTGGTTGTCGGGTGAGAGCAGTTAGCCGGCGATCTTGACGAGCAGATCGAGCACCTTGCAGGAGTAGCCCCACTCGTTGTCGTACCACGACACGATCTTGACGAAGGTGCCGTCGAGGGCGATGCCAGCCTCGGCGTCGAACACGGAGGTGCACTCTTCACCGCGGAAATCGGTGGAGACGACCTTCTCTTCGGTGTAACCGAGGATGCCCTTCATGGGGCCTTCCGAAGCCGCCTTCATCGCGCGACAGATTTCATCGTAGGTCGCGGTCTTCCCGAGTTCGCAGGTGAGGTCGACCACCGAGACGTCGCTCGTGGGCACGCGGAACGCCATACCCGTGAGCTTGCCGTTCAGCTCGGGAATGACCTTGCCCACGGCCTTGGCGGCACCGGTCGATGACGGAATGATGTTCTCGAGGATGCCGCGGCCGCCGCGCCAGTCCTTCTTCGAGGGTCCGTCGACGGTCTTCTGAGTGGCGGTGGCAGCGTGCACCGTGGTCATCAGGCCGCGCTTGATGATGAAGTTGTCGTGGAGCACCTTGGCGATGGGCGCCAAGCAGTTGGTGGTACACGAAGCGTTGGATACGATGGCTTGGCCCGCGTAGCTGTCCGTGTTCACACCGCACACGAACATCGGTGTGTCGTCCTTCGACGGGGCCGAGAGTACGACCTTCTTGGCGCCCGCCTTGAGGTGAGCGTCCGCGGTGTCCTTCGTGAGGAAGATACCCGTCGACTCGACGACGTAGTCTGCGCCGACTTCGGACCACTTGAGGTTTGCGGGGTTCGTCTCGGCGGAGCAGCGAATGGTCTTGCCATTCACAATCAACTTGCCATCCGACGTGCTCACGTCGCCCTTGAAGCGTCCATGCACGGAGTCGTACTTGAGCATGTAGGCGAGGTAGTCGACGTCGAGCAGATCGTTGATGCCGACCACCTCGATGTCTTTTCTGGCCGCGGCTGCGCGAAATACCATGCGGCCGATGCGACCGAATCCGTTGATGCCGACTTTAATCATTATCTTTACCTCGTTGGGTCGGGTGTTGGTTCAAGTGGGCGAGCCTTATAACTCGTTTCCGTGTGTGGTGCGCACCCTGCACACCCATACGTCACGCAATCGCTGTCACCGAACAGGCGGCCACAGGCTCAAGCGCTCGCCGCTAGGCCTTCTCGTAGCGCCCCGTCTGCTGCACGTCATCCGCAAAAAGACGTGGGTCGGAGCGAATCCGGGGGCGTTGGCGACCCGTGCAGCTAAATATCCTTAACTCTTGACATTTGTTGACGTGAGCAGCGGCCTGGGCGCGGCTGTGCCGTGCGTCGGAAACCGCGCCGAAAAATGTGACGCTTCGCGTTCTACGCGCGTCATCTGCGGCGAGCGCTTCGGTTGCTCGTGACAGTGGAATTGCTCGGACTCGCGAGCGAGCTGGGCAACGCACGCTCAGGCGGAGGGACGCGGCGGCGCGACGTCGACGCCGATGGCCGCCTCCACGCTGGTAAACCCCGCCTGTCGCAAGCGCTGGGCCAAGCCGCGCGCGATGCGCTGAGGCAGCGCTGGTCCCTCGTAGATCAACCCCGTATAGATCTGCACGATGCTCGCCCCGGCGCAGATGCGCTCGAAAGCCGCGTCTCCGTCGAAGATACCGCCGCTCGCGATCAGCGTGACCTGCGTGCCCAGCTTCGCTCGCAGGCGCCTGAGCACGTAGAGCGCGCGCTCCGCGACCGGCGGTCCCGACAGCCCGCCTGCCCCGCAGGCTTCGATCTCGGAAGCGGGCGTTGCGAGTCCCGTGCGCGCAATAGTGGTGTTGGTGGCGATGATCCCGTCGAGCCCGAGCTCGAGAGCCACCTCGGCGACGGCGTCGATGTCGGCGTCGACCAGATCGGGAGCGACCTTGACCAACAGCGGGATGCGGCGCGCCGGGACCTCGGCGTCCAGCGTCGCCCGCACGCGCTGCAGCAGCGGCGCGAGCGATTCCTTGTCCTGCAACGCGCGCAGGCCGGGTGTGTTCGGCGAGCTGACGTTGATCACGAGGTAGTCGACGTGAGGCGCCAGCGAGCGCGTGCTCTTCACGTAGTCTTCGATCGCCCGCTCGTTTTCCACGAGCTTCGTGCGCCCGATGTTGGCTCCGAGCGCGAACGATCCTCGACGCCGGCGCTTCAGCCGAACCGCGGCCGCAGCCGCGCCGTGATTGTTGAAGCCCATGCGGTTGATCAGGGCGCGGTCCCGCGGCAGCCGGAACAACCTCGGTTTTTCGTTGCCGGGCTGAGGCTCGCCGGTGAGCGTGCCGACCTCGACCAGTCCAAAGCCGAGCGCGCCGAAGGCCTCGAAGGCCTCGGCGTCTTTGTCCAGACCCGCAGCCAACCCTAGCGGGTTGTTCAGCTCGAGCCCGAACGCACGCAGACGCAAGACCGGGTCGTCCACCGAATACAGCATTCGGAGCCACCACAGGCCCCCCGGCAGACACGCGAGCCATCCGAGCAGGCGCATCACCACGCGGTGCGCCGTTTCGGCCCGTAATAGGAACAAGATCGGCTTGAAAAGACGGTACACGACGGTTCGCGAGGGGCGCGCTGTGGGAGAGATCGGCCGGCGTGATAGCACAAGCTCGGCGTTCTGGGCCCTCGGCGTTTCGATCGAAAACTTTTCCCCGTCACGCCCGCTGTGCCAAGCCAAGGACCGTCCCATGTCTTCGCTACCGACGTTCGCACGCCCGCTTTGGAGCCTCGGGGCTTTCGCCTCCCTGGCTTTCGCCGTTCATGCTCTGGTTGCAAGCTCCGAGGCATCGGGCAAACCGGGGCGCGCCGAAGGCCGCCCTGCTGAGGACACCCAGAAAGCAAAACACCGTGAAGATCTGGCCAAGATCGGCCAAGCCCCGAGGGTTCCGGTAGAACCGATCCGTAGGGTGGTCAAGCGGGCGACGCTGAAGGGACCCTGGGCGTACGTCTTGCCCATCGATCATGGGGTGAGGACGGACGAAAGCGGCCACGGCTATTTTCGTGCGCCGCGCTTCCACGGGGAGCACAACGGGCTCGACCTGCTCGCGCCCGTGGGCACCCCGGTCTTCGCCGCGTGCAACGGCATGGTGAGCGCAGGCCAGAGCGCCTCATTTGGTAACTGGGTGCGCGTGGTATGTCCGGTGCCCAAGTCGCTCGCTAAAGGCAATCAGACCCCCTACGCATCGATCTTTTACGCACATCTGAGTCGAACCGACGTGCCCTTCGACAGCTGGACGCACGTGCGGAAAGGCGCGGGCATCGGTACGACGGGCAAGACGGGCAACGCCCGCGGCGACAACATTCAACCGCACCTGCACCTCGAGCTCATCATCCAGAGCAGTCAGCGAGCGGCGCTCGCCGAGCGCCATTTGGGTCGCGATCAGAGCACGGTGGCGGCAGCCGAACGCTTCTTCGACGCGCTGACGGCGACCTGCCTCGCGCCGAACGGGTTTCGCGCCAACTCCGGACGCGTCGGACGCGCGCGCCGCGCGGACCCGTTCTTGGTGCTTACCTGCCTGAGCTCTGACAAGCCCGAGTACCACAGCGCCCCGAGCACTCTGGATTCCTGGAGCCGGCCATGGAGCCAGCTGTATTCTGCCCAAGCGTTCAACGTCGACGCGGGCCCACGAGCGTTCTTGCTCGCCAGTCGCTGAGCGTGCACAAGGGGGCATGCTTCGTCGATCCCGACATGTCCCTGCCCTGACTCTGATCCTTGCGGGAGCTTCCTGGTCGCTCGCTGCGTGCTCGTCTTCTAGCCCCGACGGAGCAGCGAGCAGCAGCGTGTCGGGCGGTTCCGGCGCGTCCGGCGGTTCCGGCGGACAGGCAGGGGCCACGGCCGGCGCGGAAGCTGGGGCTGCCGGTGCGTGCGAGGCAGGCGGTGCGCCCGCTCCCTCCTCGCCTCCGATCGTGTGCAGCGAGCGTTCGAGTCCGTTCGCCACTGAGGTGCTCGATCACGAGTTCGGTCCCGGACAAGCAACGGGGCAAGACGAGTTTCCACTGCCCTTGCTCGGGCCACCCGAAGGTACGGGCGCCAGCCAGGGAGCCGTCGACGGCATCGTGTCATTGGGCAACGGTGGCTGGGTCGTCCTCGGCTTCGAAGACAACGCCATCCTCGATGCTCCGGGGCCTGATTTCATCGTGTTCGAGAATGCGTTCTACGCGGGCGGCAGCGAGGACCATGTGTTCGCGGAACTCGCAACCGTGGCGGTGAGCGACGACGGCAAGCATTGGGTGGAGTTCCCCTGCAGCGCCAGCGAACCCCCTTACGGGTCGTGCGCCGGCTGGCACCCCACGCTGGCCAACGCTGCAGAAAACGATCTCGACCCTACGGATCCCTCGGCGGCTGGGGGCGACGCGTTCGACCTCGCCGACGTGTGCCTGACACGGGCTCGCTACGTGCGGATCACCGATCGCCCCGACCTCGCAGGCTCACTGGATGGGGTCTTCGATCTGGACGCGGTATCCATAGTACACGCAGCGTGCGCCGGCGGGGCCGAGTGACACCGCGCTTGCGAGTCGCGCCTATTCGCGCGGGATCTCGAGGTGGTACGAGTTTCGGTCGAGGGGCGGTTTCAAGAAGCGGCTGACCCTACGATCCGCGGCTACCGCCGCTTCGAACGCCGAGGGATCGCTGATCGACTCCGGCGCGATGTCGATGGTGAAGTGCGTATCGCTGGTGTGCATGAGCTCGGTGCGACGGTCGCCCTGCTGCACGAGGAGCTCGAGCTGCCGCCGCGTCTCATCGACCATTTTGGGCAAGATCGGCTCGGTGCATTTCGAGTGCTGCTTGTACGACGCACCGCACACCTTGATGATCGCGTCGCCGTGCGGTCCGTAGAGCTCGAGCGCCGCTTCCAACCCGTTTCTGTTGATGAAGTCGAACATGACCTTGGCCTGTTCAGCCGCCGTACGCGTGGTGCTGGTGACGAGCGCGCCATCGAGCTCCGCCTGCTTCAAGATGTCGAGCAGCACCGCGCGAACGCGATCGGGCACTGCTTTTCCGCTGAGCACCGGCTCCGCAGCGAGCGCGGTACCGAACGAAGTCAGGACCACGGCTGCCGCCGACCAGCGTTGGAAGCTCGCGCTCACTCGCAGCGCCCGCTTCGTGGCGGCGCCTCGCTTACTCGGCGCCGGCGTGCTCATGGCCCGACTCGACGTGCCGGTACTGAGGTGCTTCACCCGGCCCGGAGTAGTCGATCCAATAAGTGTCCGCCTCGCGCACGTCGAGGTGGACGAACGAAGAGTTCGGGTAGTAGCCGACACCCACGTTGTCGAGGCTGCGCATGTAATCACGCACCGCCTCGTTCGGCACGCCCGGAATGCTGAAATCGAGCGCGCTGCCCGTGCGGTGTCGGGACGCGGCCGCGTACGAACGCTCGCGATAGCCGCTCACTACCCTGAGGGGGCGACCGCCGAACGTGTCGCTCACCTTGGCCAGCAGCGCGATCAAGCGCGGATGAATCCGAGGGCGCTCGCCCGTCGCCGCGAGCACCCGCGAGATTTCTTCGCGAGCGCGGGGCAGGACATCACCGTTGGGCCCGATCGCGAATCCCTTCCAGCTTTCATTGAAGCCGATGAGCGTGACGTAGCCACGCTTCCACGGCGCCTTCTGGTACTTACGCCACGAATCGGCGCGTTCGGCCTTGGCGCGCGGGGTCTCTTTCGGATGTTCGACGACGCTCACCTGTCCGTTCACGCGCAGCTGGCGCGCGTACTTGCCGCTATCGTCTCCCTTGCCGGGGATCAGCAAAGTATCGCCAGGGTGGATCGGGTCGCCCAGATTGATGCCGCTGGCGTGGCAGATGGCTTCCACACTGACGTTGTAGCGTTTGGCGATCGAGCCCAAGCGCTGCCCCTTGTACACCTTGTGTTTGCGGGGCGGCTGGGGATTGGAGCGGCGCTCGCTGCGAGTCTCCACATCAGGCGCGGTTTTGGCGTTCGGCGGCGGCGCCTGCTTCGAGTCCGAGCCCTTGTCGTGATCGCGCTCAGACTGGGACGGTTCGGGCGCTTTCTTGCTGGGGGAGGTCTTGCCAGGGATCACGAGCTTCTGGCCAGGGCGAATCGGATCGCGACGGCTGATTCCGTTCGCAGCGCAGAGGGCGTCGATGCTGACGTTGTACCGCTTGGCGATCGAGCCTAGCCTCTGACCCTGGTAGACGACGTGGACGTACGGCTCGTCAGCGAGGGCGATCGACCCGGTCGAAAGGCTGCCCGCGAAGATACTCGCGACGCAGACGAGCCCGGTGACGGCGTGCTTCCATCGCAGCTGCAGCATTGGGACTACCCTTTACCGTGCTTGCGGCGGCAGTAAAGAGCGATCCGTCGCAGAAAACGCGCCCCTTGGAAAAAATTGGAGTAATTGGCGTGTTTTTTCCGGCTCGTGCTACGTCCCAGGGATGTTTCACGGACACCGCGCACGACCTGCGCTCTGGACATCCGTGCTGTGCAGCTGTCTGTGCTCGGGCTGGGCGCGGTCCGAACCGCCGGCGGAGGCGGCGCCGGCCGACGCCATCGCGCAGGGCCCGCATCGGTCGGCCGCGCTCGGGCTGCAACGCTCGCGACTCGACAACGGACTCAGGGTCGTGTTGCGCGTCGACCACACGTTGCCCCAAGTAGCGGTTTGCAGCACCTACGATGCCGGCAGCCGCAGAGACGGGCGCCTTCCCGGGCAGGCGGCGCTGGCGCACCGCATGCTGCGAGAGGGCGGTCGCAGCACGAGTGGCGCCGACTATTCGCGACAGGTGGAAGCGCGCGGAGGCATGCTCGACGACAGCCTGACCGAAGACTACGCACGGTTCTGCACGCTCGTGCCCAAACACGAAGTCGAACTCGCCCTCTGGCTCGAGGCGGGCCGCATGACCGAGTATGCGTTCAACAACCCGAACTTCGAGAGGCGTGTCGCGGCGCTCAAGGCGGCTTACCTCGACGCCACCCAGGGTTCGGTATACGCGCGCAGTGAGCAGAGGTTGCGCGAGGTCGCCTTCCAGCGCCAAGCCGCCTACGAGCGAGTCGAGCTGCCAGATCCCGATGACCTCGAGCGCCTGACGCTGGCAGACGTGCGTGAGTTTCATCGGGAGCACTACCGCGCCAAGAATGCCGTGCTCACGATCGCGGGCGACTTCGATGCCTTTCAGATGCTCGACCTCGTCAAGCGCCACCTGGCCAGCGCAGCGGCCGGCGCTGACCCCGCCCCGGGCCCCGGCGACACGGTGCCGCGCCAAACCAGCCCGCGCTTCAGCATGCTCATCGAGCCCACGGCCAAGTCCGCCATGGCACTCTACGGTTGGGTGACGCCGGATCCCGGGCACGGCGACCACGCGGCACTGCTCGTGGCCAATTCCCTGCTGGGCGAAGGCGACGCCTCGATCCTCCACCAACAGCTGGTCGATCAGCAGCACCTGGCCACCGCTGTCAGCGGGTGGACGACGGAGCACGCCGGCCCGGAGCTGTTCGCGCTCAGGATCGAGGGCAAGCCGGACGCGCGTCTGGATCTGATCGAACGCGCCGTGAGCGACGCCTTGGCTCGGGTAGCGCGCGGCGCTGCGCTACCCGAAGCCACCGTCGAAGCTGCAAAGCGCCGCGTGCTGCAACAAAAACTCGAGCGCCTGAGCTCCAATCTGGGGATCGCGCAGCACGTCGGTGAGCACGAGCTCCTGCGCGGCGGGCGACCAGAAGCCGCGCTCGACCGCATCGAGAGCGTTACATCGGAGGACATCCGCCGCGCCGTGCTCGAACACTTGCGCCTCGAGCACCGCACCAGCATCGAGATCTATCCCAAGGAATGGCAAGATCCGAATCAAACCGCGCTGCCTCGTTTTCACATCGTCAGCTCCGGCGAGAACCTGACCCTCATCGCCAAACGCCACGGCTCGACCGCAGAGGCTGTCGCCAAAATGAATGGGATCAGCGAGAAGGCACCCATCTTTCCTGGACAGAAGTTACGCGTGCCCCGCGTGAGCGCGCAAAAGCGCGCTGCCGGCGACTCGACGCGCAGAACCGGCCCCAGCGGGGGCGGGAGCTCGCCTAGCGCACCCCCCAAAAAGAAAGAAGCCATCGCCTATCAGGTCAAGTCGGGTGACTCACTGTCTTCGATCGCGGCTCGGCACAACATCAGCGTGGCCGCGCTGCTGAGGGCCAATCGCATCGATCCCAAAAAGCCGCTCAGGATCGGCCAGCGGTTGGCAGTTCCGGTTCCGCCATGAATTACCGCACGCAGGCAAATCTCGCGACCGCTGGAAAGCGCGAAGTTCGGCTCCGCGCGGCCTGAAGGAATGTGTAGCAAGGTGTCCCAAACCCCTGTGACGATGCGCAGGCGGCTGGGGAAAACTTTCCGCTGGCCTCGCGACCTGGTTTGTGTCGGTCCGGTTAACGGCGTGCAACGGAGCGGCGTGGAAGAGGAGGGAGAAGGCATCGAAACGCGGGCACCCAACTGGGTCATTCGACTCGAGTCAGGGTCTAAGAAACATCTCTCACTCTCATCGACTGTCCACAGCATGTCCAGAGGCGACCGTGTCGGGATGCCTCCACCAACCTCGGGGTAACTTGAGGAGATGCTCTTGACGCGGTCGCTCGACCGAGAGACTGTTTGCTCCCCCTCTTTGGCTGGCTCGTGCGGTGCAAAAAAAATCCGCTCGAGCGGCTCGAGAACGAGCACACCCATGACGCATCGCCACGATTGGAGCAAAGCAGTCTCCTGGGAAGGAGACGACCCGCTGACGGGTTTCGAGCGCACGCTCTCCCCGAGTGATCCGCGAGCGCGTTCGGGCGCACCTGCGTCCGGCTACGCCGTGCGCGATAACCGCAGCGCCGCCGTCGGAACGTCGACACCGTCCGTCCCGACGTTCCCCGAGACCCCGGTGTCTGGCGTGAGACAACTCAGCACGAGCGATCGGCTGCGCGCTGGCATCCCCGTCGCGCGCATCACGCGCGACCTCGACGACGCTCCCTTCGAAATGGATACGTGGTTCGATCCCCGGCGGCAGCCCGACACGGTGATGGAGCTGACGCCGGACTTCGCCAGCGAATACATACCGCCGCAGCCGCTGCCCGAGGTCGCGCAACACAAGACGTTCGAGCTGCGACCGGTGAGGCTCGCCCCGGAGATCCATCCGCGCACGGCACCCACGGTGCTCAATGCGCGAGCCATCAAGCGACGTGACGACAAGCAACAGAAAGACGCGCGCGAGATCGCGGCGCTTCTGGAGCAGTCGCACCGGCGGCGTCGGGGGCCGTGGATCGCGTTCGCGTTCGTGGTGGTGGTCGCCATCGGCTTCGCGATCGGGGTCGAGCTGGTCGATTCCACCGCTGCGGGCGCGGAAAGCGCGGCAAGACCGGCCGAACCGGCCGCCCTTGCCCCAGCTGGAGCTGCCCAGCAAAGGACAAAGGCAGCGGTTGCGGCCGAAACCGCTCGGCCGTCGACGGAGGCACCCGCCGAAGGCGCCGCGGCTCGCCTCCCGAACGCCCCGCGGCGCGCTTCGAACCCGCCCACGACCCAAGCGTCGCGAACCACTCGCGCCCCCCGCAAGCAGGCGCTCGAGCCGGCTGCAGCAGAAACGCCACGCGGGCTTACCCAAACAGCGCCGCCCGCCAGCTCCCACGTGCGTGAAGTCTGGCTCGAGTAGCTGGCGCGGCGACAGCAAGCACACTCCACCCGCAAGTCTCTCCCCAACGGGGGCCTTCCGGTGATATCGATGGAGTGAGTGACCGCAGAGTTTCTCCGCCACCTCGGCCCGCTGCAGCGCAGCCTGAACCTGGCTACCGCCGCGGTGCTGCTGACCGCGACGCTGCACGCGACGCCCACGCCCACCTCGTCCGCTCGCGATCAAGCCGTCGTCCACTTCAACGAAGGCAACGAAGCTTTCAGGCGCGGCGATACGCACCAAGCGTACAAGCAGTACAAGACTGCATGGGAACTGCATCGGACGTTCGACATCGCGTGTAACTTGGGTCGCGCAGAAGCCGAGCTCGGCAAGCTGACCCAGGCGGCAAGTCACCTCGCCTACTGCTTGGATCACTTCAGCTCCAGCCCGCAGCAAGATCTCCAGGCCGCCCGACGACGTTACGCGGAGTTGTTCGCCACGGTACGCACTCAAGTGTCGAGCCTCAGGCTCGAGGTCGCTCAGGACGGCGCCGAGGTGTTCGTGAACGGGACCAGTATCGGTACCACACCGCTCGAACAGGACGTGTTCGTTCTGCCCGGAACGCAGCTGGTCGAGCTCGAGCTCGATGGTTATCAGCGCGTCAGGCGCGAGATCCCCGCGTCCGCCGGCGAGAAGCGCAGGCTCGAGCTCCAGCTAGTCCCGCTGCCGGAAGTTTCTGCAGCTGCGCCCCTGCGCGCGCACCAGAACGGCTCGAGCACCTCACGCGGCGATGTTCCCTCGCACGGGGTCAGCGCTCGTAGCATCGCCCTCGTCAGCGGAGCCGTGCTCACGGCGGCGGGCGCGGGCGTAGGCCTCGGATTCTATCTGCAGGGCGCGAAGCTCGACGATGAAGCCTCCGTGCTCAGGGAACGCATCGAATCGGAGAGCGCGCCCAACCCCAATCCGTGCGCTGACGCCGCGGCTGCGGCGTGCGGCCAGCTGAACGCTACCATCGATCGCCGCGATCGCGCCTGGACGATCTCGACGGTAGGCTTCGTCGGTATGGGTGTCTTCGGTCTCGGGACGCTGGCCACCTGGTTGTGGTGGCCCACGGCTCCGACCGAGTCATCCCGAACGCAGGCCTCCACGACCCTCGTGCCGGTGCTGAGCGGGCACCAGCTGGGCGCCGCCATCAGCGGCACGCTCTGACCTCATTGCAAGGTGGCGTTCCAAC
Organism: Polyangiaceae bacterium; assembly: GCA_025937785.1. Taxonomy (GTDB): domain Bacteria; phylum Myxococcota_A; class Polyangia; order Polyangiales; family Polyangiaceae; genus JAICQQ01. The sequence goes on from JAICQQ010000111.1 coordinate 14,858, forward strand.
TGCCGCGTGCCTCTCCAGCCACCCAGTTGCCGTTGGCTCGGCAGCGAGCGAAGTTGAAACGACCAGTCACGCTATTGGGACCGAGCACCACTTCGATCTTGCCGTCCTCGGCCACGCTGCCCGAACCGGTAAAACTTTGATCGTTGCCGGACTGCACGAACGTCACCTCGAAGTCGGCGTTGGCTTTCAGATTCCCCATCAAGCTCCCGCGGATGTCGCCGCCGAAGTTGCCATCGTAGGCACCGACGCAGTCGCTGGGGACGTCGGCAACTCCACCCGTACTCCCCGTGCTCGCGTCGTCCTCCGCACCCTCGACCACGGTACCGCCGCAAGCGGTAAGCCCGAGCAGCAGCGCCAAAATGCTGGCACCCGACCAGCTAGACACGTCTGAACACCACCGACTCCACTTGTCCCATCCGCGCGCCATCCGAACCCTCCAAACCACCCGGTACGCTAGCACAACCAAGTCTTACGAACCGCGACGAAGCAGCGCGGGCCATGGTGGGTGCCTGTAGTAATCCAGCCAGCGTGTTCGGAACCAAGCGGATCTCCAGCGCGACGAATAGAGACTGTAGGATCGACCCAGGGACTCGAAACGACACCTCGGTCGGGTGCGCCTGCGAGTTGCCAGAAAAATTCGCGCCGCGGCTCAGCGCGGTGGGTCCGCTACGACCGGCTCGTCCAGGCGCATCAATTGCACGTTCACCAAGGCGACGCGCTCGGCCGGTTCCGACGCGTTGATGATGCGACGGAGCTCCTGGTAGTACGCAATGTGGAGCTCACGCAGTCGAACCCAGTCTTTCTCCGAGACATTGAACAGGTTGTACGAAAACAGGTCGTTTTCGCGAGGCTCGAGCGCCGGCAAGCGGCCCAGGGCCACCCCGGCCCAGTGTTGCTTGAGTGCGCGACCGGCGCCGGGGTTGCGTCGGGTGTCCACTGTCAGCACCTGCGTCGTGACCCAACGTTTGCGCCGTTTGGCGATCAGCTCGGAGGTGGCGAGCGCCTGCAAGCACTCCGCTTCTTCAGCGTCGCTGATGCCGAGTCGGCGCGCGATGAACCCGGATTGATGCTGGGGCAAGCGGCGGTACGCCTCGGTTTCGAGCACGCGCATCACCGCATGACTCCAGGGCAGGCTATAAGCGACCTTACGCTGCGCCTCGAGCACCCGCCATTTCTCGCGGGCTTCGGGCAAGCGGTCGGGTGGCACGAACCCCGCCAGGAAGTCCAAGAGCCGCAGCGAACTCGCGTCGATCACCCGCAGGAGCTCGGGCAGCCGTGGCTCGGCCTCACCCTTGAGCCAGCGCGCGAGACTGACCCGGTTGGTGCCCACGCGACGCGCGAGCTCGACCAAGGTCGTGCCCTCGCGCAGGTGACTGAGCAGGAGCGCCACCGTCGCGGGCTGGGAGAAATCGCGACCCTCGAGCGCTGGCGGCAAGGTGCCGAGGAACTGGGCGATGCCCGCCGCAACGTCTACCCCCGTCCGCTCCGCCAGATGGAAGAACACGGCCGCCGTCGGCCAGCGGCGTCCTGATTCCCACGTATAGATAACGTTGCTGCGGCACTTCAGCCGGCGGCTGAGCGCGACCTGGGAGCGTCGGCCGCGCAAGGCCCGAATCAGCTGTTTGGCTAGAGCTTCGTGGTCCATATCCACCAGAATCGTACACCAGCGCCCGTTTCTGGACCATAAAATGTCCTGAACTGCATTGGTTAGCGCTGGTCAGGCCGCGGGGGCTCGGCCATAGTGGAAGTCATGCGGATTCGGGGATGGGGCTGGGTGCTTCCAGCCCTCATCGGATTGGGAGGGGGATGGAGTTGCTCCGCGGACTCGGCGAACAGCGAAGCTGCGGATGGGGGGGGGTTCCACGGTGGACAAACCGGTTCGCTGCGCCCCTGCTCGACCCCAGCCTTCGGCTCCAGCTCGTCCGTACCGACCGGGGATGCCGCGCTGGTGTTCCACACCGGATGCCCCACCGACGCGAACTTCAAGATCACCGACCAGAACGGTGAGCTGGTGCCATTCGAACTCCAAGCGCTCGACGACGGCGTGGTGCTCGTGCAGACGGACGAGGCGCTGACGCCCGGCAGCTACGAAGTGGAGACGCCGGACGGCGAGCAGCAAACCGTCACCGTGACCGACCCGGTCGCGCTCCCGACTCAGCTCGGCAGCCTGACCCACGCAACGGGCAGCTGCCGGCCGTTGTTCGAGCTGACCTTCGATGACGCGGTCGTCCCCTATCTACCGTTTCTGCGCCTCGAGTACGCCGTCGATGGCGGGGCACGTCAGGTGTGGTTCGAGTACGGCACCCTCGCGTTCCAAGACTCCGCCTGGCTGGAGTTGCCAGTCCCCAGCACCGGAGGTCATCGACTCGAAGTGTTCGGGACCATCGCCGGCGAAGACGCGCAGCCGGACTCAGCCACGCTGACCTTCGCATTCGAGCCGTGCGCCAGCGACGACGACGGAGGCATGGCGATTTGCGCGCTCGACGCTCGTGGTGCGGGTGCGAGCCGGGCCGGTAGCGGCGTCGCCCTAGCCCTGGTGGGCGCAGCGCTCGCCCTCGCGCGATGGCGCTTGCTTACCCGCCGTTGATGTCGGCACCCGCAGGGACGCTGAGCGGTGGGGTGCTCGGCGCGAGCGCCGGAGCGCTCTCGGTCTCCGACCAACCGAGCAGTTCGAGCATCGTCGTGCGCACGCGGTCGCACAGGCCATCGACGCTGAGCTGGCGAATCATTTCAGGCGTGATGGGTTCGCCCACACGCGCGTGAACGCGACCCGATCGCGGGAGCCAAGCATCGCGATGCCACACCGCGCGCGAACCGAGGATACCGACGGGGATCACGGGGACGCCCGCTTTCTTCGCGATCAAGAAGCCACCCTTCTTGAACTCGCCGAGCGCGTCACTGCCACCCCGCGTGCCTTCGGGGAAGATCGCGATGGTCTTGCCCGCTTGGATCTCGCGAGCCGCAACCTTCAGCGCCTCGCGCGCGCTGTTGCGGCTCGCGCGATCGATCAATACGTGGCCGCCCTCGCGGAGCGCCATCGACAAAAAGGGGATGCGCGCGAGCTCCTTCTTCGCCAAGAACCCCGGGATGAGCGGCAACGAAGCAAAGAGGATCGGCACATCGGCATGGCTCTGGTGGTTGGCCATGAGAATGTACGGCCCCTGCGGCGGTAGGCGCTCCAGGTGCTCGGCAGTGACCTCGACTCCCCAAGCTTTGAGCAAGCCGCGCGCCCAAAAGCGCTCGCCCTCCGTCACGTAGCTGTGGTTGCGACGCAGCTTGGCGATGGTGACCGCCGTCACGGTAACGGCGGCGGTCCAGAGGGGGAGAAACAAACCATTGAGGAGGCGGAACATGGTCCAGGGCCGGCATACTGGACCCCTGCCGCCGATTCAATGGCCCCGCCAACGTTGACGAAACCAACGCGGTGCGCTAATGATGCGTTCGTGGCTCATAAGCGCTGCCTCCATCTCGTAACGTGGATTTCCACGGCGACCCAGGGCAGCGCGGTTCGAGTCTGAACGTATCCGATCTTGCCCTGAACCGCTGGAAGCGCGGTGTGGGCAAGCTCGAAGAACCTGCCACCGCGGCTCCGGCAAAGGAAGCCAGCCGTGAACAGCAGTCCTTCCAGCAGCAGCGAACCTCCTCTACCCAGTGTCGTCGCGACCGCAGCGCTCAGCGCGACGGGCCCGGCGAGTCTCTGGACGCCTGCATTCGTGCGCGTGCTCCTGGTCAACGTGGCGTTCGGCTTCGCTTTTTCCACGTTCTTTCTGCTGCCGAAGTTTCTCGCCCAAGAGCTCGGTGCCACGGCCGCCCAAATCGGCAACGTGACGGGGGTCAACCTGTTTTCGGCCGTGCTCACCGTGCCGTGCCTATGGGTCCTGATCGACCGCGTGCCGCGCCACCGACTCTTGGTGTTCGGGAGTCTGCTGGGGGCCGGCGCTGCGTTCGGCTACGTGTGGGTCGCGGAGATCGGGCCCCTGTTGTACGCATTACGGGTCCTTCAAGGCGTCGCCTTCGTCATTGCCTTCAACACCGCAGCCACCCTAGCCGTCGAGCTGTCTCCTCAGCAGCGGCTGAGCCAGTCACTCGGGTTCGTCGGGCTCGCTAGTTTGTGTACGAACGCGATAGCGCCTGCTTTGGTCGAGCGCTTGGTGCGGAGCTACGGCTGGTCGTTGGGCTTCGAGCTGGCTGCGGGGTCCGCGCTCGTCGCGGCGCTGCTGGCCCGCGGCATCGCGCGGCCCGCACCCGGCCGCGCGATCCGCCGCGTGAGGTGGATCGAGCTCCTGAATCGGCGCTCCCTGATCATCTATTACGCATCGGCGTTGACGGGGCTTGGGTTTGGTACGCTCGTGACGTATGCGCAGCCTTTCGCCCTCAGCCTCGGGGCGCAAGCGGTGAGCCAGCTGTTCGTCGGCTACGCCGTGGCCGCCGCCAGTGTCCGCGTCCTGCTGGGCAGCTTGGCGGATCGCGTGGGTCGGCTCCCGGTCGCGCTGGTGTCCCTGATCCTGTACGGATTGGTGCTACTGGTCACGACACGGCTCCAGCCCAGCTGGTTGCTCGGCATCGGGTTGGGCCTGGGTCTATCGCACGGGCTCCTGTATCCGGCGCTCAACGCCCTGCTGGTCGAGACCAGCCCGGTCGGCGCCCGGGGCATCGTGATGACGAGCTACAACGGAGCCTTCAACCTCGGCTTCGCCGTGAGTGTTGTCAGCTTTGGTGCCATCGCCGAAGTCGCGGGGTACCCGACGATCTTCTTGCTGGCAGGCCTGGCGGTTTTCACCGGCGCGGCAGCACTGGCATGGGTTCCAGCAGCCCCTCGCGCGCCTTAGCTCGAGCCACGTCGTTCAGGTACCGTTTCCAGTCATTCGCGCGGTTCCGACCCCGGCGCAAAACTTCAACGCGCAGCTGCGGATCGTGATCCAGCGGCAAACTAAGCTGCATTGGAAACGGTTCCGAAAGCGACGAAAAGCGCGATGACAAGGTTCAACGAGCGACGTGTCGAGCGGGCAGCACGCCGGCACTGGTGTGCGCTGCTCGGTGCAGCGGGATTGACCGCGGCGTGTCAGTCCGAGGTGGTTCCGCAGGGGTACCCCATGAGTGGCAACACGCCCGTCACCACGGCGACGAGCGGCGCGGACGGCACGACCACCGGCGCAGCTGCCACGACGGCTGGAACATCGACCACCGGCGCGGGCGGGACCGCCCCCACCGAGCCGCTTCCGGACAACTGCGAAGGCACCACCACGCTGGCCGCGTCCAAACGCATGGTGCGGCTCACGTTCAACCAGCTCGCGAGCTCGGTGCGGTCCTTGTTCGGCGACATCCTGGCCGATCAGGTCATGGAGACCTTCGAGATCGGTAACCTGAGCGACCGTGACTTTCCCCCGCTCGCGAGCCCACGCGAGGGGTCTCTGTTCATCGACACCGTGTGGCAGAGCAGCGATGCCATCGCGCAAGCCGTCGGCAAGCACGTCTTCGACAACTTTACGAGCGTGACCGGATGTACCGAGCCGGCCACGGCTGAGTGTGGCAAAGCGTACGTGTCATCGCTCGCCGAACGGGCCTTTCGGCGTCCGCTCACCGAACGCGAGCTCACGCGTCTGCTCCAAGTCTTCGACGAAGCCGTGGCCGTCGGTGGAACCGTTCAAGAGGCGACGCGGTACGGCACCTACGCGGTGATGCAGTCGCCCCATTATCTGTATCGGACGGAGTTCGGTACGAACGTTGCCCTCCAAGAAACCCTGGCGCCGCACGAGCTCGCCAGTCAGATGGCGTTCTTCATCACGGACGCTCCTCCCGATCAGGAATTGCTCGACGCAGCGGAAAGCGGTGCGCTGACCTCGCCGGAAACGATGCGGGAGCAAGCAGACCGGCTGCTACTGACAGAAGCCGCGCGTGAGAACTTGCAGGCTGCCGTGTTTGCTTATTTCGAGCTGCCGTCGCTGTTCAGCGTGGTGATCGACCCCGCCGTCGCGCCGACCTTCACCGAGGGCTTGAAGAGCTCGATGTACCGCGAGACGCAATTGTTCATCAATCACCAACTCTGGAACGGAAGCTTGAACGATCTCTTGCTCTCACGAACCACGTTCGTCAACCAAGGCCTGGCGACATTGTACGGCGTCGCCTACCCGCCAGCAGGAAGCACGCCGGACGCTGATGGATTCGCCAAGGCAGAGCTCGACGCGAATCGCTCGGGCCTGTTGTCGAACGCCGGGTTCCTCACGGCCCGCTCGCGGCCCGATGTGCCATCGGTGGTGGGGCGCGGCATCCTCGTCAACGCCACGATCTTGTGCGCCGAGGTACCCGTTTTCCCCGAAGAGCTGGCGGAAGACATCGAAGAGGCCACCGCCGGGCTAGAGGGCGCCTCCGAACGTGAGAAGGCGGACCTCCGCATGAGCACCCCGCCCTGTTTCACCTGCCACCGCAGCATCGATCCGTACGGGCTCGCCCTCGACAACTTCGACGTGATCGGCAAGTACCGCACGGCGGACCCCGAGGGACGACCGATCAACGCCGCGGTCGAGCTCCCCGATGGAACGCTGACGAATACACTGCCCGAACTAGCAAACGTCGTGGCGTTGAACGGGCAGTTTGCGACTTGTATGGCGAAACACCTGATTGACTACGCCCTGGCCGAAGTCTCCGAAGACCTACCAGCGGACAGCTGCACCGTGAAAGCCGTGATGGACCGTTTCAACAGCACGCCCCAAACATTCACTGACTTGATCCGAGAAATCGCGGTGTCGCCGACGCTGGCCACTCGCCTGGCAGGAGAGGCACCATGAGGCGCTCGTATCGTCTCGCCCGGCGCTCGTTCCTGGCTGCTGTCGGCGGCGCCGTCGGGCTGCGCATCTTGCTGCGCAATCTCGAGGCGGGTGCACAAGGAACCCCACCACCGCCACGGTTTCTGATGACACACTGGCCGGTGGGCACGATCAAGTACCACTTCTTGCCGACGGGCAGCGGTTCGACCTACACCACCTCGCGCATCCTCCAACCGTTCGAGGAAGCCGGGCTGCGCGAAGACATGATCGTGCTCTACGGTCTGAACTGCCGTGGCATCGACCAAGGCTGCGGCGGGGGACACGAATCCGGCACGCCGATGGTCACCACTGGTACCAGCGTACCAGGCACGCGCTCGAACGGCGGCGAGGCGGACGACGGCGTCGCGGGCGGGCCCTCCTTCGACCAGATCTTCCTGAAGCACGTGCCCGCGCTGAAGACGGACGGCCTCGGCTACGCCAACGCCATCTGCGACGCCCGCGTCGACTCGCAAGAGACCTCGACGCAATGCCTGTCGTATGGGTACACCAAGAACAACATCGCGGCGGCGCGCGTCGCCGGTGGCTGCGGCAGCGGCCGCATCGACGAGGCGGTCCCGCTGCTGCCCGAGCTCAGCCCGCTCCAGCTCTACAACCAGCTGTTCGGTAGCTTCATGCCAGGAGCAGACGACGAAGAGTTGCGGCGCGCCTTGGCCATGCGCAAGAGCGTGCTCGACTATTCGCTGGACGAGTTCGCCTATCTGCGTACGGTCGCCCCGCACGATCAGCTCGCGAAGATCGAGCAACACGAAACTGTCGTTCGAAAGATCGAAATGCAGCTCGCGGCACAAATCGAGAATGGCTCGGGCGCGGCGCTGTGCACACCGCCCGCGGCGCCTCCCAACACGGTCGGCGAGAGCGGATCCATGTTCAACTACAACAACGAGGAGACCTCGCAGTCGGACGAAGGAATCCATCAGCAAGTCGGCGAGCTGCACGCGGGCATCATTCGCGCGGCCTTCCAATGCGACCTGATTCGAGTCGCTACGTTCCAGTGGTCACCGGGAACGAACCACGTGTCCTTCGCGAACATGTATCCGAACGCGAACAAGATCCTGATGCATCACCCGCTGAGCCATCGCATTGGCAGCGCCGCCGATACGCTCGAGCGACCGCCCAGCGGGGGCGAGGCGGCAGATGTCATCGAGTTTCTGGTCAACGTGCAGACCTGGTACAACGCCCGAACCGCGGAGCTCATCAATTCTTTCAAGGATGCCACCGACATCCACGGCGGGAATCTGCTCGATTACACGGTGATTCCCTACATTACCGAGGTTGCCGAAACCACACACCGGCGCGACCCATTGCCGGCCATGATCTTCGGCGGTCGGGCGCTCGGTATGCAAGGTGGGCAATTTCAGAATTTCGAGAGTGGTGGCCGATCCATCAACGATCTCTGGATGACGATCGCCCAAGCCTACCTGGGAACCAGCGACCCATTACCGGCGTTCGAAGACGAGGTATTTTTCAAAGAGGGCGTCTCCCCCATCGAGGGCCTCTGGTCACCTCCTGCATGAGCGGGTTGGCACCGCCCATCGCAACGAGTCAGTCCACTGACTCGCACACGAACAGGTCGAACTGTGTCTGGCAATCGCGGTCGTCCCACGCCCACTCGTCGCCACCGAGGTCCTCGAAGATGCCGCAGTCCTCACCGCCGTCGTCGTTGGGCTCACCCTCGCGCCAATCGTTGAACGCGTCGTCGATGGGTTCCTCGTCGAACTGATCGTAAAACGGGATCCAGTCGTCCGGGTCGTCGCCCAAGGCCCAGCTCCACAGGTCTTCGTCCTCCTGATCGGTCGCGCCCATCCACACGTCGCCGCCGAGCTCCAGGTGAAGCAGCGTCTTGTAGATGAAGGCGTTCTCTTCCTCGGATTCGATCAGCGCCAGGTTGAGGTCCCGATTCTGACAGTACTGCATGGCTTGCTGCCAGCTTCGCGCCGATCCGCTGTTACCGCCGCTGACGCGCGGACGATCGCAAAACAGGTACGAGCGCGCGTCGAAGCTCGCGCCCAGGCATCCCTCGGGGCATACATCTTCCTCATCGACGCTCTCGTTGCAGTCGTTGTCTTCGCCGTCGCAGACTTCTTCGGTCGGGGTGCACGATGCACCGCCAGTACCACCGCTGGCTCCAGTGCCGCCGGCACCGCCGGCATCGTTCGTCGTTGCGCTGCCTCCGGTCGCGCCATTCCCAGCGTCGCCACCGACGTTATTCGTGGTGCTGCTGCCGCCGCTCGCCGTCGTGGTGCTGTCGCCGCCTGCGCCGCTGCCTCCGGTGTCGCTCCCAGGAGGTGCGCCCGCGGACCCGCCCAAGCCACCTGGCGACGTCGAACTCGACGTCTCCGTCGTGAGGGTCGCCCCCGAACCGCTCCCCGTCGCCGTAGTCTGCACCGAACCGCCCCCGCTGCTCGTCGTCGACGCGGAAGCGGTCACGTCCACCGAAGAGGCTCCGCCGTCGCCCTCGAAAGGGTCGGAGTGCGGCGGAGCGGAGCAATGAGCCGCCAAAAAAGGTAAGGTCAAGTATGTGAGGCGCCACCGCATGCAGTCACTATGAAGGCCTCGGCAAGGTCATTCAACGGGCGAAGCGGCGAATGGCAAGCCCGAGCAAAGCCGAAGTCCACTGGATAGCGAGCGCGCAGTGTAAGTGCATGTCGCAGACTTCAGAGCCCGCCGATTTTTCCAGCGCGCGCAGCGGCGCGCCAGCCTTTGCGGGACGCTTCAGAAATACGTGCTCTCGGTGTAACCCTTGAAGCGGGCGTAGGCCAGCAGATCGCGCTTCACCCATCGCGTCGTGAGCGCCAACACCGCCATGTCGTCCAGAGCCCCGAGGAACGGCACGAACTCGGGGATCACGTCCGCGGGGCTGACGCTGTACAACAGTCCCGCCGAGACGATGGCGATCGAACGCCACGACAGGTCCCTATAGGTACCGTCGCGCACGTCGTCGATGAGCTCCACCACGAGCTGCGTTCGGTTGGCGACTTTGCGCATGCGTTTGGGGACGCTGCGCACGGTCTCCGACATCCTGCCCTCGCCGCCCAAGAGCTCGAGGTACTTTCGACCGAGATTCTCCGAGACACGCTCCAACTTCCGCCTGAACCAGGTCGTTCTACCTTGGGTGGCATCGAGCGCGGCAGCTTTCGGAGACCCCCGCCGTGGCCACCGCTGCTTCGCGCGCTCGGTCGCAGACTCGGGTGCCCGCACCGGCCCGCCTTCGCTGATCATCTCCTGGATCTCTACTTCTTCGGCCTGCATGCAGCGCGCTTTTGCAATCCACATACCATGCGCACCTCCTGAAGATGCTTGGCTCTGCGCGCGTAAGGCGACGGATGGCCGGTGGCATACCGCCACGCACGGTGCGTGCTGCCACGATCCGGACGCTTCAGAACTGGTGGTTGAAGTTGATGTAGAGCCCACTGTCTTCGCTGCTGAACGCGTAGTCCACGCAAATGACGGTCGCCAGGTTCCAGGAAGCCCGAAAGCCGGCACCTTGCCCATGACGCCAGTCCGCGAACGTGAAATCCCCAACACGGGGGAACACGCGGCCGGTGTCCACGAAGGGCACTACCATCAATGCGAACTTCTGTCGCAAGACTGCGAAGCGGTAAAAGGTCCAGCGAGCCTCCAGATTCATCAGGGCCAGCACGTGACCGATGAATCGATCTTGCTGAAAACCCCGGAGCGTGCGGTGCCCGCCCAGCCCGGTGCGAAAGTCTTCGGTGTACGGCAGCATCGGCAATGAGAAGAAGGGCGTACCCTGCGACTGCACCTGAAACGTGCCGCGCAACGCCAACACCAGATCTGCGATGTTGGGCAGCGGACTCACGAAGGCTCGCGCTGAGGTCAAGAGGCGCGCGTAGTCGTAGTCCGACCCGAGCGCCCGGGTCGATAGGTCCAGCGCTACGTCTGCAAACACTCCGCTGTTCGGATCGGGTTCGAAGTCTCGCGTGTCGAAGGAAAGGCCCAGGCGCAGCCCGTTGTCCCAGCCGCCGTCGCACCCTATCAGCCCCGCGGCGCACGCTTCGCTCAAACGGGTCGGTGCCATGGTTGCCTCGACCTCCTCGCCGGCAGCGTCGACCGCGCTCACGGTTTCCCCGGTATAGTCTTCGATGATCGCGTACGAAAAGCCGAACCCGAAGAGCGGACGCACCACGCCGTCGAAGAAGGTCCGCTCTACGCTGATCAGCCACAGCGGTCGAATCACGTCGTAGTGATCGTAGCGCGACAGGGTCGTGCCATCGGGCCTGACCTCGCGTAGAGCGTCCTCGTACTCCGCGAAGCGGTCGAAACTCCGCCCCGCCCCGGTGAAGCTGAGCGGCGCCATGGTATCGACACCGAAGAAGTGCTGGTCGGTGTTGCGCGCGTAGATGGCCTGCGATCGAATGCGGTAGGGCGTGCCAGCGACGGCCGGCGCGTCGTAGTCGAGCCAATGGAACTGGAGTCCGCGCGTGCTGGCAAACGCCTGAAGAAAAACGCGGTGCAGATAAGGGGTGTAGGCGAACAGTGGGTCCGAGCGGTCTCCGTTGTAATAGTAGTAGGCGCGAGCACCGAAGCCGAAACCGGTGTTGGGGTCGAAGTTGAACAGCGGCAAGCCGGTGAAGTAGCCACCCTCGTTCTTGCGCGTGTAGTCGTCGGGGGACAGCGGGTGTTTGCCGTCGAACCCGGGCGGAGCCGGCGGCAAGGACGGCGCCGGTTCGGCGGACACGGCATGCGGCGCCCACGCCACGAGAGCCGCGCCCAACCGCCACCACGGAGCAAGCCTGAACATCCGCCCGCCCAGCTACCACAGTGCTCGCCGCGCCCGGCGCGAATTCGAGGGAGGCCCGCCACGGATCGGCTGCCGC
>JAICQQ010000113.1 GCA_025937785.1 Polyangiaceae bacterium
ATTGCAGAAGGAGTCGCGCATGAAGATTCTCGATTCCCTGGTCGAGATGGTGCAGCTGGTTCATGATCTCGCACGCAAGGTCGCTCGCCACGACAATCGCCGCTGAGCCACCAGCTTGGGGTCGGCTCGCCACCGGGGCGAGCCGGCCTCCGTCGGTTCTGCTGCTGTCAGCTCGTTCACCGCAAAGCGAGGCGGCTTCGGCGAGGGTGTCTTGGATCTGTGGATAGCGGCGCGTCTCGCCGCATGGTCGGCAAGGCGCAGCGTGGGGCGACCACCGGGATGGACAAGCCTGGCAGCCTTGGTGAGCCACCCGAAGCGCAGGGTTGCGATGCTTTTTAGAGAGAAGCGCGTCGTGCGCTTGGGGGTTGGGGCACGGTCGTGGGCGATCGTCCTGAGCTGAAAAGTCGTGGTGATGTCGTGCGCCAGGATGCTCAGCTTCTGCCAGGGGGCCCGCACTCTTTATGTCCGTGGTGCACGCCCGAGAAGGGCGGTGTTGTACCAAGCTGTCAACAGGCTGTAGGCTCCTGCCCATGCCGAGCCCCGAGTTTTCGAACGTCACCGTAGTCGCCAAAGCCAACGTCTATTTCGACGGCAAGGTCGTGAGCCACACGCTGCGCTTCGCCGATGGATCGAAGAAGACCCTTGGGCTCATCTACCCCGGCGAGTACCACTTCGGCACGGAGGCACCCGAGCGGATGGACATCATCGCCGGCAGCTGCAACGTCACTCTCGACGGCGCCAGCGAGGCGCGCGAGTACGGCGCCGGGTCGAGCTTCGACGTGCCCGGCAAGAGCGGCTTCACGATCCGCGTCGCCGACGGTATCGCCGAATACGTGTGCTCGTTCGGATAAGCCGCAGCGCTTACTCGCGAGAGGGGGGGAGCTGCGCCGCTCTGCTACGACCCCGACGTGACGCCGGAGATGATCCGAGCGTACCGAGACCGTGTCGAGCAGGAGTAACCGCAGCTAGTGCTTCGCCACGCCGCCACCTTCGGCGGGGGCTGCTGCGTTGGGGAACGGCGCGAGCCATGCTGCAATGATTGATGGGATCGAAGCGATGAGCACGAAGAGGAAGAAGGTCTTGTAGCCCATCCAGTCCGCCAGCGGTCCGCTCGCCATCTGTGTCGGGATCAGCACCAGGTTCATGAGCGACGTGCAGAAGGCATAGTGCGTCATGTGGTACTTGCCCGGGGAAATCTGCTGCATCATGTACAGCATGTTGGCGACGAAGCCGAAGCTGTAGCCGGCCTTCTCGATAGTGACGAGCGTCGCGATGGTCGTGAGTGAAAGCGGTGCCTCGGGCGTCACCGCGTGACTCAAATACAAGAAACATGCATGGGGGATGTTCATGCACAGCGCCATGATCACGATCGTGCGCTTGAGCGTGAACTTCGCCACGAACGCGCCCCCGGCGATGCCGAAGGCGAGGCTAGCAGCCGTGCTGATAAGGCCGTCGATCCAGGCCTTGTCTGCCAGCATGTGCGGGCACTCGGCGGTAACGCTCGCCGTCGCGCACAGGCCCAGGCCTCCCTTGTGCATCCCTGCCTGCATGAACAACGGCGCCTCGACCAACAAGAAGCCTTCGCCGCTGCGGTACAGGAACACGAACAGCAGCATCATCCAGATGTGGGGCTTCCTGAGGAAGTCCACCCACTGATCGAGGAACGTGCGCATCACCTGGCCGCCACTTTCAGGCCGCGCGGGGACCGAGCCGGTCGGCAGCTTGAAATAGTGATAGATGCCGAGCCCGGCCATGGTCGCTACGCTGACCGCAAGGGCGATGGCCCAGGCGGTCTTCGGATCGCTGCCGGACCTCTGGAGCGTACCAGCGATGCCGACGACCAGTGCCGTGGCGAAGATGCGGCCGGCATTCCAGAATGCGCCTTGCCAACCGATCCAAGCGGCTTGACGTGCCTTGTCGAGGGAGGTGATGTATACACCGTCGACGCAGATGTCCTGTGTGGCCGACGCAAAAGCTATCAGCCACAGCAGCAGGATGATCATCGTGAAGTAATTGGGTAGCGACAGCGACAGCGCGACCAAGCCAAACAGGACCGCCATCGCGAACTCCATGGACAAGACCCAGAACTTCTTGGTCTTCAACATGTCCAGGAAGCCGGCATACAGCGGCTTCAGAGACCACATGATGCCCACGCTCGCTGTCGACAGGGTAATCTCCGAGTCGGAGTGGCCCAGGTCTTTGAACATGGTCCCCGCTACCCAGATCACCATCGCGAAGGGGATGCCTTCTGCCAAATAGGACGTTGGTACCCAGGCGCCGGGGTGGGCCACACGAGCGGTTCCGCTACTCATGGGCCGTTGAGTACCGCAGGTAATGACCGGAAGTAAACAGGCCTGCCATCCAGGACTTTGTGCTGCCGATAGTCACGACGTCGCTGGCGCTGTAGCATCAACGCAAGTTTCCTCATGACGGCCACGGTCCTCGTCGTTCTGGCGTTCTTGCTCGCCGTCAACGCGCTTTACGTGGCCGCAGAGTTTGCGGCGGTAGCAGTACAAAGGCCGCAGCTGGCGGCCCTGGCGAAGGCTGGAAATCGCCGCGCGACGGGCCTGTTGGCCGTGCTCGAAAACGGCGTGGAGCTCGACCGTTACATCGCGGCTTGTCAGATCGGGATCACCCTCTCGAGTCTGGTTGCCGGCGCATACGGCCAGGCGACCGTAGCTCTCGCTTTGGGCCCAGAGCTCGAGGTCTGGCTCGAGGTCGACGCCGCCACCGGACACTCGCTGGCGTTCACCATCGTGCTGTTGGCGCTGACAGGCCTGCAAGTCGTCGTCGGCGAGCTGATCCCCAAGTCGCTGGCGCTGCAGTTTCCGGAGCAGACGGCCCTGTTCACTTACATCCCGATGCGCTGGTCCGTCTCCGTCTACGGCCCTTTCATCTGGCTGCTCAATGGCAGCGCGCTCGTCATGCTCAAGCCCTTGCGCGTGACGCCAGGGGGTCACCAGCATGCGCACTCGCTGGCCGAGATTGGGATGCTCTTGGATCAGTCGCGCCGCGGCGGCAAGTTGAGTGAGGCCGCCCACCGCCGGCTCGAGCGCGGCCTGTACCTGTCCGGCCGGACCGTGCGGCAGATGATGACCCCGCGCCAAGACATGGTCGCAATCGAGGCGTCCACGCCGGCTTCAGAGGTGCTGGAACAGGTGCTGAAGAGCCCCTACAGCCGCGTGCCCGTCTACAAAGAAACGCTGGATGAGGTGCTGGGCGCCGTCAGCGCCAAGATGGTGTTGCGCACCTACGCCACCAAGGGGGAGCTGCCCGAACTCGCGCGCCTGGTGCAGCCCATGCCGTTCGTCCCCGAGTCGTTGCGTGCCCACCGGCTGGTGCGCTTCTTTCAAGAGCAGCGCGCGTCGAAGGCCATCGTGGTGAACGAGTTCGGCGGCGTGCAGGGCATCGTTAGCATCGAGGACGTGCTGATCGAGCTGTTCGGCGACATCGGCGACGAACTGAAGCAACCCGAGCTCGCCGCCGTGGCACGACCCGACGGCACCGTGCGCCTCCCGGGCTGGATGGGCGTGGAAGAGGCCCAAGCCTGGCTCGGCGCGCGCTGGCAGGGCCCCGCAGCGACCATCGCCGGCTACATCATCGAAGAGCTGGGGCGCTTACCGAACGAGGGCGAGAGCCTCGAGCTCCACGGCGTGCGTTTCCGCATCGACGAGATGGGCCCGACCACCGTGCGCTGGGTCGTGGTCCACCCGCGCGTGGGTTCCGAACCACCACCGATCTTGGAAGGTTCGCCGGCAAGCACGGAGGTGAAATGATGCTCGTCGCCACCGTCATCATCGTCCTGGTGCTGTTGAATGGGCTGTTCGTGGCAGCCGAGTTCGCCTTGATCGGAGTGCCGCGCGCGACCATCGAGCACCAGGCGTCGCAAGGCAGCCGGGCAGCGCAGCTCGTGCTCGACGTGCTCGCCGACCCCAGGCGCCAAGATCGCTACATCGCCACTGCGCAGCTCGGCATCACCTTCGCGAGCCTCGGTCTGGGCATGTATGGCGAGCCGCTGGTAGCGAACGCGCTCGTGGGTCCATTGAAAGAGCTAGGCGTCGAGTCGTGGGTGTCGGTGCACTTGGTCGCGAGCGCGCTGGCGCTCGGCGCGCTCACCTACCTGCACATCGTGCTGGGCGAGATGGTGCCAAAGACACTGGCGCTCAGCCATGCGCAAAGTACCGCGCTCTGGATCAGCTCGCCCATGCGCTGGATCGGGGCCGCCATGTATCCGCTCGTGGTGGTCCTGAACGCGCTCGGTGACGGCTCGCTGCGACTTCTGGGCATTCGCCGCGAGGCGACCGTCACCTCGCCGAGCTCGGACACGCTGCGCTTCGTGATCCAAGAGAGCGTGGCGAAAGGTGAGATCAAGGAAGAGGAAGGCTCGGTGCTCGCCGAGCTGTTCGAATTCGGCGAGCTCACGGCGGTCGAAGTGATGACTCCGCGGGTGCGCGTCGTCGGCCTGCCGCGTCGAGCCACGGCCGAAGAGGTCCGCGCGGTGGCCCGCAGCGTCCGGCATGCCCGCTACCCCGTCTACGACGGAACGCTCGACCAGATCGTGGGCATCGTGCTGATCCGTGACATTTTGGGGCTGCTGGTAAAGGGGGAACCTCTGAGCGACGACGTCATTCGCAAGGTGCCGTTCGTTCCGGAGACAGCCCGGCTCGATACCGTGCTCGGCCGCATGCGCCGCGAGAACACGCAGCTCGTGGTGGTGATGGACGAGCACGGTGGCACCTCTGGCATCGTGACCATCGAGGATCTGTTCGAAGAAATCGTCGGCGAAATCTCCGAAGGCAGCGGGACGCCGCAACCCGTGTTCGAGGTGAACGGCGAGCTTCGCGCGCTCGGCATCGCGCGCCTGGACCAGGTGGGCGAGCAGCTAGGCCTGGACATGCGCCATGACGAAGTCGACACCGTGAGCGGCCTCGTGCTCACCTTGCTCAATCGCCCCCCGGTCGTCGGGGACCAGGTCACCTTCCGCAGCGTGGTGTTCCAGGTGCGCGCCGTGCAGGGTCGAGGGGTGCGCGAATGCATCTTGCTGGTCCCCACGCCCGCGGAACCCGAAGCCCCCTCGGCGCGCTAAGCTCGTGCTATCGAGCCAGCTCGAAATCGCCCCATCGCTGACGTAGCGCGCGTAGCGAAGATCACGAATGCCGACGCACTCCCGGCTTCCGCTGAACGATTGCGTTCGCTGGCCGGCTCCACCTCGCTAACGATGCGCAGCTGTGACACGTCTTCATGGCCGGGAGTGTCGCAGGCACCAGCGCGCGTGCCAAGCGCGCTGCGTTCGTCGTCGTCGACGTGGGAGCTCGGTACGATCGGAGAGCGCTCAGTCCTGGATGATCGGTGTGCCCTGGTGGAACACGATGCGCCAGGACTCGCCTTCACGCCGCCAGATCGAGCTTCGCATCGATCGCCCGGTGCGATAAGTCGCCAGCGCGACGTCCGGGGCGACCGCGAGCACCTGGAAGTCGCTGACGCTGACGTTGACGGTCGGCATCGCCAGCGTTTGGGCGACGATCTCTTGCTTGGTGTAGACTTGGCCCGAGCTGCCCAGTTCCATGAACTGATCCGACACCAGCCCATCGAGAGCGCTCCGGGACGCGCGGACGTCCGGCAGCAACAGTTGGTCTTCGAGGGCTCTGATTGCATCGGTGAGCATTGGGGCGATCTCCTGTTAGCGGGCCGGCGTAGCGCTCGTATACACCCAATCTAGCGCCGCCGACATGGTCAGTTCCGGGTGGGGACCCATCGAACCGTGGGTGGCCTTGGGGATCTCTCGGAACTCGGAGCGGATGCCCTTGGCGCTGAGCAGGCGGGCGCTGGTCTTCATCTGATCTTGGCGATCGCGTTCGCCCGCCATCATCAAGGCCGCTTTCAGATGTGAAAGACCCTGTGGCTTGGTGACGCCCGGCGCGCCGATGCTGATCAGACGCGAGTATCGATCGGGATACTTGCGCGCGAGATCCACGGCGCGTGTTGCTCCTTGCGAGTATCCCATCACCAAGATGTCATCGATGGGCGGCTGATCGCCGAGCGCGATGAACGCGCTCTGGATGCGCTCGTCGAGCGCGGCCAGATCGTTGGACCATTTCGCCCAGGGACCCTTGCCGCAAACGATGTCGGCCTGGGGAGCCACGATGCGGCCATGCCGGGCCGCGCTGAACTGGAACGACTGCGCGTAGCCCATCGCATGCCCGCACATGCCGTGCAAAAAAACCATCCGCTGCTTGCCCGGCGAACCACCGCGCAGCACGTAAGTCGCTGGCACCGCGCTGGGGTCCAACGCCTCGATATGAACGGGTTGCGAGACGACGCCGCGCGCCTGTGCCGCGGGAGCAGGCGCGGAGCTGCTCGGCGCGTCCCGCGGTTCTGGCGTAACCTGACACGCAGTCTGCGCGACCAGAACCACGGCGATGCACGACGAACTTACCGGACGCATCACCAGAACATGGCGCCGGCAGCTGCCCTGACAATGTGGCCAATTACCCCGTAGCAGCCTGGCAGGCGAACGTCGGGTCGAAGCTCGCGCGGACCCCGCTCAGGCGGCGACGCCGCGGCGCTTCTCGACCCAGCCCCTGCCCATCTCGATGGCGATCGGCAGCACGCTCACGAAGATGATGCCGAGGATCACGATCTCGAAGTTCTTTTTGACGACGGGGATGTTGCCGAAGAAGAAACCGGCGAACGCACAGATCAGGACCCAGGCGATGGCGCCTGCGATGTTGAACAGGCCGAAGCGCTTGTACTCCATGCGGCCGATGCCAGCGACGAAGGGCGCGAACGTGCGCACGATGGGCACGAAGCGCGCGAGGATGATGGTCTTGCCGCCGTACTTTTCGTAGAACCTCTGGGTCTTCTCCAGGTGCTCCTTCTTCACGAAGCGGAGTTTGCCCTTCTCCAGATAACCCGGCCCTACCTTGTATCCGATGCTGTAATTCACCGCATCGCCGAGCACGGCTGCGACGATGAGCAGCGGCACCAGAATCGTCATCGAGAGGCCGCCCTCGACACTAGCCGCGAGAGCGCCACAGGCGAAGAGCAGCGAGTCGCCCGGCAGGAAGGGCGTGACGACGAGACCCGTCTCGCAGAAGATGATCAAGAACAAGATAAGGTAGACCCAGAGGCCGTAGTCGCGGATGAACACCGCCAGGTGCTCGTCGACGTGCAGAAACAGGCTCAAGGTCTGAGTCAAAATCTCCATGGTGCGAAAGAATGCCGCCCGAAGCCCGGGGAGGCAAGCCAGCTTGGTGCGTTCACGCTGCGAGGCGCCGACGGGAGCGGCGCACGCGCGGGCACGCTCGCGCTGAGGTGCCCGTTGTCGGTCGAATTCAGGGGGATGGCGGCGCGGAACCCGCGGGCTTGGCCAAGTTCGTCCGCAGTCGGCGACGGGCCGCGATGTAGAGCACCGCTGGAAGCACCAGCATCGCGGAAAGCTGTGTGGCCAGCTCGCCTACCGCTGCCGCGAAGCCCATGCTGCGCACTGCGCCGTTGATGCTGAACAACAAAGCAGCGTAACCACAGAGCGTCGTCATCGAGCAGGCGACGACCGCACCCCCGGTTTCGATGAACGCGCGCTCCATGCCCTCTTCACCCTCCAGCTCGCGCCGCTTCATCACGTTGACCGCGTAGTCCGCGCCGACACCGATGGCGATCGGCAGCGCGACGAAGTTCAGGAAGTTGAGCTTCGCGTTCGTCAGGTAGAGCACCGCCACCAGCGAGGTGACGCCCAGACTGAGACTGCCCAGGGCCAGGAACCCGCCGCGCCGCCCGCGAAAGGCCAACAAGATCACGAGGGCCGTGCCAATGAAACTGACCAGCGTTACCCGTGGCGCGTCACGGGCGATGTACTGCAGCATGTCGGAGAAGATGACTGCTTCACCCGTACCGCGAATGATGTCGCCGTTCGGCAGGCGGACCTCCCGGAAACTGTCCGCCCACAGCATCAGGTAGCGCGCGTCGTACAGGCTTTTGCCGCGCGTGGGGGCGACGTAAACGATGCGGCCGCGGCTGCCGTCCTTCTCTTCGAAAGGCCTGGCCACGAGCGGCGGTAAATCAGCGGGACCGATCGGCTCGAGCGACTTGGGCAAATGCTCCTGGATCAACTTCAGATCCTCGTCTGCGAGCAGGCCCTTCTTCTCCGCCTTGTCGGTGCGTTCGATGATCTCGCGCCAGAGTTGGAGCTTCTTCTCTTGATCCGTAGGCAACAGCGAATAGATACTGGCGACGGCTCCGAAGGGTTTCTTCTCTGCGGGAGCTGCGTTTCGAATGCGCTCTAGCTCCTTCACGAGCGGCTGCACCTGATCGAGGCGGTCGACCACCACGGCGCGGCCGCTCTGGTTCAAGCGCCCCGCCAGGTCGTTGACGCGGCTGCCGAGTTTTCCGGCGGACGTCTCGGAGAGCTGGTCGTTGCGCATGTGGCGCAGGTTGTACTCCATGGGATCGCCCTTGAAGTAGAGCAGCGTCAGCGCCGCCGATCCGACGGCGAGCAGCACGCCCACGATGCTGACTGGCAGCGCGAAGCGCTTCGCGAGCCAAACGAAGGGACGGCCGTACATCCCTGCCAGACGATCGCGAAAATCGCGCGAGCCCGCGAGCGGGCGCCAGCGCTCACACAGCACCAGAAATGCCGGCAACACACAGTAGGTGGCGACCCAGCACAACATCATGCCGGCAGCCCCGATCACGCCGAAGTGGCGAAAGCCTCTGAACTCCGTGAGCATCAGCGCGCCGTACGCCGCCACGGACACCACGGCAGCGGCCAGCGTTCCCTGATAGGTGCCGAGGCTGGCGGCCCGCACTGCCTCCGGGACTGCCAGCGATTCGCTGCGGCGCGCCTCGAGGTAGCGCGCCATGTACACCACCATGGCGTTGATGCCGTTCCCGGCCACGATGCTGATCAGGAAGCTCGTGGCGGCATTCAGGTGCCCCACCGTGAGCTCGGCGAACGCAAAGCACCACAAGCAGCCGATAGCGATCGACAGCCCCATCACGCCCAGCACCCGGAAACGCAGGAAAAACAGGTACACGACGAGCAGCACCAGCACGAAGCCGATCGCGCCCACCTCGGTGAGATCGCGCGTCACCGCGCGGTATTGCTCCGCGCCGGTCACCAGGCTGCCGGCGAACCCGTAACGGAAGCTCGGATCGGCCTTGGTGTAGCCTGCCTGTTCGACGATCTTCGCGATGCGCGCTTGCATCTCGAACGCGCGTTGATCCGTCGAACCGAGCGGTGTACGCAGCATGATGACCGCGAACTTTCCACCTTCACCCAGGTAGTAGCCGTCGGTGCCCGGAGCCGACTCCTTCGCCTCGGTGAGCTTGCGCTCGAGGCGGGCGCTGATCGCCTTCGGATCGAAGGCTGGCGGAGGTTCGTCGTCGAGGTTGAGATCGAGCTCACGGCCGACCTCCCAGTCGTAGCGCTCGATGACGTCGCGGTGAAGCTGCTCGACATCCGCCAGATCCGCGTACAGGTGCTTGTGCTTTTCGAAGAACTGCGTCGCCTCGCGGGGCCCGTTGTCGACGCTGCTCACCCACTCCTTCGGCAGCTCGCGCAGCTTCGGGGTGATTTCGACGAGAAAACGCTTGAGGACGGCGGTGTCCTTACCCTCCGCGGTCACCGCGAGCGTGGACTGCGAGGCGAGCCGGGTGGAGACCTTGCGATGCTCGACGACACTGGCGCTCGTATCCGGCAGCAGCTCTCCGAACCCAGTGCGCACTTCGAGCCCCGCCGCGAGCCATGCGGACGGCACCATCGAACAGACAGCCACCAGCACGACCAAGAACGGACGCCGCACCTGCAGCGTGGCGAGGGTGACCAGCAAACGCTCTAGTGCATGCATGAGACGAGACGGCTGCGCCGGCCGCGCGAACGAGCACGGCAGAGGGAAGCGCGCGAACGCGGCGACTCTGCCTAGTTCAGCCGGAAAGTCAAGCGGCCGCCCAACACACTGGAGAGCGGCCGCGCTCTCGACTCGCAACCAGCGCTGGCGACCCTGCGTCTCGGCCCAAGGGTCGCCGCGCACTCACGGTAACGAGTTGGTTCTTGCTTTCGAGCTACTGAGCGGCCTGAGCCGCCTTGGCTTTGGCTTCCGCCTTATCGCGGTAGAGCGAATCGTACCGGAGACCGTTCGACTCGCGGACGAGCTCGTTGAACTTGTCGATCACCTGCGCCGGGTGACCTTCGACGGTGTGAGCGAACATCGCTCGCTCTTTGGCGAAGTCTTTGTTGTCGCGCTTGCGCCGCGACAGCTCTTTCGCGGCCTTCAGCAGCTCTTTCGAGTCGCCGACAAAACTCGAGAAGAGCGTGACCTTGCTCGCCTCGGCGGCGTTCTTCGTCGCATAGTCGTCGAGCTCGGTGACGGTCTTCGAGTAGGCCTCGAGGTTTGCGTCGTAGCTGGCCTGATCGAGCTCGGCCAGCGTCTTGACCTCGGCGCTCTTCACCAGCACCTTGGCCGCGTTCACTACGGTGCGCTGCTTGAACTCCAGGCTCCGATCCGGGTCCTTCGCGATCTTCTCGAGTTGGCGCTTGCCTACTTCTTCGTTCATGGCCACGACCTTCGCCTCGAAGGGCTCGTTCGCCGCCTTGAACCCGTCGAAGGCCGCCATCAGCGTGGGGTGCATCGACTTGGCCTTGGCGAACTTGTCGTCCTTGTAGTCCTGCTGGCTATAGTAGGTGTCCGCCGCCTTCGTTTCGGCGGTCACTTTCTCGAGCGCCGTGCGGTACGCCTGAGCGGCAGCCTCGATCTCGGCGAGTGGCGGCTTCTTGGCCTTCGCCGCGTCGAGATCTTTGATGCAGCTGTCACTTTGGTGAATCTTGAAGACCCCGTATACTATTCGCTCCTTCCCGGTGGGGCCGACCTTTTCGTCCTTGACCCAATCGAGGTAGCGGTTCTTCGAGTCGAACACGTTGCGCGTGGCACCGTTCAAGCACGAGATATAGTTCGACAGCTTGTCGGCCAACTCGCCGTCCTTGTCGACCTCTTCGGCCTGGTTGGCTTCAGTGGTCGCTGCCTGCTTCTGGGCTTCTTGTTGAGCTTTCTCGACGAGCTTGTCTGCGAGCTTGCTACACCCAGGGAGCCCGAGCACACACAGTAGCCCGGCCCACGCAGTCCATGTTCGCATCGATAGATCCTTTCGTTTCAGGTCACAAAGCGCGTGCCTTCCCTGCTCGAAAGCAGGGGGCAAGCAAACCTCGACCAGCCGCATTCTAGGCGAGTAGGGTCCACTTGCAATGGCCGTGTCAGCCCGTCACGCTCGAATTCACGCCCGCAAGTACGCCGACATCGAAGGCTCGCCGAGTTGCCCGAGTTGTGAGTGTTCACGGTGTCGCGAGATGAG
Organism: Polyangiaceae bacterium; assembly: GCA_025937785.1. Taxonomy (GTDB): domain Bacteria; phylum Myxococcota_A; class Polyangia; order Polyangiales; family Polyangiaceae; genus JAICQQ01. Next base: position 11,344 of record JAICQQ010000113.1, read on the forward strand.
ACGTTAGACGGCCACGTTTGCTTGCTGACCTGCAGAAACCCGGGGATTGCACGTTCATCCCAAGTCATTCCGCACGACCGGTAAGGGGCGTCGCACCAACCACCACACCAGCCTCTCGCATCCTGAGTCAGAGCCGGCGCAGCTTCAGGTTCCAGGCCTTCAGGAGCGACTGGTGGCCCCACCTACAGGGGCGCTGCCCGCGCTGCCTACTCCAAGTCGACGCTGACTTCGGAGCTGAACACGAGCGCTGGGTCGCCTCGCTCGACCGTGGTCGTCCAGAGCGCGAGGATGGTGCGCTGGACGACGCCTTCGTAGACGGAGCTGCCGCCGGCAACGATGCTCAGCGGTTGGTCGAGGTCGATCAGATCGTCGGAGAGGCGCACGGAAACATGGCTGACCCCGCTGCTCTCGATCTCGATGGTCTGACCGGTCACGCTGGCTTCGATGCGGGCGCCCCCGACAGCGTTGGCCTCGTCGACGCTGAGCCAGTAGAAGCGCGAGTGAGTGATGTCGTCCTGCAGCCAGACGACGCGATCGGGTGTGGGATCTCGCGTGAACTCGGCCATCCAGGGCACGGCCACGGCGTCCTCCAGGTCCATCCAGTGCGGCTTGTCCGGGTGGACCTCGACGTAGTGCGGGTAGCCGCCGGGGTCCGCCGCTTCGAGCGCGTCGAGCAGTGTGCCCCACTCCGCCGCGACCAGGTTGCGGTCGAACGCGGTGTCGAGGCCGCCGACGTGGACGGTGAAGCCGAGGTTTCGTAGGCTGTCGGGCTTGGCGTCGTTAGGGTGCCCTGCCATCATGGCGGCGGCCGCCCACGAGTCGGCCATGCGCGGACCGAGTTGGTAAACGCCGTCGCCGCCGGCGGAGTAGCCCATGACGTAGACACGGTTCGAGTCGACGCCCTCGATCGCGATGAAGTTCTCGATCAGGCGCTGAAGCAAGACATCGACGTGCGCCTCGTGCCAGAGGTTCCAGGTGTTCGTGGGCGCGCGCGGGGCCAGGTAGATGCCCTCGTCGGGCTCGTAGAGGACCTTTTGGTTTTCCCACTGATCGTCGTTGACGCTGGCGTCTGCCTCACCTCCGCCGTGGAGCGAGATGTACAGGCTGTGGCCGGTCTCGGGTTCGTTGCCGAAGGTGGTGAAGTCGTAGCGCAGCGTGCGGTCGCCGAGCTTGATGGCTTTGGCCGTGGCTTCTGCGGCGCGATCGGCGGCGATGAACGCGGCGTGATCCTCCCAGATCAAGTCGCGGGCGGTCCCGGCTTCTGCGGCGCTCAGGGGCACCCGGGCGAAGTCCTCGCCGGCGAGCTCGGGACGTTGTGCGCGCGCGATCGCCAGGTACTGACGCAGCGCTTCGAGGGCGTCGCCGCCGCCGGCGGTGGATGTCGAAGCCGAGGCCATGCTGGTGGCGGCCCCACCGGCGCCCGACGTGCTCACCGACGTCGTAGTGGGACCCGCGGCGTTCGTCACCGCGTTGCCGGTCGGCGCACCGCCGACGGATGCAGTGGTCGTGGTGGCGGCGCCACTCGTCGAGGTCGACGTCGCACCATCGGCGCCGCTCGCGGTCGACGTGACTCCTGACGTCGTCGACGTGGTTGTTCCCTCGGACTTCGTGCGCTCGGCATCCGAGCAGGCAGCGATAGCCATCAGCGTCGCCACGCCGACGCATACTTCCAAAGCGCGCCTCGTCATCGCCGCGATGGTAGCGCACAGCACACGCGCCGCAGAGCGCCGGCTCGCGACGATCCGGTGCTGTAACTTTCTACGAGAAGTACAGGCGCAGCCGAACGTTTGATAACGCAGCCTTCGAGGCTCCACCCAATCGAGACCAGCTTCCACTGCTTCAACTCCTCGGAGGGAGAGATCTATGAACAAGCGCGTCGAACTCGGCTCTGTTTCTATCGTTTTCATTGCTTTGGGTACGTTCGCGAGCGCCTGCGGCGGCGACGACTCGGAGCCGGGCGACACCGCGGCGGCGACCAGCACGACGAGCGGTGGCCCGGGCAGCGGCGCGGCGGGCGGGTCCGGTGGCAGCTCGAGCACCGAAGGTGTCGGGGGCTCGCTCGGTTCAGGGGGCACACGAGCGACCGGAGGGACCAGCTCCGGAGGTAGTTCCAGCGCCGCCGGCGGTGCCGCGGGGGACGCGGGCGCTGCCGGAGAAGGCGGCGCGGCAGGCGCCGACGCCTCGAGCTCCGCGGGCGGATCGACGGCAGAACCGGTCTGCGGCGGCACGGCCGTCGAATGCAGCAGCTACACGACGGACACGGGCTGCGCGACGCAGCGCGGCTGCAGCATGGACGGTGCGTGCGACGGCGACGAGGAGTGTTCGACGCACGGCGATCGCAGCGCATGCGAAGCCGGCGGCTGCGAATGGCTGACAGCGTGCATGCCAGTGGTGAGCTGTGACTCGTTCGGAGCCTCGGCCGCGTGCCAAGCGCAAGCGGGCTGCGAGTGGGACGCCGACACGGAGACCTGCTCCACCAGACTGACCGATGGTTGCGTCGACGTTGCCTCCGAAACCGACTGCGCGCTGCTGGTGGGCTGCGTCTGGGCGAGCGAAAACTTCGTCTGTTCCGGGACTGCGACGGCTTGTGACGAGTTCGACGAAAACATGTGCTCGCTGCAAGAGGGCTGCGCCGAACTCTGAGCTGTTACGAACCCTGTCCGCCCGGCCAGCGATCGCTGCACCCGCCACGAACCTGAGTGAACCCAGCGTTCCTGGTTAGCTGGGGGGCTCGGGGTGCAGTATGCTCCGCGGGTGGGAGCATTCCGGCTTGCGTAAATCTTCGAACCTGGTGGCCTTCGGCGTGGTGGGCGCCGTGGCTTTGGCTGGCTGCAATCAGCTGTTCTCGATCGAGGAACCGACCCCCTCGAGCAGCACGGGCGACGGCGGCACCGGGACGCTGGACGGAGGGGGCGGCAGCAGCGGCTCGACGTCCACGACGCACGCCACGACCGACAGCGGTGGCAGTGGGGGCGGCAATCCGGATGGCGGCGCGACATCGAGCTCCGGGGGCACGGACGCCGGTAGCTCGATGGGGGGCAGCAGCGACAGCTCGATGGGGGGCAGCGGGGGCAGCACGAACAGGCAGACGACGAACGACACCACAGGTGGCGGCAGTGGCGGCAGCGGCAGCGGGGACAACTCCACCGGCGGCGCAAGCTCCACCGGCAGCGCTAGTTCCACGAGCGGCGCCACCTCGATGGGCGGCGCCACCTCGATGAGCGTCACCGCGTCGATGACGGCCACCACCGGTGTGATCGATCCTCCCGGCCCCTGCGAGGGCGAAGACCTGCGGGGTCCGGCGCTCGTCGAAATCCCCGCGGGGACGGGCGTGATCGGTAGCGGCGTAGAAGACGACAACGCGTTTCCGGTGATCCATCCTGACTTCGACGTATTCTGCATCGACGAGACGGAAGTGACGGTGGCCCAGTACCAAGAATGCGTCGAAGACGAGGGCTGCGATCCGCCGCGCGACGACTTGCCGGGGCAGTGCCCCGAAGCCACACCGCGCCCAGACAATCACCCGGTCGGCTGCGTCGACTACGAGCGTGCCGCGCAGTACTGCGACTGGGCCGGCAAGCGCCTGCCCACGGAGCAGGAATGGGAGTATGCCGCCCGCGGGGACGAAGGCCGGCGCTATCCCTGGGGCGAGCAAGCGCTCGACTCCACCCGACTCAACTGGAACGGCGTCGTCGGGGCGACGACGGCCGTAAAGTCGTACCCGGACGGAGCCACCCCCGAAGGCGTCTACGACATGGCCGGCAACGTGTGGGAGTGGACCAGCAGTACCTGGTGCAGCGACTACTCGATGTCCCCTGCAGAGTGCCTGCCGGACGTTTACGTACCGCGCGGCGGCAGCTACGTCAGCGCGGATAGGTTCGTGAACCCCAGCTATCGCGACGGCGACAACGAACCCGATCAGCGCTTCGGATTCCGCTGCGCCTATTGAGTTTGGCTAGAAACGCCCGCTAACCACGACGCCATAGCCCGCAGGAGCGGAGCTCGCCGCGGTGTCGTCGGGCGCGCTCACGACGTACAGCGTCGCGCCCGTTGCGGCCAGCACGCCGCCAGCCACGAACGCAATGGTCGAGACGTTCCCCGCATCGTAGGCCTGCTGCTGCTTGTTGTACGCGTCCCCCTCACACGACGCTGGACAGTCGGCCTCCTTCTTGAGCGACAGCGCACGCAGGCCATAGTAGCTGCCGATGACGAGCCCCACGGCCCCCACTGCCATCGCGGCGATGCCGGCGGTGCTCAGCGTCGAGTCACCGCCGGTGTCGCTGCTATCGGGGTCGTCGGCTGGCGCCGGCTCAGACGCGGCGGTAGCGGCTGGGGCGGGGGACGATGCGGTGGACACGGAAGCAGGCACCCGCGCGAGCTCCGGCACGACCACGGTCAGCGCCTCGGACCCCTTGGCTTCTACCACTTCGCGGAAGGGATCCCGGCCAGGCGCTCGGGCTTCGACGACGTGCTCGCCGACGTCGACGGGGATCGCGGTGCCGAACGCGGCGGGTCCCAGGTGCACGCCGTCCCGAATCACTTCGAGACCTGCTGTGTCCGGCGCTTCGACCTCGACGATCAGCTTGGCAAGCCTGGGCTCGAGTTCGCGCGCGCGCGCCTCGGCGCCGCGCTCGCGGTCGGCCTGCCCTTCGCGCTTGGCCCGAGCGGCAGCATCGGTGTAGGCGACCCACGCGCTGGCGAGCTTGCCGGACCGTTCGTAGCAAAGCGCCAGCGCCAGCAGCGACCCGGTCGCCGGATCGAGGCGATAGCTTTCCGCCAGTTTTGGGCAGGCCGCGGCGTAGTCCTTTTGATCCATCAACTGCTTGCCTTCGCGAAACAGCACTTCGGCGCCTGCGCTGTCATAGGCTTCGGCGTTCGCTTCGGTCACCAGCAGCAGCACGCCGAGCAGCAGCAGTGCTCGGCGCAGCCAACGTCGGGCTCGGGTCGGATCAGTGTCGCTCATGGATCAAGTCGCTCACGTCGGGAACCGCGGAAGGATTCGCTGACTTCTTCGCCGAAGGCTTCGGTGCCTTCGGCTTGGGGGGCAAGACGTGCGCCCGTCCCTGGCTCGCCCCCGCCGCGGGCCGCGACGCGCCGTTGCCGGGTGTACCCGGGGGCTGTGCACTGCTCGTCGCGGGCACTGGATCGGGGGGAGCTACCGAATCCGGCACCGCCGCCGGCGCGAGCCGCGTGTCGACGTCACGCGCGTGGAGCGCTGGCTCGCGCTGCTCCACCGGAGGCGCGGAACCGGCTGCGCCGGGCCCCGCAGAGAGCGCTGCGGCCGGGGTGTGTTCCGCGTTCGTCAGCTCGTAGGCGAGGACCGCCACCAGACCACCGACACAGGCCAGCACTGCCACGCCCTTCAGCAGGCGGCCGCGCTTGGCGGGTGCCGTGGGCTGCACCCACGCCGACGCGGTCGCTGACGCAGTGGCCGTCGCGCCGACGCTGCTGTGAGGCGGCGGCTCCGACGGGATCGTGGGGCCCGAGCTCCGCGGTCCCGAAGCGGCCGCCACGGCCCCAGGCGCGGATTCGGCGAGCACCGCGCCCCCACGGCCGACGGTCGCGACGATCCTGCGTACGAGCCCGCGCGACTCTTCCGAAGCGAACGCGGTCAGCGCCGTCGCTAGCTCACCCACGTTTTGGTAGCGGTGGTTGCGGTCTTTCTGCAGACAACGCCAGATCACGTGCTCGAGCCCCGGCGACACGTGCCCGGCGTGCTCGCGCACCGAAGGTGGAGGGTCGGCGATGATAGCCGCCAACACCCCGGCCAGGTCGTCCCCGGTGAAGGGAGGCCGCCCCGTCAGGAATTGGTGCAAGATGACGCCGAGCGACCAGACGTCGGCCCGAATGTCGACGAGCTTCGCGCTACGAATCTGTTCGGGCGCCATGTATAACGGAGAACCCATCAACGCGCCGCTGGTGCGGGTGAGTTCGAACGTCGTACCGCTGGGCTTGGTCAACTTCGAGATACCAAAGTCGAGCACCTTGATCAGCGCCGCGCCGTCGGAGCGCTCCGTCAAGAATAGGTTCGTCGGCTTCAAGTCACGATGAACGATGCCGAGCGCATGCGCCTCGGCTACCCCAGCCAGCACCTGCAAGAGATAATCGACAGCCACGCGCTCAGGCAGCGGCCCGTGGCGCTGGAGTAGCTGCCCCAGGTCGGAGCCCTCCAGGTACTCCATCACCAGGTAGGGTCGCCCGTTCGGCAACGCTCCAAGATCGGTCACGCGGACGACGTGTTCACTCTGGATCGCGGTCGCGTGCTGCGCCTCGCGCAGCAACCGGGCAACCGCCTCGGGCGCAACGGGCCCTTCGGGTTGCAGCAGCTTGAGCGCAACGCGGTGTTTCATCTGCAGGTGTCGGGCCGCGACCACGATCCCCATTCCGCCGGAGCCGAGCACGCGCTCGATTCGGTACTTGCCGGCGAGCACCTGACCCGGCTGGAGCGGCGCGGACTCGGACAGCGCTGGCTCCGCCGCCTCGGACCCAGGGCCTTGCGATGAATTGTCGCTCCTCATGCGCGCGCCATGCCCAGAGCGATGATACCTCAGGACTCCGAGGCGGCTAGGTGCTCCGCAATCATTCCGCTCCGTGGACATCACCCGAGCGTCTAGTTTCCGGATGCCTACCGCGACCATGACGGGCGCCCGCCCCCGCGGGGCCTGGGCCTCGGCCCGGGCGCGGGCCGATTTTTGGCTGCCAGCGAATGACCACCGTCCCCGAGGTGGCGGGGAGAAGGGCTTCCTAACGTCGCCGCGGACGGCGCACGGCGCGCACCTTACCGCTCTTGCCACCGCCGCAAAAGAAGGTGTCGCCGCCGTCACTCTCGAGCCCGGAGACGCCCGCGCCCGGCGGCATCTCGAGCCGTTCGTGGACGTCGCCGGTTTCAGGATCGACACGGCGCAGCTCGCTTTCGTCGTTCTCCCACGTGCCGTGCCACAGTTCGCCTTCCACCCAGGTCACCCCAGTGACGAAGCGATCGGACTCGATCGTTTTCAGGACCTCGCCGCTGCTCGGATCGATAGCGTGAATCTTGCGATCACGGTACTGCCCGACCCAGAGCTTGCCCTCGGCCCAAGCCAAGCCTGAGTCGTGCCCCCGCCCGGGCGCGGGGATGGTCCCGACGAGCTCGCCGTTGCGAGCATCGAGCTTCTGAATCACCTCGCCGGTGATCTGGTAGAAGTGACGGCCGTCGAAGGCAGTCCCCGCATCCGAGGCGGCCGCCATTTTGGGGCCTGGCTTGCCCGTCGTGGGATCGAAGGCTTGCAAGTGCGTGCCGGTGGCGAACCAGGTGCGCGCACCGTCGAAGGTCACGCCGTGGACTTGGTCAGCATCGGGAAAAGGTCCATATTCACGGACGATTTCGGCGGATTGAGTGCGGATAGCAGTGGGTTTTGCCATGCCCAAGAGCTACCCCAACGCTTCGCGGGCGACGAGTAACAATGTCGTCGCGAATCCAGCGCTGGGCGCCGCGATCCAACGGCGTGCGCGTCCGGCGCCCACGCTGCGCACTTTGCCGTCGCGCTCGAGGGTCCCAAGCGCGCGCTGCACCGCACGCTGACTCTTGCCCAGCGCAAGCGCCAACGCTGAAGTGGCCCAGGCCTCACCACCACCGAGCAACGCCAAGAGCGCGCTCGCGTCGCTGTCGGCGGGAGGCAACAGCAAGCAGCAGCCGCCGCCGTCGCGTGGCACTAGTGCGAACCCGGCTGCGGTAGCACGCACCTCGGCGAGCGGGCGCAATAGCCGGCGCAGGCGGCTGAGCTCGACGCGCAAGCGCACGCGGTGCGAGTCGTTGACCCGCTTCGCGCCGAAAACTCGACCGATGAGGGCGTCGCGCGCCACGTCGGCGGGCGCCGACTCGCCCAGCGCGAGCAGCAGCTCGAACAAGATGGGCCGCGTCACCAGACTCAGCATTTGGCCGGCGAGGCGCAACTCGCGCCGGCAGGCATCGATCACCAGTTTTCCCGATGCCCACACCGCCGGCAGCTCGTGCAAGAGCAGCAAGCGCTCGCCCTGCCGCTCGCGTGCCCGCGCCACTGGGATCGCCAGCTGCCGTTCGGCGGCTTCCGCCTCGGCCACGAGCGGCGGGATGCGCGAGCGTCGAGCCGCGTCCAGTGCGCGCGCGAAGGACTGTGCGGCGCCGGGCGCGTCGACACGCCGGATCGCCAAGTCCGCGGCGGCCAGGTTCAAGACGGCCTGCAGCCGCGCCGGCACCTCGGCGAGCACCAGTTGGTCCAGCACGCGGCCGGCGCGCTCGACCTGACCGAGCAATGTCCAGCGCCGCACCTGCACCAAGCGCGCGAACGCAGCATTGGCGTGGTCACCACGCCGGGCGAGCAGCGCCGCCGCCGCGTCGAGCCCGCGATCGGCTCCGGCCAGATCGCGGGTGGCAAGCGCCACCTCGGCTCCCGCGACGACACAGCGCGCGCGCGCGATCGGCTCGCGCTCACCGAACTTGTGCGCGGCGCGTCCCAAGAGCGTCCTGGCGTGGGCGAACTCCCCGAGCTGCGCCATGGCGATTCCGCGCAGCGCTAGCGCGGGGGCGTCCGACCGGAGTGCGACGTGCTTGAGCGCGGTCAACGGATCAGCGACGGAGAGGGCGCGCGCCGCGGTGCTGATCGCCGAATCCATAGCGTCCTGTAACGCCGGGCACCCATGCGCGAAATCCCCGTGTCGCGGCGAGCGATCCGTCGCGTACGTACCAAAATGAGACTAAATGGAGCAGGCGCGATCTTTTCAACGTACCCGCCAGCAAAGAATAGCCAATCCAGAACCATTCAGCGGTGGCGGCATGACCCGGGGGGCATTCTCGTCCCCCCTGCACTGACCCGCGAGTCGGTGTACGTTGAACGCCCACAACTCGACCGAACTGCGCGGAATGACCGTCGACCTCCTCATCAATGCCATCGTTCGTCAAACCACGATCCTGATTGCCCAGCTCGCGACTTCGGGGGGGTTGCGCGCGCCACTCGCCACGGTCGCGAATCAAGTGTTCCTGGATCTGGTCAGCGAACTCGAGCGCCAACAGGTCAGTCGCAAGGTGAGCGCCGATATGTTCGGTCTCGGACTGCGCACGTACCGCCGCAAGATCCAGCGGCTCAGCGCTAGCGTCACCGATCGTGGCTCGTCGCTGTGGGAAGCGATCCTCGATCACCTCCGTTCGCGTGAAAGCGCCAGCCGTGCAGAAATTTTCGAGCGGTTCTCGAGCGACGACGAAGCTCAAGTGAAGGCCGTGCTGCACGACCTCTGCGAGAGCCAGCTCGTTCACGGCACCAAGTCGGGCACCACGACGACGTATCGAGCCGCGCCCAGCGAAGAGTTGCTAGCCCTGCAAGAGACACGAGGCGACGAAGGCTTGGACGAGCTGGTCTTGGCTTTGATGTTCCGTGAACCCCCGTTGTCACTCGACGAGATCGCCGGGCGCGCGCGCATGGGCACGGACCGCATCGAGCCGATCGTGCAGCGCCTCGTGGGTGAAGGACGCCTCGCGTGCACCGAGCGTGACGGGCTGCCGGTTTATCAGGCCAATCGTTTGGTGCACCCACTCGGATCGAACGCCGGCTGGGAGGCGGCGGTCTTCGACCACTTCAAAGCGCTGGTCGCCACCATCATGAGTCGCTTGTCCGATAGATCGGTCGCGCCGCAGCTCGCGGACTCGGTGGGTGGCAGCACCTATACCATGAGCATGTGGCCCGGACACCCGATGGCTGAAGAGGTGTACGGCACACTCAAGCGCTTCCGCTCCGAGCTCGGCAACATGCGCGACCGAGCCGCGAAGTTCAATCAAGAGCACGGCGTACCCGAGGAACACACGCGCGTCGTCATCTATGTCGGACAATGCCTGATCGGTGAAGAAAGTGACTCCAATGACCCCGAAGAATAGCGCCGCTCTGCTGAATAGAGTCGCCCTGCTGACGCGCTGGCTGAGCACGTTGGGTGTCGTGCTCTGGATGTCGTGCTGCAACGGCTCGACCATCGAAACCTCGACCGATGGGGAGACACACTTTCTGAGGATCTGCACTCCCGAAAGCGACAGTTGTGGCCCCGGCCTGAGCTGCACCTGCGGGGTGTGCTCGGCGCCGTGCACCGCCGCACGGGACTGCTCCGGAATGCACAGCCAAGCAGAATGCGTATCGACCGTCGAGCGGCTTTCGGGGAGCTGCGGCGACACGCAAGCGGAGTCCATCTGCGACGTACCCTGCACCACCGATCGCGACTGCGGCCCGGTCGCCTCGGGTCTTCAGTGTTCTTCCGGGTTCTGCCGCGCCACTGGCGATCCAGGCCCGAGCGACCTCGGCGGAGTCTGCGCCGAGGGCCAGGTCAGCGGCGACGAGGTCGTCTGGCTCGGAGACGTCTTCGTCGCGCAAGACGGCGCGATCATCACGGAACTCGAGGCGCTGGCGCGCGACGCCGGGGCGCTCGCGCCAGGCGAGACCTATCGCAACTACACATCGAGTACGCAGAACTCGCTGAGCATGTCTGGTCTGCTGCTCTCGGAACGATACAGTGCAGCCCACAGCGAAGCGCCGGTGAAGGTCGTGATCATGAACGGCGGCGGCAGCGACCTGCTGGTCCGCTCGTGTGATCCCTCGCCAACTGCTGATTGCCCGCTGATGGTCGAGGTGGTGACCGGCGCGAACCAGGTCCTCTCGCGGATGGCTGCGGACGGCGTCGGGGACGTGGTCTGGTTCTATTACCCTGATCCGATGGATGCGCTGCTGCTCGCCGAGCTCGACGTGCTCAGGCCCCTGCTCGAGCAGGCGTGTGCCAATGCTCCGCTGCCCTGCCACTGGGTGGACTTGCGGGCGAGCTTCGCCGGCCACTACGCCGAATACATGCGGAGCGACTTCGTCCCCACCGCCGAGGGTGCCAAGGTGGCCGCCGCCGTGCTTTGGTCAGCCATGCAACGCGATTGCATCGCGCAGTAACCGTCGTTTCGCGAGGGCGCCGCCGCTTACAAGCCTGCCGAGAATTTCCGGGTCTCGCGATGAGACGCGCTGTGGTTTCGTCGGCGAGGACGGCCACCGCTGCAACGCGACACGTGGCTTGCCATTCGCTCACAAGAAGCCCTGGGCCAAAGGTGGTGCGGACACCGCTGAGAATCTTGGCCTCAGGTGCCCGGCGCATAATGCTCTGGAAGCCGATCGCGACTACGGCACAGGCTTCATGGCCCACAAGCGGGCGCGGAAGGCGCTGAAAGTCAGGGAACCACTCGCTCGATCGGTGCTGCGAGACGCCGTGCGGGTGGCTTCCACCAGCATCGCGGCGAGCGGAGCGGGGACCAGCGAGTGGCGCCGGGACCCAGCGAGTGGCGTGACGACTGGACTGCGGGAGAGCGTGAGCGGCGGCAGGCCGCTGAGGGTGAGAACGGGGGGCGCCTAGGGGTGTCAGCGCCCCTGCCGACAGGCGTTATGTGAGCATCTCGTCGACCCACTCCCGAATCTCGTACGACTTGATGATGCCCTCCGAGAGGAACGGGTCTTGCTCGATGAACGCTTGTGCGGCTTCGCGGCTACGAAAGATCGACAGGCTTCCTTTGCGATCGCTGAAAGGGCCGATCCCGATCACCTCTCCCCGCGCCACGAATTGGTCCACGACCAGCTTGTGTCGCGGGAACACCGCCATGATCTGATCCATGCTCACGTCATTCGCGACCCCGATCACCACTGCTTTCATCCTCGACCTCCGGCGTAGAACGTTGCCACGCCGTAGCACGATTCGTAGGCTGCAGTCACTCGACCTGCCAGGTCGACCACCACACGTCTACGAATCGGCGCCACGCGCTTCTCGCGTCGGCGTGCGTCGTGGCCATCAGCGCCGCGACGGCAATCTCGGGCATCAGATCTTGATCGGACCCTTGGCGCGTTTGTGACAGAAAGTCGAGCGCGCACTCGAGGAAATGGGTCGCGCTGGGCCGGCCGTGCCCACTCGGAGCGCGCTTCGTCAAGTAAGCACCGGGACCTTCGAGTTCGGTGTAGAGCCGGACGGCTTCGCCCGGCGAAGAATCTGCCACCACGATCGACCCGATCGCGCGAATCCACCTGAGGTCGTGGACGTACGCCGGGAACAGCGCCGCGTCCTCGGGGTAACGCCTGATGCTACTCCAGTCGAACACTTCCTCGGACGCAGCCCTGAGCTCGTCGAGCTCGCGCTCGAGATGCCTCAGCAGGACCGCCGGGGCCCGTTGCCGCGCGAGGCTCTCGAGCTGGACCTCGCGCGATCGGATAACTACCAGCGGGTGAGGTTCGCTATCGGCCGCCACACACAGGCGACTACCCTCCGAGCACTCGGTGATACCCGCGGGTCCCCGGGCCGCCAGCACCTCGAGCTCGAGTTCGTCGAGAAAACACAGCGAACTTCCCCGCGCAGCATCCAGCGCCAGTAAGAGCTCACGGTCGAGCGCCTGCTCCATCTCTACGCACACCCGCGCTTGTTCGATGAGCGCTTCCAGAGTCATGGGGTCAACCGGGGCCCGGCTCATGACTGTCGAAGTAGAGCACCCGCCAGGCGCGCGGGTCACCTGGGCGTGTCCATTGCGTCGCCTTGCCCCCCGTGTGTTCTGCCACGGCACGCGTCCAGAACGCCAGTGCCGCGGGATTGCCTTCGGAGACGCGCACGGTCCACTTGCCCGGCAACTGCTGCCAAAGCAAGGTCGCCGCGCGCCGGCCCACTCCCCTACGACGGTACCGGCGCATGACGAAGAACTCGGCGATATCGTGCACATCGACCTCCTCGACCGCGGGCGAGCCTCGCATGACCAACGCAAAGCCAGCGATCCGTGAGCCGTAGCGAATCAGGTAGGCAAGCCGACGATCGGGCTCCGAAAAGTAAAGCGGCAGCCTCGGATAACCGAAGCGACCGTCTGGCCCGAGCTCGAGCTGCGTAAAGATGTCGCTCAGATCGTGGATGTAGAGCTCGAGCAGATTCGACAACAGAACGCCGTCGGACGGGGTCGCTGGGGTGAGTACTACTAGCTCCGAATCCATCCGCACCTTACCCTGCATCGATCCCGATGTTCGAACCCACCGCCGGATCGAGCAGGCGGTACACGTCCTCGACGGGAGTTTGCAGCTCTGCCCAGCCTTCGCGCCGAGCGTGAGGCCTCTGCTCGGCGACGAAGGGGGTCATGTCGACGATTTCGCGGATCTCGCTCGTGGCGAAGGCACGCAGCGTGGCGCCGCGCAGACCGAGCTGCAGGGCGCGGCGTTCGAGCTTGCCGCCCGTGGGGCCATGATCGGGGTCCCACTGCAACCGTACTTCGGACGTGCGCACCCGGGCCTGCCAGCCTTCGCGGGTCTCCCCCGAATCGGCAGCGTGGCTCGATGCCACCGCCTCGCGCAGCAGCTGCTCGAAGAAGCTTCGCGAGAGTCGGATCGCGAGGACCGCCTCTTGTCCCTGGCTCGTCGCCCATGCTGAACGATACATCATCAGAGAAAGTTCGGCTTGATCCAGCTCATGCGCGAGAAGCTGAACTCGGGGCCCCCGAACAGCCCATGCTCGACCGCGTAGCGGGCAATCGAAGGGCGGTAGGCTTGGTACACGATGACCGACGACGCGTCGAAGTGCGCCAGGATGTGACGCCCCGCACGCGGCCAGCGCGCGGCTTGTTCGACGTAGCTCTGAGTCGGAAGTGGATTCACGCGCGACTCGGTGTATCATGACGCCGCGTCCGTGCGACATCACTTTGGCGACCTACTCGACCGTGACGGCGGTTACTGGACGATGATTCCGAATCGAGATCGCCATGCTTACCGCATCGGCGACGTGCCCGCGGGCAGTCCCGAGGTGACCATCGTCACCATCGGCAAGGACGAAGCGAACTGGGCGTGCGTCGCGACCTTGCCCAACCTGGAAGAGCTGACGTTGCACGAACCCAGCCACGAGCAGCTGAACGCCGTCGGCAAGCTCACCTCGTTGAAGCGACTCAGAATCACCCACGCGCGGCCCAAATCCATCGAGTTCCTGCGACCCCTCGCGCGCATCGAAGAGTTGGTCCTCGAGTACGTGTCAGGCTTCGACGATCTGTCACCGCTGCAAAGTCTCACGCGGCTCAGGGCGCTCCATCTCGAGAACCTGCGCAGGGTCAGCGACTTCAGTGGTCTCTCGGGGCTCGGGCAGCTCAAATACCTCGACATCTACGGGACGCTGGATTGGAACCAGCCGATCGCGGACTTCGAGTTTCTGCGCGGCTTGCCGCAATTGGAGGTGCTCTCGTTGTGGTGGTTCAGCAACAGGACGCCGTACCCAGCACTGTTGCCCGCGCTCGATCTCGTACACCTGAAGCGGCTGCACCTGGGGTCGCGCTCACTCGCGGCCACAGAGTATGCCCTGCTCGAAGAAGGCCTACCAGGAGTCGCTGGCGCCAACTGGGGCCCGTACGAAGTGGTCACGCATGCGTGGGTCTCGTTGCCACGCAATGACGTGCGCGCGCACCTTCCGCGCGAGACCATCGACGCAAGACACCCTGAAGTGATCGTGAGGTTCGACGGTAAACGAGAGATTCCAGACCCCGCCTCGCAGTGGTTCGAATTCACGGGCCGGAGCGCGGGCAAGGTCAAATGCACGAGCGCCTCCGCCGGCGCCAAGTGTCGCGAGTACGCAGAAGCCTACGGGGCGATGAAAGCGGCCGCACGCGAGCTCATCCGCTCGACGAAGCGCTAGTGTGGTGAATCTTCGATTCGCCACGAAAATAAACAACGCTTTCTAGGGCCTGTCCCTGAATTGGACGATGGCCCCGTGAACGTAAACGTAAACGTAAACGTGCCCGTGCCCGAAGAAGCGCAACCGATGCCGAGGTGGGGCCGATGGCTGGAGCATGACGCTGCGATCATGAGGGATTGGAAG